>NZ_CP124543.1:4993472-5305564 GCF_029953635.1 Halotia branconii CENA392 | reverse complement strand
TCCACCAGATAACTGTCCAGGATATTTCTGCGCCTGTTCTAAAATCCCTACTCTTTCTAGAAGTTGCATTGCTAATTCTTGAGACTTTGCTTTGTTCCATCGCCGTACCCAAGTCGGAGCCAAGGTGATATTTTGCTGTACCGTCAGATGAGGAAATAAGTTGAACTGTTGAAATACCATTCCCACTTCTCGGCGAATTGTTTCTATATTTCGCAAGTCATGGCTGAGAGTAATACCGTCAATAATTATTTTGCCTTGTTGATATTCTTCTAGAGCGTTAAATGTGCGGATAAAGGTGGATTTGCCGGAACCAGAAGGCCCCATTAATACGACCACTTCTCCACGGTTTACTGTTAAGGTCACACCTTGGAGAACGTGAAATTTGCCGTACCATTTATGAACATCTTCAGCGATAATTATCGGGTTGTGTTCTGACATATCGTGTTTCAATTTATTTTGTATTTTAACTAACCACAGAGTCACAGAGTTAGCAGAGACATGATTTAAGGGAAGTTTTTGTATTGACTATTAACTCAACTGTTTTTCTAATCGCCGAGAAGCTAAAGACATAGAATAACAAAATATCCAGTAAATTAAGCCGATAAATAGATAAACTTCTGCATAGCGACCAATAAATTGGGGTTGCGCCAATATAGAACGGGCAATACCTGTAAGTTCTACTAATCCTAATAAAGATAAGAGTGAAGTATCTTTAAATAAACCGATAAACTGACCGACAATTGCAGGAATAACGGCACGCAAAGCTTGAGGTAAAACAATTAATATAATTACAAATGGCGTATTGAATCCTAAGGCTTTGGCAGCTTCAATTTGCCCACGCGGGATTGCTTGAAGTCCACCGCGCACGTTTTCTGCCATATAAGCAGCACTAAATAAAACTAATCCAGCAATTCCTCGTAAAACTCGATCTAAACGTACATCTCCTGGTAGAAATAACGGCAACATCACCTGAGCAAGAAACAAAATCCCAATCAGCGGTAATCCCCGGACAAGCTCAATGTACAGAATACAAAACCAACGGACAATAGGCAAATTACTAGTGCGTCCTAAAGCTAATAACACACCAATAGGAAAGGAAAGAACAATACTAACTATTGCTGTTAACAGGGTAAGTAACAAACCATTCCACAAATTTGTAGATACGGGTTGCAAGCCCAAACCACCGCCAATTAACCACAGAATTAGCAAGAAAGATAATAGCCAATTTAAAGAAAGCCAGGGAGCTATTGTTTTAGCAAAGCTTTTTCCGATTCCAAAACCTGCAATTAGTAAACCTGCAATTAATCCTAACCACAGACGGGATGTCAAATTTAACGGTACAATAACTAACAGAGCGCTCACAATACAAATAAATAAGGCAATTCTACGTTTTGTAAACTGTTGTTTGCTAAAGACAACGCCCGCAGTTACAGCTGTTAAAGTCGCAGCGATCGCCAAGACAATCCAAATTCGCCAATACAAATCTTGGGGAAATCTTCCCACTAAGAATAAAGGTAAATTAACTTTAATTACTGCCCACTGTGCTTGAGTCGTTGCCCAAATTAGAAATCCCCGCCCGACCCAAAAGAGAAATACTAAGCAGAGAACCGTTAATAAACTGTTATACCAAGTACTAAAGAGATTTTTACGCAGCCAAGTTAATTGTGTCATTAATCAGAATAATTCGTAATCTCAACTCTATGTGAGGCTGCGCTTTATTATCCCTCGAAATGGATTAATTAAGGTATTTTTATCCTTGAATTACGAATTACAAGTTAGTAGTTATAATGCAGTTACTACCGCTGGAGTTGTTGAATCAGAGCTTGTGTTTGGCGATATCCAAGAGTATTTTTTTGGTTTTGAAACAGACTTGCTGCCTGCTTTAAATCTGCAACAGCGTTCTTGCTATCTCCTAAAGCATACTGTGCTAGTCCTCTGTTACCGTAGGCATCAGCTAAGTTAGGATTAATACTAATTGCTTGGTTGAAATTAGCGATCGCTTGTTTGTGATCGCCTTGTTGATAATTTAGTAATCCTAAATTGTAATAGCCATCTACAAAGTTTGGGGCTACTTTTATAGTCTGATTAAAGTCTGCGATCGCTTCTTGAGTGTTTCCTAGTTGAGCATAAGCAGTTCCTCGACTATTGTAAGCATCTGCATGATGAGGATTGATTTTCAGTGCTTGATCAAAGTCTGTAATAGCTGCTTGCAAGTCTCCTAATTGAGACTTGGCTAGCCCCCGCAGGCAAAAGCCTTCATAATATTGGGGGTTTAATTGTACAACTTGATTAAAGTCAGCGATCGCTCCTGAAAAATCTCCTTGTTCTAGTTTTTGCACACCTTGGTTATAGTATTCCTGAAAGTTCATCTGATTGATGCGTGCTGCTGCTCCTTGTGCATGAGCTATAATCGGCATTCCACTCAATACACCTGTGATTCCCAAGATGGCGATCGTCTGATGAAGGTAGTTCATGGATGTTATGCTCCGCTATACAAATATTAAAGCAGATTTATACTAAAGTCTTGGTATCATTATTATAAATAAGTCAAACAGATTATCAGACAAAATGCAACCTACTACAAATATTTTTACTTGCAAATATTACAAAAGTAAATAAATAAGCAAAACTAAGTTTACACGCGCTCTTAGCTTGTAATAAGTGCTTGAACATTCATTATCAAAGTTTGATTAATAGGTTACTAGAAAGTTTAATCAAATATCTAAAACTAAATTATTTTTTATCTTAAATCTTCATCATTTGATTCGTTCAAATGTTCTACTAAAAAGTGATAAAGACTAGTAATGTGACCTTCAGCCAGACTGTAATAGACATTTCGACCCGATCGACGATAGCTAACAAAACGCATAGCTTTTAACAAACGTAATTGATGACAAACAGCAGATTCACTCATTTTTGTCAATGCTGCTAAATCGCAAACACATAACTCCTGGGCAGCCAAAGCTGAAACCAGACGTAAACGGTTAGGATCTGCCAATACCCCAAATACTTCTGCCATCAGTTGTGCTTTTTCTGTTGACAGAATGTGCGCCATTGAAGAACGGACATTTTCTAAATTCACTAAATGGGTTTCACAAGTAGGCGCATCAGAAGTTTGAACTATATCTAAATCTGGTTTTCGTTTGCGTGTGTTCATGGTGTTTATTTTATGCAATGGTTATCAATCTCAATATACTTAAAATGATAATCATTGCACAATTGAATAGTTATTCAATTGTTGTATTAGAATATTGGCAGTTAGCCTTGTTGGTAGAGTTGCCATGACTCAAAGCTCCTCCTCAAAAACTCAAGCATTACAAGTTAGTGGCATGGATTGCGGCAGTTGTGCCAAAACGATTGCAGCCAGTTTGCAGCAGTTAAATGGTGTACAGGAAGTTGCAGTGAGTTTTGCAACGGGACGGGCAGTTGTGTCCTACAACCCAAATCTTGTAAATACGGCAGAAATTAAAAATCGCATCACTGTTTTGGGCTACACCGTAGATGTTGCTACGCCAAAAACGCTACAAATACAAATTGGCGGGATGGATTGCGGTAGTTGTGCCAAAACAATTGAAGTCGGCTTACAGCAAATTGTAGGTGTAAATGAGGCATCGGTGAGCTTTGCGACAGGGCGATCGCAAATTGACTATGATCCGCAAGCAGTTAACGAAACTAAGATTTATGAACAAATTCAAGCTTTAGGCTATACAGTAGAACCGAGTCCTGAAGCTACTAACCACGATCATAGTCATACCTGCGATCATGATCATGAGCATCACCACAAACATGCTCATCCTCCTCAACCCGCTGCTAGCAACTGGCAATTTTGGATTACTAATCGCCGAGGACAAAGCGTTATTCTCGCAGGTATAGGGTTATTTTTGGGCTTAATTGCTCAAGGTTTGGCACTACCAATTTGGCTAGCACGGGCTTTTTATGGCATCGGTATTATAGTTGCTGGTTATCCCATCGCCAGGGCTGGATTATTTGAATTGCGTTTGCGCCGTGCAGATATGAATCTGCTGATGACGATTTCGGTGATTGGGGCAGTAGCATTAGGCGATTGGTTAGAAGCGGCTTTGGTTGTCTTTTTATTTTCCTTGGGTACAACTCTGCAAGTTTTTACTTTTGGTCGTACTCGCAACGCCATTCGGGGCTTGATGGATTTAACACCACCCACAGCTACGGTGCAGCGAAACGATCAAGAAGTGACAGTTGCCGTAGAAAATATTCGAGTAGGGGAAACTTTGACGATTCGACCGGGACAGCGCGTGGCGCTGGATGGTGTAGTAACTTCTGGTACAAGTGCCATTGACCAGTCTCCCATCACCGGAGAGTCAATTCCCGAAGATAAAGCCCCAGGAGATGCTGTCTTTGCTGGGACTTTAAATCAAACAGGCTTTTTGACAGTGAAAGTTACCCATGTTGCTAATGATACAACTGTTGCGAAAATTATTCACCTTGTCGAAGAAGCTCAATCTAGCCGCGCCCCTACACAGCAATGGGTAGATAAGTTTGCCCAAATCTACACCCCAATTGTAATTTTAAGTGCGATCGCTATTACTTTAATTCCCCCTTTGATATTTGCTCAACCTTTTAATGTTTGGCTGTATCGGGCATTAGTAATGTTAGTGATTGCCTGTCCCTGTGCTTTAGTGATTTCTACCCCAGTTTCCATTGTTAGCGCCATTGGGGCAGCAACTCGCCAGGGAGTTTTATTCAAAGGTGGTCATGCATTAGAGACAGCTGGACATTTAACGAGTTTGGCTTTTGATAAAACCGGAACTTTAACTCAAGGAGAACCCGTACTGCAAAAGGTGTATGAGTTGGGAGAAGTCAGCGCAGATTTTGTCTTATTAATTGCTGCGGCTTTAGAGCAACAATCAGAACATCCTTTAGGTAAGGCGATTGTAGCTACAGCTAAAGCCCAAAAATTAAAGTTAGAAACTATTGAAAATTTTACAGCTTATCCTGGTAAAGGCGTTACCGCGCAATTTGGTGAGAATCGCTATTTAGTGGGAAATCGGCGGTTATTTGCCGAATTTGGCATTACTTTATCAACAGCCGCAACATCTCTATTAACAGAAATTGAAAATTTAGGACAAACACCTGTTTTAGTAGGCAATAGCCAGAATTTGTTAGGAATAATTGCCCTAGCAGATGGCTTGCGGCTAGAAGCTGCGCCAGCTGTGCAAATGCTGCAACGACTCAAAATGCGGCATTTAGTCATGTTAACAGGCGATCGCACCGCTGTTGCTCAACAGATTGCCCAACAAGTCGGCATTACAGAATATCAAGCAGAACTATTACCAGAAGACAAACTGCAAGTCATTCAACAATTGCGGCAATCGGGAGTAGTAGGAATGGTGGGTGACGGCATCAACGATGCACCAGCCTTAGCAGCAGCAGATATTAGTTTTGCAGTTGGTGGTATTGATATTGCTTTAGAAACAGCAGATGTAGTTTTAGTAGGCAGCGATTTGAAACGGCTAGCTTATGCAGTCACCTTAAGCCGCCGTACAGTTTCAGTAATTCAACAAAATGTTGTCTTTTCTTTAGTTACGAAAGGACTATTTTTATTATTAGGGACTTTTGGTTTTGTTGGGTTAGCGATCGCAGTATTAGCTGATACAGGTACTTCTTTATTAGTCACAGCTAATGGCATGAGATTGTTTAAAGCCAAAACTAGGGAAGAGTAAAGAAAGTTGAAATACTACTAGTGCTTCAATATGCGGATGTGGATGTTATTCTTGTCAAGAACGAAAACTTGTATCTACCATTTTCGTAACCTTTCCTCGCTCTACCTCATACGTATCATCAGTGAGATCAGAACTTCGATGCCGTATTCTTTTTCAATCAAACTCAACAGTTTCTCTTCAACAGTCGTCAAATACGGTTGCTTCAACTCCCCCAAGTATTTCAACCTAGGATAGGTAGTTTCTTCAGATATGCTGTTAACCTAACAACAATTATCAATTTTTGTTAGTCCAGTTTTAAAAGCAGATATACCAAACCATTTTCAGTCCCTACAGCACCATCAGCACATTCGCTCTTCCCTGCAATCTGTCGTGCCAACAATTGTTTCGCTTCGTTAATCTAACCATGCCGTAGCTGGTAAATCACTTGATGCAGTACAACTAGGTTTTGTTTGTCATTTACGCGATCGCCCTAGTGAAGGGGGTATTGTCGAGCGTCCTTTTAAGACCTTTAACACCGAATTATCCCTCTTCTGTCACTTTCCGGGTATTCTAAATAAAAGAATTAAAAGAAAAAACTCTCTTCAGGTAAGCAGAGCAATGGATGTAGAATTACAAATCCTGAAACATTTGTCGAGAGATGCCCACCCAACAGTTGCGCTCATAGATGAATATTGTGCAGAGTATAAAGACCTGTTCAAAGAGGTAAGAAATTATGAATGCTTTAAATATTTACATTTGGGGATAATATCAACGATAAAAAGAAAATCGTTACCAGAAATAGCTAAAGTAGTAAGTATAAACTCTGCTCAGTCATTACATCATTTTATAGCCTATTCAGATTGGTCAGTAAAGAAATTAAAGAGCCGAAGATTAAATAAATTAAAGAGAGCGTTAAACGATCAGGCGATAACCGTAGTAATAGATGAAACAGGAGACAGGAAAAAAGGTAAAAAGACAGATTATGTGGCTAGACAATATTTAGGGAGCGTAGGAAAAATAGATAATGGAATAGTGACAGTCAATGCTTATGGAGTTTATGACAATATAACATTTCCCTTAAGTTTCAAAGTATTCAAACCAAAGGGGACTTTAAAAGAAGGAGATAAATATAAAACTAAAATAGAATTAGCGTCAGAAATTATTACAGAATTAATTAGTGAAGGCTTTAATATTGAGTTGGTACTGGCGGATAGTTTATATGGTGAGAGTAGCGAATTCATCAGAAAATTGAATGAATATGAATTAGCTTATGTTGTGGCAATAAGAAATAATCACGGAGTCTGGCTACCAGCCAACCAGAGCGTTAGAGCGAATAAGTGGTGTAAATTTAAAAGAACATTTAGCAATCAAAAATCAGAGACTAGATATATTCGAGAAATAATTTATGGAAAAAAAAGAACCATAACTTATTGGGAAATAACTACTGACCCAGAAACCATGCCGGAAAATTCTACTTCTTTCGTGATGACAAATCTTCAAGGTAACTTGAAGAAGATTTTAGGCGACTTATATGGATTAAGAACCTGGGTTGAATATGGTTTTCGGCAGTGTAAACAGGAACTGGGCTGGACAGATTACAGGTTTACAAATTTCCAACATATTCAGAGATGGTGGGAGATTATTTTTTGTGTCTACACAATGATTAGTTTAAGTTCTCCACCTTTCTTATCCTTAAATCAAGCTCCTCAAATTGAAACAGAGGTACAAAACAGTGTTTGTATTGATTGTGTAGATTTTTCTAATCATAAACAATGGAATCATGATTATGGATGGAAGAATACTTTAAATAATCTTCGCTTAATTGTTCAACCTCTCTTATTATTTTGGTTGATTTATCCCTGGCTAGATGTTTTTCCCAATTCCGATTTATTGCTTGGATTTAATCACCTAATTTGTACAATGAACCAATTTAAACCTTTTTTCTCTTCTGGATAATTTCAGTTATTTACTACTTGCTTATTTCGGAAAGTGACAGAAGAGGGTTATATCGTGTCCGGTTAAAGACTTGTCATTAAGACAGCAGGGGGCAGGGGGCAGGGAGCAGGGGGAAATAGGGTTTCATGGTTTTTGCACAGATGCAGGAATTATAACTAATTACGCGGACATGATATTATTCTTTAATTTACCAGGATATACGGGGTCAAATGTACAAGAGCGACCAGAAGAAGCAGAAAAAGAAGCTTGTCTTACCTTAAGACAGCTAGAGCAGCAGTTGGTACGTTATATCGTCAATCACTATAACCAGCGAATTGATGCCCGTATGGGCGATCAAACTCGATTTCAACGCTGGGAATCTGGGTTGATTGCAGTTCCAGATGCCATGTCCGAGCGAGATTTGGATATCTGCCTCATGAAACAAACACGACGGCAGATTCAAAGAGGGGGCTACCTGCAATTTGAAAACATCATGTATCGAGGTGAACTTTTAGCAGGATACGCAGGGGAAAGTATTATTTTACGATTCGACCCTAGAGATATCACAACTATATTGGTTTACCGCCAACAAGGAAATCGGGAGGAGTTTGTTGCTAGGGCATTTGCTCAAGATTTGGAGACAGAGCAATTGTCTTTGGATGAAGCCAAAGCCAGTAGTCGCAAGATTCGAGAGGCTGGTAAGACAATTAGCAATCGCTCAATTTTGGCAGAAGTCAGGGAGCGTGAAACTTCTGTCAACCAAAAGCCAACCAAGAACGAACGTCAAAAAGCCGAACAGATTGAACTTAAAAAAGCTAAACAACCATCCCTTGTTGAAGTAGAACAGCTAGAAGTAGCATCTCCTCAAACTCAAGAAGAATCGGAGATGCCAGAGGTATTTGATTACGAACAAATGCGCGAAGATTACGGATTTTAAAAAATGACTTTAAAACAAGCCCAAGCTGTTGCTCAAGAATTGGGCGATATTGCCCTCACTGATGCAAAATTACAAGCAGAAATTCAAAGATTGAATCGTAAAAGTTTTGTCCCACTCGAACAAGTCAAAATTCTCCATGACTGGTTAGAAGGAAAACGTCAAGCACGTCAGTCTGGACGGGTTGTGGGAGAGTCAAGAACTGGTAAAACAATGGGTTGTGATGCCTACACGCTCAGACATAAACCCAAGCAAGAACCAGGACAACCACCAACTGTGTCTGTTGCTTATATTCAAATTCCTCAAGAGTGCGGTGCTAAGGAATTGTTTGGAGTGATTCTTGAGCATTTGAAGTATCAAGTAACAAAAGGAACGGTTGCAGAGATTCGTGACAGAACGTTTCGGGTTCTCAAGGGTTGCGGGGTAGAGATGCTGATTGTTGATGAGGCTGACCGTTTGAAGCCGAAAACCTTTGCAGAGGTGTGTGATATTTTTGACAAGTTAGAAATTGCCGTGATTTTGGTAGGAACAGACCGCCTGGATGCTGTAATTAAGCGAAATGAGCAGGTTTATAACCGTTTTCAGGCTTGTCATCGCTTTGGCAAGATGTCAGGAGAAGATTTTAAGCGAACTGTGGATATCTGGGAAAAGAAAGTTTTGCAACTGTCGGTGGCTTCTAATCTCTCCAGCAAGACAATGTTGAAGACTTTGGGTGAAGCAACGCTTGGTTATCCCTGTTTTGTCACTTTGGGAGAAGCCAATCTTTAAAAGCCTTTCAGAGTTATAATCTTCAGGGTTAGGCTACAAATTTTAGTTACTGTTAGAAAATAAAGGCTCAAAGCTTTATTCAATCAAAGTTTCAGAATCTTGCTTCGATTATTGTTTTCCGAGAGTGACACAAGAGGGTTATATTGGGCTGCTGGATATGATTCTCAGAGAAGCGGCAATTCGGGCTTTGAAGAAAGGATTACAAAAAATTGACCTGGAAACTTTGAAGGAAGTAACTGGGGAGTATAGGTAATGAAAGCCGAAGATATCCAACCCTGGGTGTTTCGAGTGGAACCATATCAGGGCGAAAGTTTGAGCCATTTTTTGGGGCGGTTTCGACGAGCGAATGAATTAACGCCTACTGGGTTAGGTAAAGCGGCGGGACTTGGGGGTGCTGTTGCACGATGGGAAAAGTTTCGCTTTAATCCGCCTCCTTCTCGGCAACAGTTGGAAGCGTTGGCTATTGTGGTGGGAGTTGAGGCTGATAGATTAGAGCAGATGTTACCACCTGCTGGGGTGGGGATGAAGATGGAGCCAATTCGATTATGTGCAGCTTGTTATGCCGAGTCGCCTTGTCACAAAATTGAGTGGCAGTTGAAGGTAACGCAAGGGTGTAAGCAGCATCAGTTAAGGTTATTGTCAGAGTGTCCTAATTGTGGAGCGAGGTTTAAGGTTCCGGCTTTATGGGTAGATGGTTGGTGTCAGAGGTGTTTTCTGGCATTTGGGGGAATGATGAAGTCGCAGAAAGGTATTTCTATAATTTTGAAATAAAAAGCCCGATAATATACACCGGGCTACAAACTTTGAATTCTGGACTAAAAGGTGCTTTTACACTACATTCCCTTGATTTTGGCTAATCCACTGACAATCCATTTTTTGAGGAACCCATATAGCAATGACAGACATATTGGCAATATCTCTTCCCTCTGCTTCCACATAAAGATTAAGTTTGTGGATTTGAATGGTTATTTTATCCTCAACCCTAATCTTTTGATCGCCTGGATATTTGTCTGGATCTTTAGAATTTCTCCCTTGAAACAGGTTCAATGTACCTTTATTTTTAGTGATAGTTCTTAAGCGTAGGTTCCCTTTGTCCATGAGGTAGATATCACAGAGTTCATCTGGATTTTTTTCCAAGTAACGCTGTACCTGTAGCATAAGCCCAGTAAATCGCTGTGAATCGCTGGGATGCGTTGTACGGAACTTGATGATCAGTTGTTCAAATGTATCTCTGAGGGAAATATCAGTTGCAAATAAATGCTTGTTAACTGATATTTTTCCAAAATTCTTTTCATTCAAAGCTGTTAACTGTGACCAAAATGTATCTACAACCACTTGGTTTTTATTAATAACGTCTTCATCTGAGTCATGAGGGTAGTTCGGTACATACCAATCACTGCCAAATCCGCCTCTAAGTAAGGGTAAATCCAGAACATTACCTCTAGTTGGACTGCTGAGAGGATTATCTAAGAAAAAGGCACGCTTCCACTCTGACAGCGGCTTGCCTCGATATGTTTTCAACTGTTGGCGTATATACTCTTCATGCTCTACATATGTTGTAAAAGCATCTTTTACATCCTGTTCCAAAAAAACACGACAGTATCCTAAATATGAACGTTTATATCCAAAAAAACGCGCTCTCTGCTGTATAGTATCTGCATTTCCAACACCAGCATCTCTAGGCATATATGTTACTGTCAATCCTTCGACTGTAAAGCCTCGATCCATTGCTTGTCCACCGACGAGGATGTGAGCATATTCATTTTTCCAATCAATTGTCGGTGTTTTTCCTCCAGCTGTATTTACCTGTTGAATGTTTGTCTGATTAATTGCTCTAGGAAGAACCTTAACAAGTTCGTCAAACGACGGTAAGTCCGTTACGGTTTTCACTAAGTCTTGGTAGGCTTTATTAAAAGATGCCAATAAGTTTATGCGGGCTGGATCATTTGCATCTAAAGTTTTTTTCCATTGATTGTTTATCTGTCTAGCCCAAAAAAAGTACTCTCCATGAGGTGCAATTTTTTGTGACGGGTGAACCATCATGGAGCGATTACCTCTACCTTTATCCCTGAGATAACCAGCAGCGACTCCCAGGTAAAAAAGCATCATGGCAAACAAGAACGTTTCAGGAGGATCGATAATTTGATTATCCTGAGTAGGAATTTCGTAACTTGGAATAGTTTTGATTAATATTGGATTATCTAAGAAAAACTCTTTACCCCCGGAATAGTCCGTACCAGGGGTCAGCACTTCAGCAAAGTCTGGCGAAAGCACATCAACAATATTTATTAACAATGGAGCTTGTGGTGTTGCAGTATATTGCAAGAAAGAATGGTGAGGAAGCAGTTGTCGAAGCTCAATCAGGTGACGATAAATTGTACTCATCGCTCCTTGATTGACTTTGTTATTCAGTCCTGCTTGGTCTGCTTCATCATCAATTATTAGTACAGGTACTCCTTCCAGATTCATATTGCCAAGCAGCTTGTTTAAGTGTTGCAGGTGATCGCTCTGCTTCATCACTGTTAAGAGTGCTATCTGCCTCTCGTCTTCTGGTACTGAGGGGTCATGCCATGTGTCCAGAGTACTCTGAATATTTTGTCGTTTGTCACCTCGTGGATTTTCAAAATACTTCCATTTGCGATCGCTGCGCGTATCTAAACGCAAATCTTTTTTCAATCTGTCGTTAGACTGCTTAAATAGGTTGGTTTTGGTACCTCCAATTACAATTACCATTCGGTAGCCATTGTCACAGGCTAAAGCTGCGACTGTTGTAAAAGACATTGTTTTACCACTTTGTACATATCCAGTGACCAATCCTGTCTTACTACCACTGAGCGATACTGGTGGTACACATCGCCGTATTACTTCGATTGCCTCGTTCTGTATCCTTGTTCGGCTCTCTTCGTCAGGAAGACCGAGGTGGTTAAGCAAAGCTTGTGTTTCTTCACCAATTACCGGGAACCATAATTGGCTTGAGTCATTTGCTTGAATAGAAATTTCCATCATCCCAAGTGTTTCAGAATAATTAGGCATATACTTGCTTTCGTATACTACTAACGCTACTATATATCCACTAGCGTGATTACATTTCAATAGCGTTAGCAAAAATTATACTCTTTTTCACCTGTAAACGGCAACATCGGGTATCATGAAAAAAATTCGCTGTAATTTAAAGAATCTGATGGAAAAACAAGATCTGTCCCAGTACCAACTAGCAAAGGAGACAGGTCTGAGTATCAATGCCATTAGCAGGCTTTACAAAGAAGAGTTTGACCGGATTGACTGCAACACAGCTGAGGTGTTGTGCGACTACTTTGGCTGCGACTTATGTGAACTTTTTCCCTTGGAAGCAGTTTCTTCAAAGCGAATGCTAGATTCGGAGTTTCTTAAACGATATGCAGCCGGAGAGAGGGATTTTCCTGGAGTAGACCTAAGTGAAGCTAATCTTAGTGGATTGTGCCTAACAGACTTAAATCTGACTGGGGCAATACTTCGTAAAGTTATATTTCGCAAGGCAAACCTAACCAATGCAAATTTAGATAAAGCGGACTTGAGAGAAACAGATTTAGAAGGGGCAATACTGAACAAAGCAACTTTGAGAACTGCAAAGCTTGGTGAAGCAAATTTGCAAGCAGCCAAGCTTGCCTATACAGAACTAACTGATGCAGACTTGAGTGGAGCTTACCTGCAAAAAAGTGAGATGAGATGGGCAAACTTAAGCGGAGCAGTATTAAAGTCCGCAAAGTTAAATAACGCACAAATACTAAGAGCAAATCTGAGGAAAGTAGACTTGACTGATGCCGAACTCAAGAAAGCTGACTTAAGGTGGGTAGACCTGCGTGAAGCAAAGTTAATTAACGCTAATCTCAGTGGTGCTGAACTAGAAGCAAATTGCTTAATAGATGCTGACATCAGCAGTGCTAACCTTAATGATGCGAATCTGACTCAAACTGACCTTAGTAGTGCCAACCTTAGTCATGCTGACCTTAAAAAAACTAACCTCAGCAGTACTAACCTCAACCATGCCAACTTAAGCTTAACTGACCTTAGCAGTGCCAACCTTGATGATACATACTTGGTGGGTGCTAATTTGAGAGATTGTAACTTAGGTGGTTGTAACTTAAGTGGTATCAATTTGAGTAATGCTGACCTCAGTGGTGTGAATTTGAGGAGTGCTATTCTTAGGGGTGCTAACTTGAGTCGCGCTCAACTTAAATGTGCTGACCTTAAGTATGCTGACCTTTTTGGTATTGATCTTAGTGGTGTTGATCTAGATGATGCATATTTAGGGGGAGCAACAATGCCTGATGGTAGCATTCATGATGATGACATCATCAACATTTAAAATTAGCCCACCAGCCTAGTTGATATCAGCTGATAAATCCGATCTAACCATACGGGAATTACAGGCTTACCTTCAACTAAGGAAGCGATCGCTTTTTCTCGGTCAAACTCCACAAGGGAAAGCATCAGCCCTGTTCCTCCCTTGGCAGCTTTTTCTGCCACTGCTCCCAACAACATAAAACGCTTGCCCTCACCAGATTTAAATAACTCAGGTTCCTTGTCTTTCAGGGTTTTGACCGTTTCACCAGCCAAATCAAAACTCAACCCAGCTGACAAAAAATATACCATCACAGCCAATTCCACCAAATTGGCTTTTGAGTAATAAATACTACGTCCAGTTCCTGTTTCACTGATAACAGGAACAATCACCCCCTTCTCTCGCCAGTACTGGAGCTGACGCAGGGTACAACCTGTGATTTCAGCCGCTTGTTTGCTCGTAAAAAATGTCTCCTGCATGAAATAATTTTACACATGGCTATTTATAAGACATATATGTTATTATTAAACCATATATGTTTAAAACTGCCATGAGCCAAATCACGATTCAGTGCCGTTTGGTAGCCAGTGCATCTACCCGCCAATACTTATGGAAGTTAATGGCAGAGCATAACACGCCTTTGATTAAGGAGTTACTCCAACAATTGGGTCATCACCCAGACCTTGAAAATTGGCGACAAAAAGCTAAAATCCCTGCTGATATCGTCAAGCAACTATGTCTGACACTCAAAACTGACTCGCGCTACAGTGGTCAACCTTCTCGGTTTTATGCCAGTGCGATCGCATTGGTGAATTACGCTTATAAATCGTGGCTCGCCTTAATGAAGCGGTTGCAGTCCCAACTGGACAGTAAAACCTACTGGCTGGAAATGCTCAAAAGTGATGCTGAATTAGTCAAAACCTGTGGTGCATCCTTGGATGAAATTCGCACCAAAGCAACTGAAATTTTGGCTCAAATTGCTCCAGTCGATACAATTGACACTCAACAACCCAAAAGTAGCAAAGTCAAAAAGAGTAAAAAATCTGCACTTTCACAGACTGATGATGTGAAGCACGCACCTCAAACAAGCGATCGCTATGTATTTAACACCTTATTTGAAATTTACCGCAATACCGAAGATATCCTGACTCGTTGTACCATTAGCTATTTACTCAAAAATGCCTGCGAAGTCACCGATCAAGAAGAAGACTGTGAAAAGTTTACTCAACGCCGCCGTAAACTTGAGATTCAGATTGAACGAATAAAAGAGCAATTAGAAGCACGAATTCCCAAAGGTCGAGATTTAACTAATACTAAGTGGTTGCAAACACTCTTCACTGCTACATATAACGTCCCTGAAAACGAAACCGAGGCGAAATCTTGGCAAAACAGCCTTTTGAGACAATCTAGTTCTGTACCGTTCCCAGTAGCTTACGAAGGCAGTGGAGAGATGACTTGGTTTAAAAACCAAAAAGGACGCATTTGTGTAAAATTCAACGGAATCAGCGAGCATACCTTTGAAGTGTATTGCGATAATAGGCAGCTACATTGGTTTAAACGCTTTTTAGAAGATCAACAAATCAAACGCAACAGTAAAAATCAGCATTCCAGCAGTTTGTTCACTCTTCGTAGTGGTCGTATTGCTTGGCAAGAAGGGGAAGGAAAGGGCGAACCCTGGAATGTTCACAGTCTAATTCTCTATTGTTGTGTGGATACCCGCCTTTGGACAGATGAAGGTACAGAACAAGTAAAGCAAGAAAGAGCAGAAGAAATCGCCAAAATCATCACTAGAACCGAAGCCAAAGGTAATCTCAACTCCAAACAAGAACGATTTATCAAGCAGAAAAACTCAACACTATCTAGAATCAATAACTCCTTTCCTCGTCCGAGTCAACCTTTGTACAAAGGTAAATCTCATATTTTGGTAGGTGTTAGCCTTGGTCTAAAACAACCTGCAACAGTAGCAGTAGTAGACGGTATTACAGACAAAGTTATTACCTATCAAAGCATCAAACAGCTACTTGGGGATAATTACAAACTGTTAAACAGACAGCAAAGAGAAAAACAAACTTTATCTCACAAACGCAAAATAGCCCAAATCTCTGCTTCACCAAACCCATTTGAAGAATCTGAGCTAGGACAGTATATAGATAGATTAATAGCTAAAAAAATTGTCGCCCTTGCTCAAACATACTCTGCTGGTAGCATAGTCGTTCCTAAATTAGGCGATATACGAGAGCAGGTCAACAGTGAAATTCAAGCAAGAGCCGAACAAAAATGTCAATTCTGTTTTTCCAGTACCCATATCAGAAATTAAGCCAACTAAGCCTGTTCTAGGCAGTACGCTAATTACCTGCGATAAGTAGCGGCTATTGACTGTTTCATCAGGTTTATATTTATAAATTCCTCTGTTTGGTAGAACAAAAAATGATTTTTGATAATCCGTAACAGTGAGGGCATCAGCAATCAGAGTAGTGACAGAATTATCAGCTTTTTTACCAAGAGCTAGAACCCAGTCATCAATACCTTTTTCTGGCCCTGGCAGCACAGCAACTTCACTTTGACAACCTTGCCTCAAAATAGTTTTACAGGTGCGATGGGTGGCTTGAAAAATTTGTTGTTTAGTTTTGGATTTGGTTTCGTAGTCGAATAGGATGACAAACTTGCGTTCCCTTTGCGCTAGTGGTATTAAATCAGGATGTAGTTTTTCAAAGTCTTCTTTCCCTACTCTTCCGTTCCAAATTCCTGGTAAGCCGATAGCAACAAACCCCAGCGTTAAAAGACAACCTGCTTTCTTTTCACCCTCAGTAAGAATAATAGGAATTTCTCTGTGTGCTACTACCCAAGCCCAAAATCCTAAAGCTTCTCCTTCTTCAGTAATGGTAATATCCTGAGGCATGGGAACGTTATAACGCCTTGCTAGCATTTGCCAAGTATGCAATGGCACTCTCAAATAAGTAACACGATTTGGTGTTTTGGGAGGCGATTCATATTTGACAATCTTTTTGGTAGACTTCTGGGTGTTTGTGTTTGTATCCCATTCCTGTCTGGGGTAGTCTGGTTTAAATCTACCCCAATCCATTGGTAACCAATTATTTAATGGGTCAAGTCCACTGACCCACCATCCTCCTGCTTCGATATGGGCATATTGTTTTAGATACTTGTTTCGTAAGCGCCCATCATTACGTCTAGCAGTTTGTGGTAGGGCATACAGTAAATATTCGTAGCTGATTGCACCATGTAGAGAAAGAACATTTAAGCAGGTTAGAGTTTCGTCCACACTTGAATTAATTACCCATTCTTGCCAATGTTTTTCTATTAATTTAGAATTTTCCGAAAATTTATTGATATTTGTAGCGTTCATAATCAACTCCAAATGTTGTCCCAGCATGAAGAGGACGACATTATGTCGCCGCTCCATAATTGCTGGCTATGTTTGCGTTGGTTACAAAATCATCAGCAGGTTTTCTAACACAAGTATTTTTGTGCTAGAAAATGGTTTATTTCATCTGCCAAAACTTTGTTGCTAATGTCAGAAACTTGAAGTTCTTAATGTCAACATCTATTTAAGATTTAGGCAGTATCAAGACAATTATTTGTTAATTATTGCTCAGGGATTCTGCATTATTTCTAAGTGAGAATAATGTCCCATTCATTTTTCGATACTAGTCTTAAATCCTGTAGAATTTCCTGAGCCGGATTTCTGCCATTGCTGGTAAAATTATGCACAAAAGAGATTTTTTGTAGTTTGGCGATAACTGATATGAACAGCGATCGCTTTTTTATTGCTTTGGCCAGCGTTGCATAGTTATTGTATAGTCAAGCATTTTGGAGAGAATACTTTTTGCACTATGCTGAATCTGCTGTTTTTAGATATCTGTGCTTTTTGAAGGTATCTCAAATTCTTACCTTGATTTTCGCCGTTTTTCACCTTCCAAACTCATCAAATAACGCTCAATTTCTTTGTGATGAGCATTTGGATTATTTTGATTAGCAAACCAATTCAAGCACAGGTCAAGATTATATCGAATGACCCTTGAGTTGCCATTAGGCCTGATGTAATGAATTCCTTCGAGCCAATCACCACGTTGCCGGATTGCTTTCAAAGTGTGAGGACTGTATCCAAGCCTTTGTGCAAGAACGTGCTTATTACAAAATGTAAAACTCATAAAAACTTCTTTACCTTTCACGTCCATAGTGATTTGCTCCAAGTTAGAAGAAAGGGTGGCAACTTTCTTCCAGTTGTCTGCACACCCTGAGTTTCAAGTGCTTGTCACTAAAAGTGAGATATTTTTCAGGCGTGTTGGGCTTTATCGTAGAAATTTCGTGCTAGAGGAGTCGAGTTTTGTGCAACCTTTTTTTCAGCACACTGTTTGTAATGAAGTACATCGTTACTTGGGTGATATTGAAAATGACCAGATGATATCATGTCCGGATAATCGCTTACGATAAAAGCAGGGAGCGCAAAGATGAGTCATGCCAAAACGAATTAGTGTAGCCAAACATTTAAGTATTGAAGAGCTAGAAAAACGTTATCGTCAAGCTAAAGATGGCATAGAAAGCCGTCAGTACCAGATTATTTGGTTAGTAGCACAAGGTAAAAAAACGGAAGAAGTAGAGGAAATAACAGGCTACAGCAAAACATGGATATACGGATTGGTAAAAAGATACAACGAATTTGGAGTGGGATACTTAGGCGATCGCAGGCAGTTAAACCAAGGTAAACAGCCTGTAGTGGATGATATGCAACAAGCACAGTTATGGCAGGCATTACAAGAGAAAGCACCAGATGGAGGGCTATGGAACGGTCGAAAGGTAGCAGACTGGCTAACTGAAGTCACAGGAAATCAGATCAGCCGACAGAGGGGATGGGAGATATTACGGCAGATGACTTTTAGACTCAGAGTACCTCGCCCGTCTCACACTAAAAGCGATCATTTTGAGCAAGAAGCCTGGAAAAAAAACTAGCGACACAAGTAAAACAACTCCAAACTATCTATCCAGATGCAGAAGTTCAGTTGTGGTGTGAAGATGAACATCGTTTAGGACTCAAACCGATTTTGCGACGAGTGTATGTACCTGAAGGAGAAACACCAATTGCTGATGTCCATTGGCGGTTTAAATGGTTATGGTTGTATGCTTTTGTACATCCCAAAACAGGAGAGAGCTATTGGTGGATTCTGCCTTACGTGAACACAGAATTGTTTAATCAGGTTTTGGCTGATTTTGCTCGTGAATTTGGATTAGGTAAAAATAAACACATTTTATTAGCTGTTGACCGTGCTGGCTGGCATACCAGTAAAAATTTACAGATTCCTGAAGGACTACATTTAACATTTTTGCCTTCTCACTCACCTGAGTTACAGCCGGCAGAAAGGTTGTGGACTTTGGTGGACGAACCAATCGCTAATCAATCGTTTAACTCACTCAATGATTTGGAGAATATTTTATTTCATCGCTGTCAGTCTTTACTTCAACAGCAAGATTTAATTCGTGGGTTAACTGGTTTTCATTGGTGGCTTCAGATTGGAGTTTAATCGTAAGTGATTATCCGGACATGATATGAGCGATGGTTTAGAGGAATGGGAAGAAAACTGCCTGAACCTTTGAATGAGCGAGAATTAGATATCTGTTTGATGAAAGAAGCGCAACGAGTAGATTTAAATGCCCAACTTGCTAAAGTCGTTGAAATTGAAGAGATATTCAATAATTGCTTCATACCATAGGAACAGTATCTAGAATATTAGATATGTTGTCTAATTAGCCAGTGGCGGAAACTGGAATGGTAGAGGCTGTAATGGGTTTCTTCAGCAATTTGTTGCTGCTGTAAAAACTCAAGCCAAGTTTCTACAACTTCCTCAACTTCGTATTCATCTGCATCAATGATATGAGCGATCGCTTCTACTGATATTGGTTGTTTTTGCTGGACTAATACATTCAGCACAGCTATGTTAAAGCCTTCCTCTTGCTCAGATGAAATCATATTCTGTAAATGCTGCTGATAATATGCTGCTATATCCGGGGTTAACTGGTTGTATTGGAAAGGTTCCGGGTAAAAACCTCCAACTATCGCACCTACAATCTGGCTAACATACATAAAATTATTTTCGCTCAAAGTGGTGAGGCGATCGCTAAATTCTTCCTCATTAATCTGGTGATTACTCAGCCAAGATTTAAGATCCCCTCTAACCCCCATTAACAAGGGCGAAATATTGCCCCCCTTTTCAAGGGGGGTTGGGGGGATCTCTTGAGGAGTTAGGTAATTTTGAATATATGCTTGAATATCCCGCCGATTTTCTTCTGGATAATCTGCTAAATCAAGACTTTGCGACGGCGTTTCAATTAATAAACCCGACTTGTCCCGCAAGAAAGGTCTACGAGTGAGGAGGAAATAGACCTTATCCGGGAGATAGCGGGGGAGATAAAACAGATTTGTACCAGATGGTTGGCTGTTGCGGTCTATGCAATTCAACCCATCAATGGCAATTGTCAGTTTTTGATGAGGTTCTAACTCATCGCTGATTTGCTGGAGAAGACTAGAGAAAAACCAACTTCCCTCTGTGGCGTTATTAGGGAGAGAAGTGTAATTAAGCGAGTATTGATTAATGAGTTGCGTGCAGATATTTATGAGAAATTCGTCAGCACGATTTTTACCCTCAAGTTCGGCATTGTAATAAATAACTTGAGGATTGTTTGTCACATATTTGGCGAGAATGGCACTTTTACCGCTACCGGGTGCGCCAATGATAGTGAAGTAACCGTGGCGATGGCGGTCAAGAAAGTTGTTAATAGCCGTGAAGACAAATTCACGACCGACAAAGTTTAGGCTTTTGGCTTGAATAATTTGCTCAAAATCTGTGGGATGTCCTCTGGAATTGATTTTTGTTGGTGGTTTGGGTGGTGAACTCATAATTGTGAGGAATAATTATAAGATGAGGCAACAGTGGAGGTAGTCATGACTGTGCAGTTATTAAGACGAAAATTCACGGTTGAGCAATATCAGAAAATGATTGAGTCGGGGATTCTCACAGAAGATGACCGAGTGGAATTGATTCGGGGAGAAATTATAGAGATGTCGCCTATTGGGACAAAACACGCGGCTTGTGTAAATCGCATGATTAATTTGTTAGTGCAGTTGTTAGGTAAGCGCGTCATAGTTGCGGCTCAAAATCCAGTTGCATTAAACGATAACTCACAACCTCAGCCAGATGTAGCATTACTCAAACCCCGTGATGATTTTTACGCCACTGCACACCCCCAACCCCAGGATATTTTTTTATTAATTGAAGTAGCTGATTCAACTATCGAGTATGACCGGGAAGAGAAAATCCCTTTATATGCACAAGCAAACATAATTGAAGTTTGGTTAGTAGATATTAATGAGGAAATTGTAGAAGTTTATCAACAACCAACAGCCGCAGGATATCAGCTTATGCAAAAGTTCGCTAGCAGTCAAACTTTATCACTTCCAGCTTTCCCTGATGTCAACATTACCGTCAATGAAATCTTTGGTCATTCATCTGCTGTGTAGTTTGTCAATTACGAATTACGAATTACGAATTACACCCCATGTTCTCAAGACGCAAAAAATGCACCCTACCTGAAGCATCTCCAGCCACAATTGTTACGCTGTCTGGTGCAACTGCACAACAATACATGTAACTTTCTCCTGTAAAAGTAGCAATGACCTCCCCAGTGTCCAAATTCCAGATTTTGAGAGTCCAGTCATCAGATGCAGAAATCACCTGTTTGCCATTCGGGGTGACTACGACTGCATTTACTGGAGCAAAATGACCATTGAGGGTAAATAGTCCTTCTCCAGTTGCTATATTCCAGATTTTGAGAGTCCAGTCATCAGATGCGGAAATCACCTGTTTGCCATTCGGGGTGACTGCAACTGCATTTACTGGAGCAAGATGACCAGTGAGGGTGAATAGTTCTTCTCCAGTTGCTATGTTCCAGACTTTGAGGGTCTTGTCATCAGATGCGGAAATCACCTGTTTGCCATTCGGGGTGACTGCAACTGCATTTACTGAAGCAAAATGACCAATAAGAGTAAGAAGTTCCCGACCTGTTAAACGATTCCATATTTTAAGAGTATCGTCTACTGAACCAGAAATCAAACTCTTGCCATCAGGGGTAACAGCTACTGTATTTACTGAAGCAAAATGACCAGTAAGAGTAAGAAGTTCCCGACCTGTTAAACGATTCCATATTTTAAGAGTGTTGTCCACTGAACCAGAAACCAAATTCTTGCCATCAGGGGTAACAGCTACAGCACGTACTGAGGTGGGATGACCAGTTAGAGAAAAGAGTTCTAAACCTGTTGGTAAATGCCAGATTTTGAGGGTATTGTCATCGGATGCAGAAATTGCTCGCTGTCCATTGGGAATGATCGCAACTTCATTGACTGAAGAATTATGCTCAGTGAGAGTGAATTGTTCCTCCCTGGTTGCTAGATTCCAGACTTTGAGGGTCTTGTCTTTGGATGCGGAAATCACCTGCTGCCCATTGGGGGTGATGGCAACGGCTTCTACCGAAGAATTATGACCCTTGAGGGTGAATAGTTCCTCCCCGGTTGCCAGATTCCAGACTTTGAGGGTCTTGTCATTGGATGCGGAAATCACCTGCTGCCCATTGGGAGTAACGGCAACGGCTTCTATCGAAGAATTATGACCTTTGAGGGTGAATAGTTCCTCCCCGGTTGCCAGATTCCAAACTTTGAGGGTGTTGTCATTGGATGCGGAAATCACCTGCTGCCCATTGGGGGTGATGGCAACGGCTTCTACCGAAGAATTATGACCTTTGAGGGTGAATAGTTCCTCCCCGGTTGCCAGATTCCAAACTTTGAGGGTGTTGTCATTGGATGCGGAAATCACCTGCTGCCCATTGGGGGTGATGGCTATTGCATTCACATAAGAATTATGACCTTTGAGGGTGAATTGTTCTTCCCCTGCTGCCAGATTCCAGACTTTGAGGGTTTTATCAAAGGATGCAGAAATGACCTGTTGTCCATTGGGGGTAACGGCTATTGCATTTACATAACTAGGACTATTGAAGTTAAATTGTTCCTTCCCCGTTGCAAGATTCCAGATTTTGAGGGTGTAATCACGGGTGTTGTCACTGGATGCAGAAATGACCTGTTGCCCATTGGGAATAACAGTGACTTTTATTACCGCAGAACCATGACCAGTGAGGGTGCGGAGTAAGCGTCCTCCTGGTGGCGTTAAGCTTGGGGTCAAGGGACACAGCCAAGGAGTGGTTGTCTTTTGCTTTATCTGTGTTAATAATGCCTGAATTTCCTCTAGCATTTGCTGATTTACTAACCGTCCATGCAACTGACTCGCTAATTGTTGCTTATCTGTTACTAAAACATGCGCTGACAGTCTTAACGCCCCTTGAATCAATTTCAGAGTTTTGACTTTTTCAGAGTTATATTCTGAGTAATTTAATGTCTCTTCACTATCAATCAAATCATAATCGTCAATTAGTGGCTGCACCCCAAACTCAGGATAGTTAATCTTGGCAGTGATGAAATCAAAATCAGTCAGAGTTTGGTAATACTTCTCTAAATTTCCCGACTTTACCAAGCTTGGCGCTAAACTACCCAAGTAAGCACGAACAAAAGCAGGACTTTGTGCCGCTAATTTGTCAGCAAATTCTCCCATATCACGCCATCTTCCTTACAAGGTAGTCTGCAATGCGTTGATTAACCTCTTGAAATAGCTTCCGTTTGGAATCCAAAACCCGTTTTGCTTTCAAAAAATCTAAAAAACTAGCGTGATAAATGCTATGGCAGATTTCTCCTTTTATATCCTGCTGCTTCAAATACTCAACCCACTCTTCTAAAACTAATTGCACATCATATTCATCCTGTTCAGCAATAGCCGCTATCATTTCACAAGGAATTGGTGTACCAATCTCCACTAAAATAAACAGGATAAATACTTTTACTTCTTGGGGCTTTGCATCCATCCCCATACGTTCCCAATGAACTTGATAATAGTCCTGAAGACCATCGGGTAATTGCTTTAAACTCAAGTCTTGATAGTCACCTTTACCAATTCCTGGCAAGACATAGCGCAGGTACATGAAATTATTTTCACTCTTAGTTGCTACCTGCTCAACAAAATCATTCTCATCAATTTTGCGGTCTTGAATCCATTGTCTAAGTCCCTTCTTATGGTCTTCATCAACATTCAAAAATAACCCAATATACTTTTTGATATCTTCACGGCTCAAATTAACATAGTCATTTGCCCTCAAATCTAGCTCCTCCATCGGGACATCTGGTGCAGACAAGCGTTTTTTATCTATAGTATATGGTCGTCTAGTCAGCAGAAAATAGACACGTTCTGGTAGCGCCGTTGGGAAATCTAAAATATTTCCCCCAGCTTCTTGCTCTACTTCATCCAAAGCATCAACTACAATTACCAGACGTTCGCTAACAGGAATTTTTTTACTAACCTGTTCTAGTAAATCAGCTAAATTAGCCTTCTCGACATTCTGCAACTGGTAACACTTAGTTAATTGCTGGCGAATACTTTCAAGAAATAGCTCGGCTCGATTGCTACTAGTTTGGCGAATATTAAAATAGCATGGCGATCTATTGTCCCAGACGTATTTAGCAGCAATGGTACTTTTCCCCATCCCCGCATCACCCACTACTGTAAAATAACCACTGCGATTCTTATTGCAAAATTGCTTAAATGCGTCAAAAACAAACTGACGACCACAAAACAAGCGAATTTTTTCTCTAATTAACGACTTAAATTCTGTTGGATACTCGTCTAAATTCCATTTAGGAAAAGGCTCAAATTCTATTGATTTGCTTCTTTTAGCAACTTTAATAAATATTTCCCCAAACTCTTCCAACTGCGATCGCAGTTCAATTTTCATTAATTGGATATCAAATTCTGAATCTTTCCCCTGCAAAAACTTTTCTACTTCCTTGTAAAAACCCAAAGGATCGTTTGAAGTATAAGCACTCCAAAAAGCGTTTTTAATTTCTTTTTCTCGAATAATATTTAAAATTGCTTCCGGCTTACCCACACCATACTCAATTAGAGAGTAAACATAAACACCATCAACATCTTTTGGTGGCTGTACCGGATCAAAATTGAATTGTTTTAAGGTTCTAACTACAGTTTCATTACGTTGAACTTGATTAATAACTAAAGAACCCACAGGTTTAGCAATAATTTTAAGTGCATTAATTACAGGATCAATATTCATCTTCGCTATAGGTAGAAATAATTTTTACACCTGTAACTTATCCTAACGGCAGATGCCGAAATTTAGCCTACCCACTGCCCTGTAATAGCGATCGCTCTTTCTTAGAGCGTATTTCACGTAAATTCGCTGTTTCAACAACCACCCCTAGCCGGGATGGGTTGAAAGATCTATTCCTGGTTCTTGCTAGGAGGGTTGAAAGGAGCGCTGCGATCAAACAAATGTTAAGGAAAAATAATATGCTTATGGTAAATTTTACACTTAATGACGAAAGAAAACGACGTTAATTTACGAAAACCTAATATACTAAAATTAGTTACACAAACTTACGAAATCGACCTTAATTGGCAAAAAGCGACATTAATTTGCGAATTGCGACATATAATTTGCGAATGTACAATGGAGAATAGGGAACTCGAATCCCTGACCTCTGCGGTGCGATCGCAGCGCTCTACCAGCTGAGCTAATTCCCCTTAATTCAGCACTGAGTACTAACATAAGCTATATTAACATTCACTTACTGTCGGCTGAAGTTCTTTTTGAGAATAAACTTCCTGTACACGTTCTAGTTCCAAATCAGTCAGATAATCCACAGTCCAATTACAGCAGCGCTGGAGCATGTGAAAGGGGTATGTATTTGCCACACCCACTACTTGCATCTGCGCTCGTTTCGCCGCTTGGATGCCAGCTGGTGTATCTTCTATTGCTAGACATTCTTGTGATTGCAGATTTAATTCGGGATATTTTTGATTTAGGCGTGTGACTGCTAGCAAATAACCATCGGGTTTGGGTTTACTGGTAGTGATATCATCACCTGCAACGATCACTGGAAAATGTTCGGCTAGCTTGGCACGATGAAGTACTAGTTCTATTTCTTGGCGAATCGCACCACTGACTAAACCTAGTTTTAGGTTTCGCGATCGCACCTGATATATTAAGTCTTCTACACCTGAGTATAAAGGCAGTTTTGCTAATTTTTCTATTTCCAGCACATAAGCTTGTGCCTTGCGGTGCAGCAACTGTGTTAAATACTCTTCAGTACCGACTCTACCACGATTAGCCAGCAGTTCTTGAAAACAAGCGCGATCGCTGCGTCCTAAAGAAGCTTGACGCTCACTCACCTTTTGCGGTTGGAGATTTTCTTGAACGAGAATTTCATCTATTAGTTGTAGGTGAATGGACTCATCGTTAATGATCACACCGTTGAAATCAAATAAAACTGCCTTTATACTCATGCCTTTATGCCAAAAACTGGAGATCCTAAGTCCTCCAAATCATTATTATCTATTGATGTCGGCGTATACTGCCGTACTTGCTTTTGAGTAGCTGTATTTGTTACAGGAATAGGTTTAATACCGCTAGTTACCTGATTAATCCACCATACATCTTGAGTTTGCACTGCTTCAAACCCCGCTGCACCCATATTCGCATCTAGGTTTCCAGCAGCATAATCACGAATATATGGCTCCTCAAAAACATTATTGAGCCAATCTAACGAACGTAGAGTATTTTGATTACCATCTAAAATCAATACTTGTCCACCAGCTACCAGCAACCGGAAGCTTTCGCGCAAAATTGTTTGGGATACTACAGTTGGTGTTTCATGAAATAGCAAAGAAGCTGTGACTAAATCAAAACAAGTGTCTTGATAGCTGGTTTTTTCTGCATTTCCGTGTCGCCAGATTATATCTAAATTAGCAGTTCTAGCCTTATCTGCTGCTCTTACCAACATGTATGGTGATAAGTCCAAACCAATGACTTCTGCTTGAGGGAAGGCTTGCTTTAACATCAAAGTTGTGGAACCCGTACCACAGCCTAAATCTAATATGCGCCGGGGTTTGACCTTAACAGCATCAATTAAAGCTTGACGTACTACAGTTTCATTAGGTGGTAGAACGTATTGAGTAATCGGATCATAGGAAACTGCTGCACCAAAGTTGAGATATCCGCCTTCAATCCCGTGAAAGTTTCGGCTACTGTAATAATCAGGAATTATCACATCATTTCGCCACAAGCGATCGCTTTCTTTTTTCCAATCAATACTATCGGCGTAACGTTGTAACTTTTCCTCGTCAATGAAAAAACGTACTACCGGAGATAGAAAATTTTCCCAAATTGTCTTTTGACGAATTACCATAGGATCAAACGCAGTCTTTTTATTTACAAATTTTAAAGTATTCTCTGGCGATCGCGCTGGCATTTATATTAATTTTGATAGGCTGCGAGATCCCCGACTTCTTCAAGAAGTCGGGGATCTGACTGAAAAAAAAGTGGGCTTTTCAGCCCACCCCAAAAGATTCAGAGAACATTCAGTTGCTATTAACCCAACAATTGTTTAGCTTTAGCTAACACATTATCAACACTGAAGCCAAACTTCTCCATACATACACCGCCGGGAGCCGAAGCACCGAAGCGATCAATACTAACGGTATCGCCTTCAGTACCCACATACTTGTGCCAGCCAAAACTAGCAGCAGCTTCTACAGACAACCGCTTGGTGACAGCCTTAGGCAGAACGGACTCTTTGTAAGCTGCATCCTGGGCATCAAATAAATCGGTTGAAGGCATAGAGACAACGCGGACTTTTTTACCTTCGCTGGTCAGTTTTTCAGCTGCGGTAACACAAAGGTTTAATTCTGAACCAGTACCAATCAAGATGATATCGGGTGTACCTTGGCTATCCATTACCGTGTATCCACCCTTGGCTACATTCTCAACCGACGTACCTGCCAAATTTGGCACAGCTTGACGGGTAAAGGCCAACAAAGTCGGATCGTTTTGCTTAGCTTTCTCAATCGCCACTTTGTAAGCACCAGAACATTCGTTGCCGTCGGCAGGACGAATCACTGTGAGATTAGGAATGGCTCGCAGGGAAGCTAAAGTTTCAATTGGTTGGTGTGTGGGGCCATCTTCACCTTGCCCAATTGAGTCGTGAGTCATCACCCAAATCACGCCGGCTTGTGACAGGGCGGATAAGCGGATGGAAGCACGCATGTAGTCTGTGAAAATCAAAAAGGTAGCGCCGTAGGGAATTAATCCCGAACCATGCAGTGCAATTCCGTTACAGATTGCGCCCATACCATGTTCCCGCACACCAAAGTGGATATTGGGGTTTTCGTATTGTCCTTTTTGGAAGTCGCCTTTACCTTTGACTTCGGTGAGGTTGGAATGAGTCAAGTCAGCCGAACCACCAATTAATTCCGGTAAAACTGCCGCTAATTTGTTGAGGCAGGTTTCCGAGTGCTTACGGGTAGGTAATCCTTTGTCTTCTGCGGTGTAGGTGGGTAGCACTTGATCCCAACCGTCAGGAAGTTTACCGCTAATGTAACGTTCCAATTCAGCAGCTTCTTGGGGATATTTACTTTTGTAAGCATCAAAGGCTTTGTTCCATTCGGCTTCGTAGCTAGCACCGCGCTCAACTGCTTTACGTGTATGGTCAAGAGCGTCTTGGGGTACTGCGAAAGGTTCGTGTTCCCACTTCAGGTTGTGCCGAGTTAAAGCTACTTCGTCAGTACCCAAAGCAGAACCGTGAATACCAGCAGTATTTTGTTTGTTGGGAGCACCATAACCAATTGTGGTTGTCACCTTAATCATGGTCGGTTTATCGGTGACAGCTTTAGCTTCGTTGATTGCTTGTTCAATCGCTGCTAAATCGGTATTACCGTTTTTAACGTGTAGGACGTGCCAACCATAAGCTTCAAAACGTTTAGAAACATCTTCGGTGAATGCTACATCTGTAGAACCATCGATAGATATGTGGTTGTCGTCGTACAAAGCAATTAATTTGCCTAGTCCCAAATGCCCTGCAAAAGAACAAGCTTCACCGGAAACTCCTTCCATGTTGCAACCATCACCTAAAATTACGTAGGTGTAATGGTCAACAATTTTGGCATCGGGTTTGTTAAATTTGGCGGCAAGGTGCGCTTCTGCGATCGCTAAACCGACTCCATTGGCAATTCCTTGACCTAGTGGGCCTGTGGTAACTTCCACGCCTTCGGTCATAAAGTTTTCGGGGTGTCCTGGGGTTTTGGATTCCCACTGACGGAACTGCTTAATATCTTCCATACTCACGCTGTCAAAGCCTGTCAAATAAAGCAGGGCATACAGCAACATCGAGCCATGACCAGCAGACAAGATAAAGCGATCGCGGTTGAACCATTTGGGATTTTTGGGGTTATATCGCATAAAGCGATCCCAAAGTACGAAAGCCATCGGAGCCGCGCCCATCGGCAGTCCTGGGTGTCCCGATTTGGCTTTTTCTACGGCATCAACAGCCAAAAAGCGAATCGAGTTAATACAAAGTTCTTCGAGGGATTGGGTTGCAACAGCCATAATCTCTTGTTCTTAACGACGGGTTAGTACTCTTCGTAGCTCTCACTCTTGCCGGGGTTGTTTTTAGATTCCCCGCAGTATCTTCATCATCCCATTCTGGATTGTTGATCTACAAGCGGGATCTCCTGAGTTTCTGGTGATAAATCAAGCTGATAATTTGGTCATGCTGAACGCCTATTTTATCAGGAAATGATCTCTGTGATACTTTTCAATCCTTGGTTTGGACAGAATTGACCAGTGGCAAAATGGGGAATTTTAGGGGTATTTTTTAAAAGCTAAGGTGACATTATGACCACCAAATCCAAAAGAATTGGATAGTGCTACTGCAACTTCTTGAGCGCGACTATGATGAGGAACGTAATCTAGATCACATTCTGGATCAGGATTTTCGAGGTTCAAAGTTGGAGGAATTTGATCGTTAGCGATCGCCAATACAGTGGCGACTGCCTCGATACCACCAGAACCACCCAACAAATGACCAGTCATGGATTTTGTGGAGCTAATAGCTACTTTATAAGCATGTTCACCCAAAGCTGTTTTCATTGCGGCAGTTTCAGTTGAATCATTCGCTGGGGTACTAGTGCCATGAGCGTTGATATAGCTAATTTGTTCTGGAGTGATGCCTGCATCCTTCATGGCTAATCGTATAGCTCTGGCGGCTCCTTCTCCACCGGGAACTGGGGAGGTGATATGGTAAGCATCACAAGTCATGCCATAACCGATCATTTCCGCATAAATATGAGCGCCGCGACTAATGGCATATTGGAGTTCTTCTAAAATCAAAATTCCTGCACCTTCACCCATGACAAAGCCATCGCGATCGCGGTCAAAGGGACGGCAAGCATGAGCCGGGTCATCATTGCGAGTTGAAAGCGCTCTGGCTGCGGCAAATCCTGCCACAGACAAGGGTGTAACTGCCGCTTCGCACCCTCCGCAAATCATCGCTTGGGCATAGCCTCCTTGAATTAAGCGAAAAGCATCTCCGATGGCGTTGGAACCAGCGGCACAGGCAGTTACAGCGCAGGTATTTGGCCCTTTAGCACCAGTATGAATCGCTGTTAACCCAGCTGCCATATTAGCAATCATCATCGGAATCATGAATGGGCTACAGCGATCAGGCCCACGGTTTAAATAGATTGTTTGCTGGTCTTCTAAAACCTTAATACCGCCAATCCCAGAACCAATTATTACCCCTACCTGTTCGGCGTTCAGTTCATTAATGACTAATTTCGAGTCCGATACGGCTTGTTTGGCAGCTGATACCCCAAATTGGGCAAATCGATCCATACGCTTAGCTTCTTTGCGATCCATGTATTCATGAGGATCGAAGTTTTTCACCTCACCAGCAATGTGACAATCGTGGCCAGATGCATCAAACGAGGTGATCTTATCAATGCCATTACGCCCACTTAATAATCCTTCCCAATATTCTGCGGGTGTGTTACCAATAGGTGTAATCGCGCCAATACCAGTTACAACAACGCGCTTACGTTTATAATCTGTCATGACTCAGTTAAAGGTGGCGAGAAAGCTGCTATCTATACAATAAAATACAGTGCTGAGTTCCAAGTCCTGAGGAAGCAGCGCCGTCAAGCCTGCGGTATAGCTACGCTTAGCGCCCAGCGTCTCTTCTTGGGAGAAGTTTGCTTGGAGGAGCCAGTGTGGTCTTGGGAAGCCACTACGTTGGGCGGGCAATGCCTGACTTGTAGACGCTTCTGTGGCTTTCCCACAGGGCAGCAAGTGGCGTGGTCTCCCTGATGATAACTGGCGTTGGAAATCCTCCGACGCTTGCAGACTCGCTCTAATGCAAAGAAGTAAGCTACGCGTAGCGTCTCGTTAGAGAAGCTATGCCGCAGGCTTTACGGCATAGCTACGCTTAGGGCGAAGTCTCTTATAAAGAAGGCTTGACGCAGGGCGCTAAGAGCGCTTTGCTTTGCTAACGCTATGGCAACTTCTCTGTTGAATTGTTCGCTGGCTCCTCAGGACTCAGAACTCGGTTTTTTAGGCGGATGCAGCAACTTTGTTGTTGATGTAATCCACGGCTTCTTGAACTGTTGTAATTTTTTCGGCGGCTTCATCAGGAATTTCGATATCAAATTCTTCTTCCAAAGCCATGACTAATTCAACAGTATCTAAGGAATCTGCCCCTAGATCGTTGGCAAAATTGGATTTAGGTGTGATTGTTTCAGCTTCAACACTGAGTTGATCGGCGACGATCTTCTTGACTTTTGCAAAAATTTCTGTTTCTGTTTGGCTCATAGATAAAAGTCCTTGACCAGTTGCTACTATCTGCTGTTTACGGGCGACGTGCTTTTGAGCATATACATCTTATCGTCAAGCGCGATCGCCCGTATACTAGCAAGGGTTTTTCTCAAAGAAAACCTTATTTCCCTTTCTGTTAAAGACGGGACAACTCCTCAAAGAGCAGTTGGATACTAGGAGGCGCTATTCGATAGTTAGTATGTTGCCAAAGCATTTTTATCAAGAAAATGCCAGATACTTGCCTTTTTAGAGCAAGTTTGGTCATTAGAGTTGGCTATGCGATCGCATAACACAGTGTGTAAATGCTTCTGTTTACTAATTGTTACTAAATTTTGGGATGAATGTCCAAATTAAAGATACATTCCCTGATGAGAGTTACTTGTTAAGAATGATAAAACAGTCACCTGAAGAATTGTTATATTGTCGGGGGCGGCTGCCTTAATCCCAACATATTTATATGCTATCTCACTCACTAAAATACGCTTACTTTCCTGGTTGTGTTGCCCAAGGAGCTTGCAGGGAACTTTACTTGTCAACTCAAGCCCTCACTAAAGCATTGGGTATTCAATTAATTGAACTCAAAAAAGCTGCTTGCTGCGGTTCTGGTACGTTTAAAGAAGATTCTCAATTATTGGAAGATACTGTTAATGCGAGAAATATTGCCTTAGCAGAAGAGTTAAATTTACCTTTACTAACTCATTGCAGCACCTGTCAAGGTGTGATTGGTCATGTGGATGAACGCTTGAAGGAATGCCAAAAGACTAACCCCGCCTACATTGAGCAGGTAAATGGCTTATTACATAAAGAAAGCTGTTTACCTTATTGCGGTAGTACCGAAGTTAAACATCTGCTTTATGCTTTAGTTAAAGATTATGGTTTAGAAGAAATTTTTCAACGTGTCACGCGTAAATTGACTGGATTAAAATGTGCAGCTTTTTATGGCTGTTATCTCCTCCGCGCTCAAAAGTCTATGCCTGACGATGACCCTTTTCACCCAGAAGCAATGGAAAATATATTTCGTGCAGTGGGTGCAACGCCAATTTATTACCGCGGTCGTACCCAATGCTGCGGTTGGCCGCTTTCTAGTTACGCTACTACCCAGTCTTTCAAGATGGCGGGGATGCATATTCAAGATGCTTTAGCAGCTGGTGCTGATTGTATAGTTACTCCTTGTCCTCTATGCCATCTGAATTTAGATTCACGTCAGCCGGAGGTAGAAAAGGTGATTGAGCAGAGGCTAGGTTTACCAATATTGCATTTACCTCAGTTAATTGCTTTGGCGTTAGGAGTTAGCCCCAAAGAACTGGGCTTAGAACGTCATATTGTTTCCACAAAACCAGTATTGGAGAAATTAGGATTTTAGTTTTTGGAGTTGACTCAATATCGCTGGCTAAGGTCGGAGTGTCGCCACTCCGCCTCGCCTACAAAACCGGACATGAGACTTTCACCTCATCCGGCTTTTCGGTGACTTAGGTGGTTGACAGTTACCACCTCCAACCAAACCATCTTTGGTTGTTTTAGCATCATGGCAATGCTTGTGTAGAAGTTGGAGATTTTTGTATTCATCTGAACGAAACAATCAAGCTTTCAAAGCCTCTCTCACTTTGAGGCAGAGGAATGGAAGCGGGGTTTTTTAGAGCCGTCGAACTCACGTCACGTTAATTAATCATTATTAAATTTGCGTTGCAATTGTTTTAAAGTTTGATACATTTCTGGCAAGCGGTTATAGATAGCAGATGCCTTAAGATATAGTTTATGGCTAACTGCTGGCATCCCAGAAACAATTTCTCCTGGTGCGACATCATGATGGATTCCGGCTTTAGCAGAAGCGATCGCTCCGTCGCCGATTTTCACCTGATTCGCAATTCCTGATTGTCCTGCCAAAATTACGCGATTTCCTAATTTTACGCCTCCTGCCATGCCGGCTTGACCTGCGATCGCACAGCCAGAACCGATGTGACAACCATGACCTATTTGGACTAAGTTATCAATTATGGTGTTGCGACCTACCCGTGTTTCGCCTACAGTGGGGCGATCAATGGCACTATTGCTGCCAATTTCTACACTATCTTCGATCACGGTACGACCAGATTGTTCAATTTTGAACCAGCCTGTACGGGTAGGTACAAAACCAAAACCTTCTGCACCAATGACAGTTCCACTATGAATTACACAATCTGCACCAATTTGGGTGCGTTCGTGGATGGTACAGTTAGCGTGTAAGGTAGTGTGATCGCCTATTATCGCGCCTGGATAAATCACTACGTTAGGATGAATAATTGCACTATTGCCAATTTCCACCTGTTGCTGAATTACAACATGAGGACCAATATAAACATCACTACCAACCTTTGCTGTGGGATGAATGACAGCCGTGGGATGTATTTCTGGGTCAGGGCGATATGGTTGGTAGAATAAAGTAATAGCTTTCGCAAACAGCAGCCGCGGATCTGAGGTGGTTATCCAAGCAATACCTCTTTCTTGTGCTTGTAATTGTAATTTGTTGTCTTGGGGCAAGATTAAAGCACTAGCATTTGTTGTACTTATAAGAAATGCAAATTTTGCTCCTTCTACGTAGCTAAGAGTACCATTTGTAGCTTCGTCTAAAGCAGTTAATCCTGTAATTTCCGGATCGTATTCTTGATTTACATTCAGGCTATGTTCACTAGTGGTGTCAGCAAGTTGGTTCAAAATTTGGCTAAATTTCATATATTGCTTTCAGAAATCATTTACTAAAGCAATATATAGCAGGGGAGCAGTGATAACTGATAACTAACTGTTCATACCCTATGCTCACAAGGGGATGGAGTTTTCTATATTCTGCAAATTTAGTCAATTCCTCTCATCTTGGGAACTTGGTGTGTAAAATTCATGTCTTCCAAAACACTGAGAAACGAATATAATCACAATGTCAAAAACAGCTTTAAATAGAGGAATCAGATTATCGTTGTCGCTAGTTACACTCTGCTGCACATCTGCAAGTCATGTTGTAGCTAATGCTCAAGAAGTATCACCCATATTTGGAGATGTCACTATTAATCAGCAATTTTCCCCAGATCCTTGGGTACTTAAAGGAATGAGTGGTGGCTCAGAATCTAGTAACCAAATTTCTGAAAGGTCTGAAACAGCTACTGGTCCATGTACCGGATTTGTCGATGAAACACCAGACCATACATTGGCATTAACAAGTAAATTTGACTACTTGAAATTGCAAGTAGAAAGCCCTCAAGATACCACAATTATGATTAAAGGGCCTGGCGGTACTTGGTGCAATGACGATTTTGATGGCAAAAATCCCGGTATAGTTGGCGAATGGTTACCCGGAAATTACCAAATTTGGGTAGGTTCATACGAAAAAGGCAAGTATTTTCCTTATATATTAAAAATTACAGAAATTAAGTAAGTAAAGGAAAACGGAAAGACATCCAGAATTTCAAATATATGAAAGGACAATTGGTAATTTACTAACGATGTTTACCTTATGAGCCTATGCTATCATTGTGATCTACAATAGTTGCTCAGCTAGTGTAGTTTAGTAAAACTAAGTTATGGCGGCATAGCCAAGTGGTAAGGCAGAGGTCTGCAAAACCTCCATCCCCCGGTTCAAATCCGGGTGCCGCCTTTTAAGAATATAAACATTACAGGGCTTTCCAGCCTTTTTTTATTGGGCGTTAAAGGTTTTGTTTTCCAAGCTTTCTACAATTTTTGGGGTTATTTTGGGTAGTTTGGGGAAACAACTGGGGTAAAACTGGGGTAAAAATGTAAGGCAAAGGTTTTTACCCCAATAAAGATTTCTGGGGTAAAACTGGGGTAAAGTAAAAGGATAAAGGTGTTTACCCCAGTCAATTACCTTATGGAATCTCAAAAATCTCAAAGTATTGCCCCTAGGCGTTCAGTGCAGATAAAGAACTCTAACGGCAGTCTCCAATTAGTTTTTTCCCACCCTATTATTACGCCGACGGGAGAGCTAAAAACCAAGCGTTTCTACCTTTCTACGGGACAATATGATACGCCTTTAGGCAGACATCAGGCATCGACTTTAGCGGCAAAAATCCAGAGGGATATTGATTATGGTGAGTTTGATGCCAGTTTGGTTAAGTACAAACCAGCAGCATCATTAACTACTGTTACCCCAATTACCTCAGTTCCACCTTCAGCTACCCCTCAATTTGACTTGGGAGAATTATGGGAAAAATACACTGAGTTTAAAAAACCACAAGTTAGCCCTTCGACTTACGCTTAGATGGAATCGTGACTCAACTTGTAAAGCAGGGTTTAGTCAGCGAATATCGTAAACCTTACCAATGTAGGCATACCTTTATCACTCTTTGTTTGGAAGCTGATATTGATGCGAAGGATGTAGGAAGGTGGGTTGGCAACTCTCCAGAAATTATTTACAAGCATTACGCAGGTAATAAACGTAACTTACAGGTGCCAAAGTTATAAATTTGTTGAATTATAACAACCGTCACATCAAATCTGTGATTGCCTGGACTAAAACTGAGAAATCATTGCTATAATCTTTTATTCAATACGGGTTATATCGTGTCCGGTTCAAGACTTATCATGAATACCGCAGGGGGAGCAGAGGAGAAGTTCTTGAGTTTTCTGCATAGATGCAGGAATTATAACTAATCAGCCGGACATGATATCACTTAAGGCTCAAACTATTTACACGGACAAATTTTTTAACTAACCGTATTAGATGGGAAGCGGCTTGCCGCAGGGTAGAACGCGAAGAACGCAGAGAAAAGAAAGACGTAACTGAACTGTATTGGATTATAAGCTATTAAACCGCTCTGACTGAACAGTAAGATTGTCGCGCCTGGGGTGTGATCGCACAATTAAGGGCGAGGGTAGGGCTAGCCGCGCTCACTCAAAAAAGGTGATGACCCAACAGTGTTAATGGTTGTGCGCTCTACCGCACGTTGCAGGAATACTAAATTATGAGATGCGATCGCTAATTTTCGGTATGATAGCTTTATAAGTTGTCACCCGTGCATTATTCAACTCGTCCTTATGATTGCAGCCAAAACGCCCACTAGAAGACACTGGGAACTGTGATTACCCAAAGCTTTTTATCTAGCCTTGAAGAATCGAATGCAGCAACCAATAATCCAAGCGATAATCAAACTTTACAAGGTAAAGAACCACTTAAACATCTGTTGATTGGTTCTTCTAAAGCCGTTACTAGCACAATTCACTACTTGCAGGTTATTGGCTATGCAAATGTTGGGGATTGGAGTCCTTTACTACCTAGTCCTAATCCTGGTGAAGTTATGAGTATTTTGAATAGACCTATTGCGGTGCAATAAGCACAGTTACTTCGTGTAACTAAAAAATTGACTCCTAGAGGGGTCAATTTTTTAGCTAAATATTTTGTGTGCCTTGTGTGCGATCGCAGCAAAGATAAACTCCAAAGTATGACTGCGCTCCAATAAAGTCCATGAGTTATTTTATGGTTAAGGTTGGGAAGGTAACAAATCCTGTAACTCTACAAAATTTAGTTGTTCCAGTTGCACAAGTCGTTGGTCAACAAGTTCCATAAATTGCTGAAAATGTGGACAACCATAACATACCTTGTCATCGCCAGGAATAGCGCACTTACAGCTGTGAGTGGCAATAATTTCTTTAAAGTAATAGTTACACCGGATACAATAACAAACGCGGCTGTCCTGACTCTGGTGAGGGGTGAAAAATCCTGGAGAGTGGCATTTAGGACACTTAGGTTTACTTAAATCTTCAGGCTGCCACTCCTTCAAAACCAGTTGTGAAGCAACTTGAAACCTCAACTGCTTCAGCCGTAGAAGTTCAATCGCATTCATCTTAATTCTCCGGTTTTACAGCAGGAGAATTTTTAAACACAATGGATTCAACTTGACCATCACGAAGAAAAATCCTGTGTACGATGCGGCGGTATATCTGAACCTTCTCATTATTAGACAGCGTTCTCCAAACACCCAAGTTGTTCCCTACTCGAATAATTTCCTCAACAGTCTTGTCCTTAAGGCATTGTGATTGAAAGAAATTGATTTCCTCCTCAATTTGGCGTTTTAAATCTGCCTTGAGTTCTTCCGCACCAGGGTTAAATCCCGGAAACTGCTCTAGAAAGGCAAGCTGTCCCTCCAGTTGTTGCAACCGCTCAGTTTTAAAAGGAAGCACCTGGGTGGTATTGCCCTGCTCCTGAGTCAGATTTTGAGATTTTTCCAATAATGTTGTAATCAGTGCTTCCTCAATGTCAGGTTGTAGAACGTTTTTAGAGTTCTTGCAACCAACACCAGCGTGTCGGCAAGCATAGTATCGATACTGATAAGAGGAAGTATACACTCCCTTATGAGTACACCGAGAACCACATTCCCCGCAATAAACTAACCCAATTTGATAAGCATAGGGGCGATATCCTTCTTGACGTTGCGTAGTTCCAAACGCTCCGCCGCACATTTGAATGTTGGCTTGAATGGTATGCTGAATTTCTTCAGCTTCCCCATCCCTTAAAAGCCGTTGGTCAAGATGGGTGTTGCGTATAATATGCCACTGGTCACGGGGCTTGCGCCTTCTTTTACCATCAATAGATTGCTCGTACTTGCTATAGCTAGTATGTCCATCCAGAACGGGATTTTGAAGCCACAGCGAAAAACCTGGTTTACTCCAGTGAAAAACTTTGTCTGTGCCATTAGACTTCGCTTTAGTCTTGCAAATCCCATATTTTTCAAAAATTTTCTTGAGTGCAGGAGTTACACCTTTTACTTGGAGAAAAATTTCAATACAGTCCCTGGCAATTTCAGCTACTGTTCGATGAGGTAAATCGGAAATTGCATTTTCATCTATGGCATTAGAGTAAAAATCTCGATAGTTTTCGGGTCTGTCAGTCAATAAACAGAGAAAAGGAGTTAAATCCAAAAAATATTTGCGTTCAATCACAATCAAACCAAACGGACAAGAACCATTAGCCCAAACTTGTTTTCGTTGGTGTTCTTTACCGCGTTTTATCCGCTCTGACAGTAAATCTACTTCCCATTCAGCCAGTACACCCAGCATATTCAGCATAAGTTTACCTTGCGGTGTACTCAAATCTAATTTCTGGTCAAGAATCACCAAGTTGACATCATATTTCTGAAGGATGTCAACAATTTTTCTTAGCGTAGGTAAAGAGCGTGTAATGCGATCTATTCGAGTAATAATGACTTTCCGAACTTTTCCCGCTTCCACAAGCTGAATTAATTCTTGATACTGAAGGCGTTCGTCCTTCTTGCCTTTTTCAACATCACAAAGAATATGCTTTGCTCCAGCATCCTTCAATCTAGCAATTTGTTGTTCTAAAGCATTTGTGTTTTCGGCTTGTTCATTAAGAATTAAAAGATTTTTTCCCCAGGAAATATTAGCTCTCCAAACAGCCAGAGAAGCAGGTTTAATTATTGACTACTATAAGTTAGAAACTGGCTGGTTTCAAGTATTTATTACAGGTGAAGATAAGCCTGTAAGCATTAGTAAATCAAATGTAATTAGTTGAGTACAAGAACAAGAAAGACTCAACTGCGTAACTACGCAAACCACCACAATCATCTAACACCTCAGCTTTCAAATTAATCTAAAAAAGCATAAGCTGTATTTGTCGCGGCTTGTAAAGGAGGTAGAAAGACGGACTGGCGTGGCACAAGTAAATTCTGATGTAAGTGCTTGGTTCAGATGGGAACGCAAGCAAAGGATTGCAATGACTTACTTGCCTCATTTGTACGAAACGACAGCGGAGATGATTGCCAAATACATTTATGACGTAACTAAGAAGCAAGTACCATCTGATTTGCAGCTAAAGGTTGCAGTGTCAGAAACTCCTAATTCTTGGGTAGAGTATGAAGATGATTAAATCTATTCCAACAAAAACCTTGGTTTCAAATAGCACAATTTCACGCCTTCGTACACTAATTATTACTTCTTGTACTGGAAAAAAGCTTTATAACCCAACAAATCAGCTAACAATAGAGGATTTTAAAGACACAGAGAGATTAAGAGAACGCACACAATCACTTTTAGAATTCTCTTGTCCGTCTGTCCAGATGTACACAGGGCTGCAACATCTACGGCTAATGGAGGGGGTGGATATCCTGAGATCGCGCTTTGGAAGAGAAGTGGTAGATGTAAAAATCATTTCAGCAGCTTATGGACTAATCTCTGAAGACAAAGTTATTGTCCCTTATACGGTTACTTTCAACTCAATGAAAAATGATGAAATTTCTTCATGGGCAAATTTTATCGGAATACATAAAGATTTCCAGGAAGCAGTTATTGGATATGATTTAGTATTTGTCTTATTAGGAGATAAATACATACGCGTTTTAAACTTACCAATTAAAACTAATCCCAAACAGACTTTTATTTTCTTAGCTTCTAATAAAAGTAGAAATCTTGTGGTTTTAGGAGATGCCAATTTTGAATTGTTCACGTTTTCTAATGCAGATGCATCACGATTTGGCTGTGCTTTAGTAGGATTAAAAGGACAATTACTTAAGTTAATTGCTACTGAAATTAGACAAAAACCTAACTTATTGTCAGAGATATATAACAACCCCAAAATATTAGATAAACTTTTAAATAATCAGCCCCAAAAATTAGAACTTCCTTTAGGGATTTCTGTAGCTACAGCAAAAAAATCAAATATTAAAAATAAAAAACCGAAAAGAGCAATAACAGACTTAGATGAATTTTTGAATTTACCAAGAGCAGTTAATACACATTTTAGAATGAAATATTTCATTCCAGAATGGGATGATAAGGTAGATATTGGATATAATTTTTTACTAGATGAATCTAGTCTAAATCGAAATGCATATAGAGATGATGTATATGCTCATGAAATATATTCACAGCCTAATTATGACGGTATTCTGGTATCGAAAGTAGTTGTTGATAAGATAAAAAATAAAAGAGCAGATATAGAGAAATTAGGAGGTATCCGTAATTTTGTAAGATTCCCAGGTGAAATTATGGGAGATTGCGGAGCTTTTGGATATATTAAACTCGAAGCACCTCCTTATAATACTGTAGAAATTTTAGATTATTATCAAAAATTAAAATTCGATTATGGAGTAAGTATTGACTATTTAATTGTAGGGACATTTGCCGAGCCTGGAGTTAGAGAGAAGCGATATGATCTGACTTTGCAAAATGCAGAGGAATTTATATCTAAACATCAAAAAATTGGATATACTTTTACTCCTATTGGTGTAGCTCAAGGTTGGAACCCTGAAACTTACGCTGATGCAGTAAAAAAACTAGTTGAAATGGGATATGACTATATCGCTATAGGGGGAGTTGCCAGAACCCCAACTATAGAAATTCTAGAAATATTGAAAGAAGTTTATCAACATTTAACACCGAACACCAGATTACATTTATTTGGCGTAGGGCGTATTGATGCTCTTCCTTATTTCCGCCATTTGGGAGTAACCAGTTTTGATTCAGCAAGTCCATTACGTAAAGCTTGGTTTGATGCAGTAGAAAACTATCATACTTGAAGTGGTAAAGCTTATGCTGCTGTGCGTATTCCTTTTGTAGATAAGCAATCACCACGAATTAAACATTTTACGAAAGCGGTTTTAGAGTTATTATTTCGACTATTTAAACCATGAGGGTGGTAATAAAAATACAGCCCCATTAGGGTGAACGTTAATACTATTGGAGTGATGATTAATCCACTCATTAAATATAACTGCTATCTCTGGGGATTCATTATATTTGTAATGAGTCATAGCTAAACTTTGAGTGAGATGATTATGAGCGTTACGACCATCAAAACGACTATCTGTTCCATCCAGAGTTACATAAAGCTCTACTGTCATTTCCACTCTGTTGATATAACCAAGGTTAGTAACATTAGGATTAAACACAGATGGAATAGCTATATAAGCGCAGAATTTTGACGGAGCAAAACTTTTGGAGTATGGATCAAAAACAAAGTAAGTAATTGTGCGCTTTCCCCATAATTTTTTTCCTTGAAGGGTTTCTAAATCATTATTCCATTGTCGAAGGTTAAGCATGACATCCATCATGTCACTTACGAAATGAATGCGGCGAGATAAAGCAGTCAAAATTGTTGCTGAAATAGACATAGCACGTTCAATTTCAGGTTCGACTGCAAGACCAAGGTTTGTTAGGCTTTTCAAGTTCAAATGATTGAGACGCTGAATTTCTTCTCTAGCTATCTGTGGAAACAGTACCGTTTGAAAAGCACTCATACCTATATGACGCATCAATAAAATAGTATTTGCTGCCAAATTCCGCCGTCCACGAGCTACATGAGGACTAACCATGCTAATAAAACTGTCAGTTTCTTGCTGTGGCTTAAATAAGTGAGCAGTAGCAAATTTAGCATGGTTTGCCACTGGATCTGCTCTGCTAATCTCGAACTCAATCCATAGCCGCCTCGAACCATCTTGACGTTCTAGCAGAACATCTACACGAGGATCATAGCCTAAGAAATTTGTCAATTCCTTGGGCAATATGGCGCTCTCATGACGACCTACCCATCCAGGGTAAGATCGTCGGATAAACTCTTGCTGAAGGTAAGATGTTAGTACACCCATAATTTAAAAATTTCAAATTATCGAGAGTTATGAATGAATCGAAATCAATCGATTTTATAGAACTTCTGCTGAATGATGAAGTTGGAACATCAGTTTGGAACTGGGTAAAAAAAGATCAGCGTTCTGAGTATTATTTTATTCCAGTTGTTACTGAAAACAACCGTCTCACTACTGATTACTCTCCAATGTTTCTATTTAAAATGAACCCTGGAGAGAGTTGGGGACTCGGTGAAAGAGTGCAAATTCAATTAAAAGCAGGAACTTTCAAATATCAAGGAGTAGTAGCAGTATATTTATTATTTTTATTTCCTGGTATTGACTTTATACATGAAGTTTGGATTAACCATTACACAAATTTGCAAAATACTCATTCACCTCTGTTTGAACTACAGCAAATGAAGCAGATTAGTTTACTTTTATATGAGGTTTCTGACCAACCAGAGCGGGTTATCAAAATAGCTAATAATCTTGATTGGGCTAAACTAATTGCTAATATACAAAAAGCTTCTCCTTGGACAGATATTCAATTTGACACTGCTAAAACAGCAGCACCTCCATCTTATTTTCTCTGGCATCTTAAAAGCTTGTAAGCCATAGCACTTTTAGCAATTAAATTAGACAGAAATAATAACGTGCATTCATTAATGCTTGTATACAAGCTTATTTAATAAAATAATAACAGAGTAGTTTTAGTAGAGTCAAAAACCTTGCCACAACCAGTACGAGTTCCAGATGAAATCTACGCAATTTTGCAGCAGATCAAGTTTTCGCTTGATCCTGAGTACATGAAAGCTGCGCCAAGCGTACAAGATATGGTAAACGTTGCTTTGAAACGATTTATTGAAGACTGGGAACACCCTGATAGTCAAACTCAGCTACTAAACGAGCTTCTAGAACAGCGTCAGATAGCACGATCGCGCATGGGAAACACTAGGTAATAGTTGTCCGGCGTTTACTGCTATCTACTGGCGGATGAAGTTGGACTGGGAAAAACAATCGAAGCTGGCGCGATTCTTCGTCAATACCTATTGGATGAATCTTCTGGATATGCGGTAGTGCTAGTTCCGCAATATCTACTTCAACAATGGCAACAGGAATTAGAAAATAAATTTTACATCTCCCACTTTCCCAAGCGGGTGGAAGTGCTGGCGGTTGAGGAGATTCACAAAATCAACCCGAAAGCGAATATTGGCTTGGTAATTTTAGATGAAGCACACCACATCGCAGCAATGGCGACCTCTAGCGATGCAGCAGTGCGCCAGCGTTTTGATACTTGTAAACATCTTGCCCATAAAAGCGATCGCCTGCTTCTATTATCGGCTACCCCGGTTCTCAACCACGAGCAAGATTTTCTCGCCATGCTACATCTGCTCGATCCGACAACTTATCAACTTAATGACTTAGCAGGTTTTCGTGAAAGGGTAGTAAAACGCCAAGAGATTGGTCGAATTCTGCTGTCATTTAAAGAAGGTGCAAACCCCTTCGTCCTGAAAACTAATCTCAAAAATCTCCGTAACCTGTTTGCTCAAGATGAGTATTTACTGGAATTGGTAGACAATTTAGAAAATAGTTTACAAGCAAAGACTGGCGATACAGTTGAAATGGTCAGGGCAATTCGTACCCATATTAGCGATACCTACAGACTTCACAGAAGGATGCTTCGCAATCGTCGTGCTTCCGTAGAAGATGTGATTTTTGACCGTAATATTACACCCAGAGCCGAATACGATTTAGATGAGCGATCGCCTGACATCCACGAACTAATTGAGGAGTGGCGTGAAGTAGCTCCTGATGACAAACAATATCACCAAATTTTTCTTTTGTTATTTCGTGCTTCTGGTACTTGGCTGGGTATTTTAAAACAAGTAATTCAAGCACGTTTAAACGGTGTGTCCACTGCGGAAGTCATTCAAGAGTTTGGCAATGATAGCGTTCGTACTCTGACTGAAACTCCTAAATTTGCTGGGGAAGCAGAGATATTGCAAAGTTTGCTGCGAATTTTAGAACAACCGTCAGAGGATGGCGATCGCCTAGAATTACTCAAGACAGTAATTCTCTATCAACTTTGCGAACCTTTAAAACTACAATCCTTGAAATTCAATCTCCCGAAATTGCTTGCAGAGGTTCAACAACGGATCAAAAGACCTATACCGGGAGACAGTCTACCAAAAATTGTTGTATTTACTAGCTTTGTGCAAACTTGCGCCGAAATTGTCCGTTATTTAAGTGATCGTTTTGGTGAGGAGACTGTTGTCAGTCATCAAGCTGGACAAACTCGCTCTCAAGTAGAGAAGAACTTAAATAGGTTTAAAACAGACCCCAAATGCTTTATTTTAGTTTGCGACTCCTCCGGCGAAGAAGGTCGTAACTTACAATTTACCAACTACATGATATGTTTTGACCTGCCTTGGTCGCCAAATCGTCTAGAACAAAGGATTGGTAGGATAGACCGGATTGGTCGTCCATTAAAAGTTGAATTAACAGTATTTGCTGGCGTAGATTTACCAGATAGTCTCCATGATGCTTGGTATCGCTTATTAAAAGAAGGCTTTAATATCTTTGAGCAATCTATTGCCAGTCTCCAGTTTTATGTAGATGAAAAATTACCAGTATTAGCAGAAATATTGTTTAAATCTGGTGCAGATGGAATTTTAGAAAGTATCAATGTAATTCAGCAAGAAATTGAGCAGGAACAAGTCAAAATCAGCGAACAAAATGCCCTAGATGAAATAGATGCTTTGGATGACAACGCTACCCAATATTTTCAAGCTTTAGACGATTATGATGCCCGTCATCAAGAAATCCAGGAAATAACTGAAAATTGGATTTGTCAAGCGTTGAACTTTAAACCGATCGCTAATCCTAATTTATCGACAATAAAGCGTTATCAACCTACCGGAAATACATTAATTCCAGCCAATGATTTGAGCAGCAATTTTGCCTGGGTTTTAGAAAAATTTGGGACTTTTAACCGTAGGGTAGCAAATCAACAGCCTGATGTGAAACTCTACCGCATTGGTGAAAAATTTATCGAAGCACTATCATCTTATATCCATTGGGACGACCGAGGTAAAGCTTTTGCGATGTGGCGAGTTGAAGAAACTTGGGATGCGGGCGAAGGCGAAGAGTGGTATGGTTTCCGATTTAATTACGTTATTGAAACAAATTTAACGAATTACAAAGAAACTAATACAAAATCTAAAATTTTGCAAAGACGTGTTGATGGGTTATTCCCGCCAATTGTAGAAAGTGTATTTATTGATGCCAGATATGAACCAATGTGTGCTGTTGAAGATGAGACTCTATTAAATATCCTGAAACGGCCTTATAAAGGCAAAGGAAGTAAATGCCGAGATTACAACTTAGCTAAAAGTCGTTTATCTATTCTTGATAACTTTATAGATGCGAGCAATTGGCCAGAATTTTGCTATCAGGCGCGTAGTAAGTCTTTAGAATTACTCAGCCAACGTCCCGATTTTATTGCATTATGTGAAGATAGCGCCACCCGTGCTGAACAAAAATTAGGTAAAAGACTAGACCAATTGCGTCTGCGTCTCAACCGACTTACTAATCAAGAGCGAATTTCTCATACGGTATTGGAGCAAGAATTCAATCACGAAATAGCATTAAATCAAATAATTATTGAAGGAATTCGTCATCCTAGCATTCGTCTAGATTCTGTTGGCTTTATTATCGTTTCTGGGCGAACTCCAGTGCAATCCCAGGAGGATGATTTATGAATGATTCATTCTCAGAACTTCGGGAAATTCTCAAAACAGGTAAAATTCCTGAGGATATTAGTAATGTTACAGAACCTTGTCATTGTCGCTTATTGGATGCGCTGCAAAACTCGCCTGGGTCTGGGGATATTGTTAGCCTAGTGCGTCATGTGTTGCGACGGGAAGATGAAAAACAGGGTGGAAGTTCTCCAATTTATCTCCAAATACCTCGAAAACCGCCTTTTCTCGATAGCACTATTTGGGAGCAGGCTAGCATAACCGTATGGGGTGAAGATAAAGAACACTATCTCATCAGCGCCCGTCCTTGGCAACCGGAATGGCTTGACCTGGCTGACCAATATCCGCCAGATGCACCTTTATTTAATGAAAAACCTCGACGGAATTATGAACCAGTTTCCGGTGACCCGTTTTTGCAACTCGTAGAGTTAGATGCATATCGCAGTATCGGACAGCGCGAAGCAATTCGTGCAGTTTTAACTGCTCCTGATAACTCAACTTTAATTATTAACTTACCTACGGGTGCGGGAAAAAGCCTTTGCGCTCAACTACCTGCATTGCTGAACTCCAGAAACAATAATGGTGTGAGCGTGGTAGTTGTCCCGACTACAGCGTTAGCTATTGACCAAGAACGGGCATTAAAATCTTTTGTACACCATGCCACAGCGTATTATAGCGATGATTCTGTGGATGGTAAAGAAAGAAGAGAAGGGATACGCGATCGCATTCGTGCTGGAACTCAAAGAATAATTTTTACCTCTCCTGAAAGTTTAATGGATTCTCTGGCACCTGCTCTGTATGAAGCAGCCAAACTGGGAATTTTACGGTATTTCATTATCGATGAAGCACACATGGTAGAGCAATGGGGTGATGATTTTCGCCCCGCATTTCAAGAAATTCCTGGACAGCGTATTATAGCGATGATTCTGTGGATGGTAAAGAAAGAAGAGAAGGGATACGCGATCGCATTCGTGCTGGAACTCAAAGAATAATTTTTACCTCTCCTGAAAGTTTAATGGATTCTCTGGCACCTGCTCTGTATGAAGCAGCCAAACTGGGAATTTTACGGTATTTCATTATCGATGAAGCACACATGGTAGAGCAATGGGGTGATGATTTTCGCCCCGCATTTCAAGAAATTCCTGGTTTGCAAAGAGATTTATTGCGTCTGAGTCCTTTTAATACTTTATTGCTAACAGCAACATTAACAGAATCCTGTTTAGACACTCTGGAAACATTATTTGGTCAAGATTTACAAGTTATATCTGCTGTACAATTGCGACCAGAACCTGCTTATTGGTTTAACAAATGTTCCAGTGAAGAAGTTAGAAAACAAAGGTTGCTTGAAGCAGTTTATCATCTTCCTCGCCCGTTAATTATTTACGGGACTAAAGTTAAAGATGTCGAGGATTGGAAACGAGAATTAACCCGCGCCGGATTTAAAAGATGTGACCTGATGACAGGTAAATCTACTACTCAGGAACGGGAGCAATTAATTGAAAAATGGCGGGAAGGAAAGATTGATATAGTTGTTGCTACTTCTGCCTTTGGGTTAGGTATAGATCAAGCAGATGTGCGAGCGGTAATTCATGTTTGTATTCCCGAAACTATTGACCGTTTCTATCAAGAAGTTGGACGAGGAGGACGAGACGGGAAAGCTTCATTATCACTCACATTATATACAAAGGAAGACTTCAGAATTGCTGAAGGGCTAAATGATAAATCAGCGATAACTATTGAATTGGGTTTGCAACGTTGGCAAACTATGTTTTACAAAAAAGAAACTATAGGTGATGGACGCTTTCGCGTACCAATAGAAACGCCTCGTTCATTTCAAGACAAAACTATTGATAAAATAAATTACCAAAATAGGGCTTGGAATATACGCACTTTAACGCTGATGAACCAAGCAAATCTAATTGAAATTGACTCAGAAGAACCTCCCCAGAGGAAAAACTGTGAATCACAATCAGAAGAAGCTTATCAAGCAGCTTGGGATTTGTACCGCAATTCTCGCATTATTCGTATTCGCAATCAGCTTCATTTAGAAAAATTCACTTGGGAATCTGAAGTTGAACCAGTTCGCCAGAAACGCCAAAGCTGGAGTTATAAAAACTTGCAATTGATGAAAGAAGCTTTAAACGCTAAACGTTGTATTTCCGAAATCTTTGCAGAAGCGTATAGCATTCCCTCCCGTCAAACTCCAGAAACCAGAAATCCGGTTATAGTTTCTCGCGCTTGTGGGGGTTGTCCTGTTTGTAGAGAAAATGGCGTTACACCATTTCCAGGAATTATGCCTAGTTCCAGACCTGTATGGCAAAAATCCAATTTTATTCTCGGTCAAGAAATGCAAAGAGTGGTTGCAGGTGAAAGAATCTTGCTTATTTTCTATGACTCCCTGGAACAATTGAATAAGTTTCAAAGAGGTAAAAAATTGTTTAGGTGGTTAATAGAACAGGGAATGAGGAATATTGTAATTTCTCCAGATTATCATTATTTTTTGAAAGAAACTAGTAGAATACATAACTCATTTATATTTCTATTTGATAGTTACGAACCTGTACTCATGCCACGTATTCCTACTCTGATTTTTCATCTTCCAGGGATACCTCTCCCATTAAAATATTTATCAAATTACAGTACGTCAACTACAACACGCATGATTTTACTTCCTATAAACACACCAGATCCAAACAGAGAAGACAGACGACTAATTAATGTTTTTTCTGGCAGATATTTTAAATTTGATGTATTTTGTACGGAGATTAGTATATGAGCGTTTTAAAAACAGGTTTAGCTCACCCCAGTAGAATGCGAGGAATATTTAGATATTTACTCCATGTTAAAGGACAAAAAGAGAATAGAGACGTATTAGAAAGCATATTATCTCCAGATAAATTAGTTGAACATGTGCCAGAAAATAAGGAGAAATTAAAAGACAAAAAAATGTCACATCCCATGTTCAATGATGCTCTTAGAGAAATTATAAAATGTAAACTTTTAATTGAAGAGGATGAAGAAGTTGCAATTAATCCAAATCTACCACAAGACGCAATAAATCCTCAGCTTGGTGACAGGCTATTACCTGATACTTTCACTTATCTATTTTTTGCATCTGATAACGAAGATGAAGAAGACTTTGGTCGAGTTTGTGCTTGGTATTTAGCACAGGATATTTATGATGCACCAGGGACTTGGGAAGAAGTGGAAAAGCGAGTTAGCGAACAAAAAGTAGGCAATTTTTTGAAAATGTCAAGCAGTCGTCTCTTTGTTCAAATGGATGACTGGATGCGCTACCTGGGTTTTGCATGGGGTCATACTTTAGGAGGAAAACCTGTAACAGTTCCCGATCCAACTGCTTATATTAAAAGAAATCTCAAACATTTGTTTAATGAAGAACAAGAAATTACAATCCAAGATTTTATTAGTAGATTAGCAAAACAATGTCCTTTATTTGAAACTGGGAAGTTTCGAGAAGAAGTAGAAGCCCAAATTGGCGCACGGGAAACTAACTTTCTTTCTACAAGTACAGCTTTTGCCTTATTTAGACTTCAAGATGAGGGTGATATTCAGCTTGAGAGACAATCTGATTCATCCTTTATGATTTTACCAAAAGCCAATAACCAAGTTGATAATAATGGGCGAATTTCTCATATTATTTGGAAAGGATACAAATCATGACTTTTGAAAAATTCATCTGTTGGAAGCTGGATATGATTCGTCAGGTGATGAATGTAGAAGCAACCCAAACTGCAAATCATTTGTTTTTGGCTACACATCATCCGATTGCAATGTATCGCCAGGACTCTATAAAGGCATTATCGAAGAGCGAATACAATGAATCGCAGTTTCTTCATGATTTTTTAGCTGAAAAAGATTTTGCTTTTGTACCCGTTTTAGGTGAATCAGGTACTGGAAAATCTCACCTGATTCGTTGGTTGCAAGCTAATATAAAATCAACTGATAAACGAAAGGTACTGCTAATTCCCAGAATTGGGACAAATTTAAAAGATATCATTGAAAAAATTTTAAATATTGCGGAATTTGAGGTAGATAAATTAGATGAGTACCGTAAACGTTTAAATCAATCGAGTCGTACTTTTACAGATAAGGGTGCAAGAGAGCAATTATTAAATAATTTAGCTTTTCAAGTTGGCGTTAACGGACAACATAAACGAGCTAAACTTGCTGATGGAGAAACCCAGGAATATTTAATCGAAAAATTACCCGCTTTACTATATGATGATTTCTTTCGAGAACATTTATTAAGAGATGGAAAAATTATTCATCGTTTGGTAATTCATACACTAGGATACCAATATACTATTGAAGATATTAACGAACGTCGTGAATTTTCTCTTGAAGATTTACCACTTAATATTTCAGATTTTCAAAAAGCTGGAGAAAAGGCACGAGAATTTTATGCTTTATTAATAAATGATGAAGATATACAAAAAGAAACTGTAACTTGGTTGAATGATCATTTAGATGAAGCTATCACCCAAGTTTTAAATTTTGGTCGAGAAGACTTGCAGCAATTAATGCGTGAAGTCCGAGAGACATTGGCAGAAAAAAATATTGAATTAGTACTTTTAATTGAAGATTTTGCTAAATTGCAAGGTATTGATAGAGAAGTTCTCGAAGCCGTTTTAGCAAAACCACAGCAAGGTGAAAATAAGCCATTATGTGCTATGCGTACAGCTTTGGCTTGTACTACAGGTTACTTTAAAAACTTGATTGATACAGTGCAACAGCGCGTTACTTTCAGCGTCAATCTTAATATTGATACAATTGGTGAACAATCTTTAATTACTCAGAATGATATTCAGGTATTTGTTGCGAGATATTTGAATGCTGTTCGTTTAGAAGAAAGGGAAATTGAAAATTGGGCAAATTCTCAAAGTAGAGATGAACTACCAAGTGCTTGTAGCGAATGCGAACATTCCCAAGCTTGTCATACAGGATTTGGTCATGTTCAGGGAATGGGTCTTTATCCTTTCAATTCTAAAGCGTTGGTACAGATGTTTAGTAGAGTAAATCCAGGTGAATTTAATCCCCGAATATTAATCAGAGATGTTTTGAAACACACTCTAGAAAATTCTATTGATGATATTAAAAATGGAACTTTCCCTTCAGTTACTTTAGGAAACTACTTTGGTAACATGAGATTGAGTACTGATATAAAGTTAGCTATTCAAGCCAAAGATCCACAAAACTCAAAGCGTCGCGAGGTATTTTTAGACCTGTGGGATGATAGCAATGAACTTTGTAATTTATCTCCAGAAGTTCATACTGCTTTTAATTTATCTCTGCTTGATGTCAAGACTAAACCGAAAGAAATTCCGCCCATTATACCCGAAAATCGTCCAGTACCACCAAAGGTTGTAGAACCTTCAGGGGATTATCAGATTGATACTTCGCTACAAGACAAGCTGAAAATCCTTGACAATTGGAACAATCAACAAATTTTACCAGACGCGATCGCTAAAGATATCCGTGAGTTGCTTTTCCCCGCTATCATCGAAAAAATTGAATGGGATACTGAAATGCTGCTGAAGGGTAGTTTCGTCGGTAGTGGTGGTAAGTTGCTTCAGCAGCGAAATCTCATTTTCCATAACCCTAAAGTCAAGAGAGGGACTTATTCTGGGGTTGTTTTATCGCTTCCCCTCAACCCAGATGATGACAAGGAATTTACAGAAACTGCATACGTATTTCAAGGTATATTAAAATACGATAAATATCAGAATTGGAAGTTTGAAAATGGTGATCGCTATTTTCGCATGTATGCAAAGTATCTAGAACGTTGGAGTCAGTATGTAGTCGAAAAAATTCGCCTTTATCCTCGCGAGTCTGGTGAAGCTTGGAACCCCGTACCTGCCGCGGTAGAATTGCTAGCGATTAGTGCCACAATGGCAGGGTATCCTACTAATACACTCGAAAATTTAATTAATTCTTTGTTTATCGACTTAGATAAAAACGATGATACAACTCGTGCATCTACTTGGAAAAAGCTGTTTGATACTTTTAGTCTCAAGAGAAACCGAGAAGCATTATTAGATATTGTTAAAAGTCGAATTGCTTGTACAAAAGGTAGTAATTCAACATTTCAAATTCTTGATGCAATTCAAATTATTGAGCCTTTAGAAAAAGTACGTAAATCTTGGCAACCTCAACAGCAAATTCCTGAAGATGTGCGTGATAAGTTTCCAGAGTTGCAAAAGGTACGTCAACAAGTCGATGAACTTCTAGAGAAAGCCATCCAAGAAGAGTACGAACGACAGCTAGATATTTATCAGCGTCTCATATCTGAATTTGGAGAAGATGTTAAGAAAAAAGATGTGATTGACGTTCTTAAATCTGCAATGGAAGCTGCACAAGATGCAGCTGTATTTCGTGGTAAGAAAGGATTTGAGGGAATGACAACTGTATTAGAGCAATTTAGGCGTACAGCGATTAACCCTTATAGAGATACAATGAAGCGCGTACAAGCTGAGAAAGAAAACCCAGAAAGTAACATTGGTAAATTACTCCAATATTTGAGTGAAGATTATCAAAAAGTTATTACTGATTCTTTAGAATTTCTCGATAACACTAATAATTTTCTAGATGCTTCAATTCTTGAAGCCAACAGTCAGATTGCAGAATTAGAAAAATCTGGTGGTGCAACTGTAGAATCTAGTTACCAAGAAATTTGTCAAGGGTTAGCTAATTTACGAAATCTCATGAATGAAATTAAAGGTGAAACAAAATGCTCTTAGAAAAATCACAGGAACTAATTGAGTTATCTCAAAAAAAACAAGCTCTGCGAAAAAATTTAGATAATCTTCAAATTATTAAAACTAGGCAAAAGCAAATAACTGAGGCTATTGCAACCATTCAGCCACTTGTGGAAGCATTAAAAGCTTTTCGTCAAAGAGGTATTAACAATGTTGATTTGGTTCAAAAAGCGGAGCCTATATTAAATTTTATTTTAAATGCTGAAGATAATTTACAAAAAAACTCGGAGTGGATTCTTGACAATAAAAATTTTAAAGGTAACATTTTAAAGTCCCAAGTTGAAAACCTAAAAACTACGCTAGAACAGCAACTGAGCGAAGCATGGAAAAGCTATCGCGATCAACAAATGCCTAGTACTAATAATGAAATACTCAATTTACTGGCTAAAGTCGAAGCTTTTAAACAAACAGTTCGGCAAATTCAGATTATAGATGGAGAAATAAAAAACGTTATTTATCCGAAAAATAATGCTGAATTTGCAGTATGGGAACGTAAAATTGAACAATTAAAATATTATTGGAATAGTCTCAGTTCTGATGAAGTTCCCGAAGCTGTATTGCATTTCCTGCGAGCAGCAGCCAATCAGGGAGCGCCTTTAAATCTTTTAACTCCAGAAGTTCAAGATTGGATTAATCAACATGGTATTTCGGATTCTTTAAAAATTCGCTTGATTTAAGGTGATTTCCGCTAATAAATCTACCGTCGCCGTTGGTTTCGACTTCGCTCAACCAACTAAGAAATTGAGAGTTGAGCGAAGCCGAAACTCGTCAACCTGGGTATATTCTTTGTCAGAAATCACCTAAATTAAAGTAAGGGCAGAGCAAGGGTGACTACCAATTGGGATAAAATAATTAGAGAATTTTTAGATAATTTGGAACGTCAGGAAGTCCAACTCCTAACGTGGGGAATCGTTGATGGTGGATTTTCTGAAAATGAAATTGTAGAACTTGCGAAAGATTTTCTAAATACTTGCGAAATTGATGAGGATGTTTGGGATTTTTTAGACCAAATCCTTGAACGGAAATTGTTGTTTGAATTGAATCTTAGAGGCGATCGCCTTTTCCGCACCAGGATGGCGGAAGCAGTGAGATTATTTGCTCGTCTTCGCCAACTGTTCCCGAATAATAATTGGCAAACATCTCCTACCTTAGTTGCTGATTATCGCTTACAAATCCGTCCGAGAATTTATCCTAACAGGTATATTACGCCAGAAGCAGTAATTGAGCAGTTGGCAGCAGACAAACTGCTAACTTCCATACAGCAAAAAGCCGTTACAGCGATACTGCTTTCTCGCGATCGCGGTGAGGTTCAACTTGCAGACTTCCAGCTACGCGCTACAAGGCGGATGTTGCAGGATTTAAACAGCACAAAAAGTCGCGGGATGATTGTCTGTGCTGGGACAGGAACGGGGAAGACTTTATCTTTTTACTTACCTGCGCTGGCGCATATTGCAAGTTTGTTGAAAAAGGATGAGCATTGGAGTAAAGGACTAGCAATTTATCCCCGTAACGAACTCCTCAAAGACCAATTTTCTGAAACCTATCAAGAAGCACGTCGTCTCGATGCTGTCCTCAAGGCAGAAGGTAAACGTAAAATCCTCATAGGTGCATTTTTTGGCTTAACTCCCAAAAGCGCAACTTTGGATCGGGTACAGTATAAATGGGAAGCTGAAAGTGGTGGGTTTACTTGTCCTTACCTGCGGTGTCCCAGATGTGAAGGTGCGCTATCTTGGCGACGGGCTGATGTGGAAGCGGGTAGAGAACAACTTTCTTGTCTCAAGCCATCCTGCGGTGCTGTTATCCAAGAAGACGAAGTAATTTTGACACGCGATCGCATGGCGAAAAATCCCCCAGACCTAGTTTTTACCAGCACAGAAATGCTCAATCGGTCTATGGGAGACTCTCGTTACGGTCATGTATTTGGCATCGCGGCGGCGAAAAAGCCTCAGCTAGTTTTATTGGATGAGGTGCATACTTATACAGGTATCCACGGCGCACAAGTTGCTTACCTGCTGCGGCGTTGGCAGAGAATCATTAACAAGAAAGTCCAATTTACTGGACTTTCAGCAACCCTAGAAAGTGCAGCAGAGTTTTTCAGCCAACTTACAGGCTTAAAGCCTGGTTCAGTGGAGGAAATTTCTCCTGGTGAAGACTTAATTGCTGAGGGAATGGAGTATCAATTGGCTCTCAGAGGCGACCCAGTATCAGGGACAAGTCTTTTATCTACAAGCATCCAAACAGCGATGCTGCTGCGGCGTGTACTCGACCCATCTGAAGACCCTCCCAGCCCAGGTTTCTATGGTTCCCGTATTTTCGCCTTTACTGATGACTTAGATGTTACCAATCGCTTATTTCACAACCTTTTGGATGCCGAAGGTCGAGACAGTTGGGGTCGCCCCTTACTACGGCGACAGCCATTGGCAGCTTTGCGATCGCATGGTGCTGCTAATGGTAGAGAAAGACTAATTGCCGCACAATCCTGGCTGCTATGCGAAGAAATCGGTCATGGCTTGGAACTGCCTTTAAGTATTGGGCGCACTAGTTCCCAAGATACCGGAGTTACCCCAAATGCAGATGTAATTGTTGCTACTTCATCTCTAGAAGTGGGATTTAATGACCCAGAAGTAGGAGGTGTCATTCAGCACAAAGCACCGCGAGATATGGCATCTTTTTTGCAAAGGAAGGGACGGGCGGGACGACGCAGAACTATGCGACCTTGGACAGTAGTAGTGCTTTCTGATTACGGACGCGATCGCATTGCCTATCAAGGCTACGATATGCTGTTTAACCCTGTTTTAGAAAAGCGATCGCTTCCCATCGCCAACCGCTATGTTATCCGCATTCAAGCGGTTTTCGCCTTGATGGATTGGGTAGGACAGCAATTAGCTACAACTAGAGGAAGTGTCTGGAGAGACTTTGCTACTACTGATTTCTACTTAATTAACCGTCAGCGACTAGAAATAGAACTAATCAAAAATATTCTCGAAACACAAGCAGGACAACGTAACTTAGAGACATATCTACAATCAGCACTACACCTGACCAAAGATGAAGTCGAAGCAATTCTTTGGGAACCGCCCAGGTCATTAATGATGGCGGTTCTTCCTACTTTGCTACGGCGTTTAGAGTCTGGTTGGAAGCGCCTTCCGATTCAACCAGATGAATCAGACCAAGACTATCAAACCCGTGACCCGTTACCTGATTTTGTTCCCCCGAACTTATTTAGTGACTTGCTGTTGCCAGAAGTAACGATTACTACACCACCCCAGACGCGCAACAGTGAGCCAGATGTTAATTCTATGCCAATTGTCCAAGCCTTGAAAACCTTTACCCCAGGCAGGGCGACGCGCCGTTTTGGGGTGCAGCATATTTATGCAACCCACTGGATTGCTCCGTTAGATTTGCAACAAAGAGAACAAGAATTACCCGTAGAAGATTATTGTGCTGAGTTTGAAGAAGCAGGGTATTTTCAATTGTGGCAAGATGGGCAAGTTGTAGATATTCGCTGCATTCGCCCTTGGGCAATAAATCCTACCCAAGTTCCGGGGGATATTTCAATTACCTCTAACGCCCAATTGGAATGGCGCAGTCAAATCATACCACCCGACTTGGGAATAAAACTCGAACTGCCTCAAGGTTCCCCCTGGTGCAAAATTATTACAGAAGTTTGCTGCTTTACTCACACTCAACAATCGCCGGTGGAAGTACGGCGGTTTGCGATCGCATCCCATGCGAACATCCGCTTCGACAATGGCCAGGAACTTGATACAACAATTCGCTTCACCCAGAAACAGGATGGTAGTTCGGCGGCTGTGGGATTTGCCCAATCTGTTGACGGTCTAGTATTTCGCTTTCGGATTCCGCCTAATTTTAGTATTAATCCCAGCGATGCCAATCAAGAGAAGATTCGGGCGTTTCGCACGGCATATTTCCGATATCGGGTATTGACAGATGAGAGATTGTGTGAATTAACAAATGTCTTTCAACGGGAATGGCTTTATCAAATATATATATCGATGCTTACCGACCGCGCCTTAACAGCCCAAATCTCCTTACCTGAAGCTTTTGAAGCGCTTTTGGGTGAAAATATGGGTCAAGAAATGGCAAGGGTTCTGGACAATATCTTCCAAACATTGAATGTTGAGGAAACCTTACTGGAAGAAGGGGAATCTGCACCGGAATAAATTCAGGGACGGCAGAGGGTACATGATAGATTGCTAGCACTTGGCAACGCAGACATAATTCAAACTATATTAAATGACCTGGCACCGATTCTCTGGTCAGAACCTGATGAGGAGTGGCATTCTTGGGCAGCTTTACGTTTTAAAGCGACCTTGGGAGGGGCGCTGCTGGATGCTTGCGGACAATTGTGTCCTCATTTTGATTTGGGCGACCTGATTTTAGATATCGATCCTGGCCCGCCCGCGTCCACCAGATGCACCTGCTATTTCCGAGAGAGTAGAAGAAATTTGGATAACTGAATCTACGATTGGTGGCTCAGGGGTGATTGAGGAAATCTTGCGGCGCTATGCTGCTGATCCGGCGAATTTTTTCCGCTTGGCGGGGAGTGCTTTAGAACCCGCGGATTTTGAGATTGTGGACTCGGAATTGACGCGGTTACTGGAGTTAAGCCAAACTAGTGCAGATGTTGCCGATGCAATGGCAGATGTGCGGTTCGCCGCCGGATATGGTGAATTAAAACAAGCAAGCGATCGCCTCCGCAAAGTCCTGTCCTCTGAGGGGATTTTGGTAACGCATCCGGTGATGACTGCAATTAACGCAAGGGTTTTGCGTCCTGGAAGTACCCCAGAAACGGATAAACTGCTGCTGGATTTGATTCGTTTGTGGCATCAGGAAGAAGCGCGTTTAGGTATCGAAATTGATGCCAGGGTGTTTGCTCATGTCGCCAGCAACTATGACCAATTGGATCGGGCGTTGTTGCATCTTGGTTTAGTGCAGCCTAATCCCTATTGGCGGTTTCAAGTGATTTATGGGCTGTTGTGGGCAAGGGGAAATATCGTGCGTTCCCGTGCTTTATCTTCTTATAATCCCTTTGCTGTGATTCCCGACGCAGATAGAGAAATTTTACTGGATGTTTTGCAAGTGGGCGATGCCTTCGGCGGGCTATGCCTACGTACAGTTTGGTTGGATGAACCCAACTGGCGCGAACAGGTAGAGGATGCGTTTAAGCAAGGTGCTTCGGTTTCGCTGATAGCGCCTCCTGATGCGAGAGAAAATTTGAAGTCAGCAATGTTGAGTTTGGCAGTTGAACCTATGGAACTTGGGTTTTTGCAAGTTTATCCAGTGGTAGAGGGTGTGCAGCAGTATCTCCGTAGTTTTACGGTGATGTTGAGACTGAGAGAAATCATACAATAGTATGAGTGAAATTTACTACTTAGATATGCAGTTATTTCATTAATAGCTATGATTTTTGTTCAAAAGTGATAAGTAAGGACAAAAGCGAATATGGACAGAATTATTGAGGCTTATTTGAATGACTTTCGTAAAGAATATAATTTTTCTGAAAATTTAGAACAAAGCAAGTTATTTGAATATTTTGTAAATTATTGCATTATATCAAGATTATACCCTGAAAGATTTCCATTGGAAGATATCAGTGTAGGTGGTGGGGGCGATATGGCTCTTGATGGTGTCGCTATCATTGTAAATGATAATCTGGTTTTTTCACCTGAAGAAGTAGACGATTTAAAAGCAAAACTGCATAGACTAGATGTAAAATTTATTTTCATACAATCAAAATCAGGTAATAAATTCGACGTTGCTAAAATCGGCAACTTTCTTTTTGGGGTAGAGAGTTTTTTTGATAAAGAAACATCAGGTTACATCAACGAAGATATTCAAAATTTAAGGTATTTGAAAGAATATATTTATGATCTATCTATAGATATGTCTCATAATCCCATTTGCGAAATGTATTACGTAACAACTGGTAAATGGGAAAATGATTCTAATCTACGTAAAAGAATAAATGCAGGAGAAAAAACTTTAAGAAAAACAGATTTATTTGATGAAAGTGAAAATGGAGTTAAATTTGTACCAGTTGATGCAGAATATTTAAAAATTATTTATAAAGAAATACGCAATAAAGTAGATAAAAAAATAAATTTTGACAAACATACTATCTTGCCTAAGATTGATAAAGTGGATGAAGCTTATATTGGAATTTTACCAGCTACAGAATATTTGAAGCTCATATGTGCTAATGACGGTACATTATTAAGAAATTTATTTAATGATAATGTAAGAGATTTCCAAGGTAATAATCCAGTAAATCAGGAGATTACAGACACAATCAATGATGAAGGTCGAAGAGGAGGGTTTGTTTTATTTAACAATGGTATAACAATTGTAGCCAAATCTATTCTTAAAACTGGTAGCGATTTTACTATTAGAGACTTTCAGATTGTTAATGGTTGCCAAACTAGCCATATTTTATATAACAATAAAGAATCATTGGATAATAATGTATTTTTACCTTTAAAAATTATAGTTACTAGCGATGAAGAAGTAACAAATCGTATAATTAAAGCTACTAATAGACAAACTGAGGTTAAGCAAGAAGCTTTTTTATCACTATTACCTTTTCAGAAATATCTTGAGGAATTTTATGCTAGCTTCACTGGAAATAGTAGATTATATTACGAAAGACGTTCTAAGCAATATGATAACCAAACCCCTGCCATCGATAAAAGTAAGATAGTCTCCATTACAATTCAAATTAGATGTTTTATGTCTATGTTTCTATGTGAACCTCATAGTACACATAGATATTATGGTGAATTATATGAGACAAACAGTAAAAAAATATTTGTAGAAGGACATAGTTATTATCCATACTATATCAGTTGTTATGCTTTATACTCTTTAGATAATCTTTTCAAGTATAAAAAAGTAGATTCTAGTTACAAAAGATGGTACAAATATCATTTATTAATGATATTTAGACTTATTGCCACCAAAAATATAAATTTTACTCAGATAAATAGGAAGAAATTAGACAATTATTGTGCTGAATTGCAAAAAATTATTCAAAATGAAGAAGAATTAATTAAAATATTTAAACAAGCAATATCTATTATTGATGTTGCTCTTATTGAATTCAAGAATAAAAAATATACAGATGGACAGCTATCTAGACGTAAATTTTTTACAGATAAGTTAATAAACTTAGCAGAACAAGAACATCAAAAAGTTACTCTCGAATGAGATACTAATTGTAATAGTACTCGCCTACACTGCTATGGTTATCAATTAATTGAGGCACAATAGAACCAAAGGCACTGTGAACACACAATGACTACTCAATTGATGGTTCAACCCTCATCCTTAATTTCTTCTGGTATCAGGATGAGCGAATTCGGTGATATTTATCTTTTTAAATTTACCGATGAGTTACAGTCTCGCTTTGAAGAACGAACTAAAGCATTGTGAAAATATTATGACTAATCCAACCAGAGTTCAAAACTGATGCCGGATGAAACACCTGTAGATCCCTTTCTAGCCCAGTTATATGAAGGATACACCGAGGCGGAAGTAGCAGAAATAAAGCAGTATCTGGCTGAATGGGATGCTTCTACCTATATTAGTGTAGCTCAGAGTATTTTAGACCATGCTTCCAGAAAAGAATTCGAGCCATTGAAATATCTGCGAAAAGCCCATAGCTTTAATAAAAAAAGAGCAGTCAGAGTTCCGAAAACAGGATATCGTCAAGATGGTTCAGCAGTCTATCGAAAAGGAAATGAATATTTAATTGTACGTCCCGATAATTTTGGTGTTGAAAAAATAGTCACTTATGGAGTAAATGATGACTAAAGCAACGCTCAATACTCAAAACCCTGAAATCACCAGAAACTACATCACTCATCTATTACAGCAGTTAACTGACGATTATAAAAACACCAAAGAAGAACGAAAAAAATTAGCTTCTCTATCACCTGCTTCCGATGAAGAATTTACTATTTTAGAGGAAATCGAACTGTTAACAGTTGATATCCGAGGCTATGCCAGTCAAATTCAGGCAAGGGGTAGGATTGAAAATGAACAGCAGGCTATTGAGCGTTTGCAAACTATGCACGTCTTTGATGTTCCTGCTATTGCTCAATTTTACTTTGTCACCAATGGAGACTACAAGCAAATAAAAGCTTATATTAGAATGCTCGATTACTTACGCTTGCTGATTCTAGAATATTTGCGCTCGTACCAAAATTTACAACAAGAATCTGCTCAAATTGAATAAATTAAATGCCTTCCCGCTATATTCACTCCCGCCTAAGTTCCCGCCAAATCCCTGACTTACTCCAAACAATCTTCGTTGCCGAACTTATCACCCCCAGCCAATGCCTATGGCTTGTTTCTCCGTGGATATCTGACATCCCTGTTATCGATAACACCGCTAACACCTTCCTATGTTTAGAACCCTCATGGAGTCGTTCCCGCATTCGCCTGTCTCAAGTCCTCGCTACTCTAGCCGAACGCGGAACGACTGTACACATTGCTACCCGTCCCGACTCTCACAACCACAGATTTATTGAACAAATCAAAGGCAAAACTGACTATCAGGACGTTCCCGTGCGATTCCACATTACCGAAGAACTTCATGCAAAAGGTATCCTGGGAGACGGGTATTATCTTGCTGGTTCTATGAACTTCACCTACAACGGTATTACAATCAATGAGGAAGTTGTAACTTATGAAACATCTCCAGAAGCGATCGCCCAACAACAGTTGATTTTTACTAACCGATGGGGAGGGGTGTAATGCTATTTTGGATTTTAGATTATTTAATTTTTATCCTGTAACAATTTGAGTATTTTTTCTTACACATCCTACTATATTAACTATGTGATATTCAAAAGCGATGACTAATGCTAGCAATGCAGATATCCGCCACTTCCTAGAGCAGTTTTTTGGCACTGACAACAAATTTGACCTTGGCAAGATTGAACGTGGTGAAGGAAAACAAGCCAAAATTCGTCCTTGGGTCGAGTTGTTGACCAAAGGCGAACCTCAGCCAACAATTCTTCCCTGCTGGCGTTCCGAGAGTGTAGATTGGTATGCCATCGCCCTTTCGGAACACCAACTGCGCTCTTTGAGTGAAGAATTGATGGCATTCGTTGGCCCCTCCTACTCTACATTCAGGGGACAGAGAGCGCAACTAAACTTACAAGACCCTGTAGAATTAGCAGTTTATGAATTTACTGGCGGTGCAGTAGTCAAATTGAGCGGACAGGCGACTACTATTTGGGAAGCACTAGAACGGATGCGCCGGGTGAATGAGAGACGGGTGAAACGGATTGCAGATATTCCCCGTCCCACAGGTCGGGTACTGCGGGACTTTTACATGGCGCTGCAAGCAGGCGATCGCATTGCTGCGGAAAACTCACTACAATACCTTGTAGACCAGCATCGTCTGGATGCGCTGAATCTGCTGTTTCTGCGGGTGCAACTCTTGGCGGAACTAGAGCAATGGAACGAGTTGCTTACCCTCCCGGAACTAGGCAATCTTTTGCAGGTTCGCCGCCCCTTCGCCGTTACCCAAGCTCTGCTGAAGGCAGTGTACCGCACTGAACTGCAACATTTTGAGGACAATAACGCCCCCGGAAGTGCTGTAGCTTATTTCCAAGAAGTAGTTTTCCCCCGTTACAACAATCTTTTAGCTGTCCGTGCAGGCAGTAAAATCCCAGAAGTACTGAAATTATTTATGCTGCTGGCGGTGGGTGGAGAACCAACAAAACCTGCACTTCGAGATGAACTGCTAGCAATTGGGGAAGTTGAGGAAACTCACCGCAGCTATTTGCAAAGGTTAGCTGCACTGTTAAGAGATGCTACCCCGAACAGCGAAGGCGACCCCCTGCAACAAGCCGAACAGCTATCCAAAAACGGAGACTTCGACCAAGCATTTTCATTGCTTTGTAATGCTCCGTCGTCGAAAGAGAAAGTTCGCTTGCTCCTTCAATGCGCCTACGAGTTGCAAACTTTGGCAGTGGAAAAAGCTGTATTGCAAGCCTTTGACGAGTTGAGTGCTGACGAGCAAACAGCCTTGCTGAAGGTACGTTGGAACCAAGATTTTCTTACTCAACTGCGGGGAAGCCAGGAAGGTACAACAAAAGACACCCCAACAGCTTTATCTGTCCCAACGAATTGGTTGGAGTGGTTATCGCAACTTGATAAAAAGCCAACCTGGGAACGAGCGTTATACACTGCACGCCAGGGTTCTGCCGAGTGGGATGTCACTAGCTTGCTGATGCAACCACAGGCGGTGGCAGAATTTTACGAATTGTTAAATAAAGTAGGCTCAACGGCTGAATCTGTCCTGCACGATGCGCTTCCCTACTTGCTGGGATTTTTTCAAAAAGATGAACAATTTCCCCGTGGCGAGTTCGAGAGCCTTTATCACTCACTGCTAGAACTGCTAGTCCTGAGTACAGAGGGTGGGGATGCTGATTTGGTTTTGTTCAATGATTTAGCGATCGCTCTTTTAACCTTGGGAGTTAATGCAGCAAAATATACAGAGATTGTAGACTATGCTTTAGAGCTTTGGCAAAGGTTTGCCTCACCCAAAAAGGTTGATTGGGTGCTTGACTTAATTGATGTACTGGTATCATACCCTTGCCCAGTCCCAGAAAAGCGCGAACAACTTTTATTTGCTGCGGCTGAAACTCTACGCCGCTTTACAGAACGTATTGATGAAGTGCAAAGGGGAATCTTTCGCGCTTTAGTAAAAGATTTACAGTTAGGAGAATCGCTTTCAGATTTGCTTGGCGAACAAGCGAGTTTAGTCGAGCAAAATCTAGAAGTTGAGGCGAATATTTTCCAAAAACTCAAGAGTAAATCTGTTCTTATTTACACTCTTACAGAAACCGCAGCAATTAGGGTAAAAAGTATTTTAGAAGCAGCTTGTAAAGAAGTGACAGTTTATCTCAGCCATGACAAAGGAGGTAATGATAGGCTGCGTCAGTGGGTGAGAAATTCTGACATTGTTGTGATGGTGACGGCTAGTGCTAAACACGCTGCTACAGGTTTTATTGAAGCGAATCGTCCATCCCATCTTGCTCCGATTATTTTGGTTAACAGTAAAGGTAGTGCAAGTATGCTGCGTGCGCTACGGGAGTATTTAGCTGGATGATTAATCAAGAGGTAAAAATAGGTTGTCTTCGATAAGCGATCTAAATTTAGGGGATACCTTACTGTTATTCAAGCAATCTAGTATCAACTTAATAAAATTATAATATCGATGTAACACTTCTAAATTAATATCGAGAAACCACCCATAATGAGTTACCTTACGATGCTCGATTAGCCAATCTTTAAATTCTTTCAACCATTCACTACCATGATTTTTCCACCAATCTATAATTTGTTGTGAATCTTCATTATTATTAGGAGGTAATTGATTTTTGAGTTTTTGAACAAAGCTAATCAATTCATAATTTGCTCTAGAATTTAAGGGAATTTGAAAGTAAAGGGTCTTATCTAATTCATAATCTAGACTATATAATTCTAATAAATCCGAGTCTTCAATTATTCCAAATGTACACCATTCTTCTAATTCACTAGCAATTTCAAAACTTCTAATCAGGTGGTAGTCAATCTCAATTTCACTTAAGTTATCTTGAAACTTCTCAATCTTTTTAAATTTAAAATTTGAATCAATTGCATTAATTAAATAAATCAGTTTTTCAGTAGAAAACTCATAACCTGAAGCACTAAAACAAAGAAATTCACCTGTCAATGAATATACTTCCGACATAATTATACTAGATATAAAATAGAAAGCTCGAATGGCTGCTAAGTATAATAATCTTTAATATTACATATTTTTTGATGAACTTGTATTAGCAACTTTTGAATTAAATATGCATCACTATAATCTTTTTTGCTTAGTAAATTTTGCTTGTTCTCTAAACCGACTCTATCGTTCAATGATTCATCACTCCACCAATGATTATTGTAATCATTAATTAAATTATTAAATTTTTGTTTGAATAAACGTAGAAAACTATCAGTATTAGGTAACATCTCTACTGCTATTATAAATACCTCGTGCCAGCGTGGTTCTGTAACATGAATGAGCAGTTTTCTCCAACCTTGTTGAGAATTGACTAACTCTTCAGCCATCAAATACTCTTGAAAGGTTTGATGAGAGAAAGTATAAGTTTTCCATGTCTTCTTTACCAATAGGCCAGATAAAACTTCAATCTCAGACAACTTACTAGAACAGTTTTCGATATAAGGCAAAATTTCTTCTTCTTCAAAAGACGATTTGCTATCCTCAAAAGTAATAATTGCTATTCGCCTTAAAGCCTTTCTAAACTCAGCCATATTTACCTGAACACGGTCATTAAATTGGTTCCATTTCTCTAGCAGTAGGTCTATTCCTTCTTTGTAAATTTCAACTTTTTTAGCGGGTAAATCTCCTCTTTCTTGAAAAATTAAACAAATGAGGTGAAGTAGCAGTGGTGTATCAGCTAGTTCTCGTATGCGTTGATTTTCTGGTAATTTAAGCTTTTTAATTAAATCACTTGCTAATGTTATTTTGCTGAGTTGCGTACTATCGTTACTCTCTGTAAACAAATTTTTGATAAATTCTTCTATTTGTAATTGTTCAAAATCAGCTACTTTACATAAAGTAAAATTCCCAAATGCTTTAAATTTATAAGCTTGATGCTCTTTTCGACAACTCACTATAAATCGATTATCACTATACTCATCAACTAATCTATGAATTTCTTTACTAACATCACGAACTTTATCTTCTGTAACTTCATCTAAGCCATCCAGCAAAAACAATAATCTCCCGTTGTCTAGTAATACTTCTAATTCCTGTTTTGAAACATGGCTGCGACAATATTTTTTGCGAATGTATCTTATTAAACTAATTTCAGCTGCACTTTTGGCATTTTCAGCCAAGGTTTTCAAACTGATAAAAACAGGTATGAGCTTGGATTGAAAATCAACCTCATCACAGTGAACAGCTATATATTGTAGTAAGGTAGTTTTACCTGCACCTGGTTTACCCAACACCATCAACTTAGGGTTTTTCCGCACTACCTCTTCCCATAATCGCCGTTCTTGACTAAACTCCTCTGAGCTAAACTGTTGTGATTCATTAAGCTTAGTCTGCACATAAATTTGGCTGAGATTCCCCTGCATAGGAGAATAGAGGAGGTTGAATGTACACAAGGTTTCGCACTCGTTTTGTATCGTTTTGTCGAAATGCGATCGCACTTTCTGCACCAGTACCTCAATATCCTCTGGGTTGGTATACTGGTCAGCAAATAATTCCTTGCGCGGTTCGATAAAGTCAATAATCTGGGAAAGAACATCACCAGAAGTTATAAAAACTGCATTAGCTCGCCTAATATCCTCGAAATTATCTAGAAAAGCTCTAATTTTGTCATAATCCCAAATATCATATCCTTTCAAAGGAACGCTATCTTTAAACTCCTGAAAGATATCGTATGCTTTATCTTTTGTTCCCTTATCTTGTACAGGTGTTAAAACAACGTTTGTAGCGAAAATATAATAATCAGGCTGGCGACGACGTTTTTTTGGATTAGCAAAATCCTCAAGTTCAGATTTTAGCTGCTTCAATGCCCACTCACCATCTTCTTGTGAATTTTGAGGTTTTTGTCGAAATTTGGCTTGAATGACAATATATCCATTCCAAGGATTATCCTCAGATGGGTAACGAGTCAAACCATTGAAAGTGGCTTCACGTCCTCCGTCCGGGCCATCACCAAATACCACAACTCCAGGGCTGACTACTTTGAGTGCGATCGCTTGGATTAATTGTTCAAAGGAGCGTGTATTTAATCCAGCGAGATTGTAGTCCGTCATGGTACTTATGTATTATTCCACATTATAGCTATCAATAATACCGCATACTCCTTTCCTTGCTTTTGACACCCTCAAGATACGTTAATCATCGAAATAATACCGACAAATTCACGCAAAACCCGATGGCAAGCATCAACATTTGTCTTTGTGTTGGAAATGATTGGTTCTCCACTTGCACCAACTTGGGTTACTCCTCGTTCTCGCCACAACTGGGAGTCGCGCTGCCAATCTATTTCTTGCAATCTACTCAACCACTTAACCAAATCTTCTGCCGGAACTCTTTCTACTAACAAATCATGAGCTAACATACCCAAGGCTTGAAAAACAACAGCACTGACTGCTACTAATTCCTGTCTTTGGGTAGCACGTTCCTGTTTATTCATAATCCTCCAAGGATCGTTAGGGATAATGCTTGCGGTTGCTGCCCAGAATGTTGTCGCCCAATCAATCAGAGATTCCAAATCGGTTTGAGATTTTAAATTGGGGAACATCCGTTGAGTAGCGGTGACTAAGGTTGATAAGGTCAGTAACTTGGGATTGTGCTTGCCCAAGCCGTTTTCCACTGTTTCTACATTGTCACGAAACTGAGGAACTCGGCAAATCAATTCCTTGGCAATTAAAACCGTGGGCGATCGCTTATCAAAAGCATGGGATAGCGACACACTTGGTCGTTGGACTAACAGGTTTTGGTCGCGAAAAGCTTGACGTTCCTCTTCTAATGACAGTCCTGCATATATCAATACGCCAATTTCTAATTGTGAAATGATAATGGCATACTCCGACTCTTGCGCCTGGATATCTTGCAATGCTTGGCGAATGCCATAGCATCGATGCTGACCATCGGTTAAACGCAAACTAACCGAATGGTAAGGAAGGTAGATATTGCCATCTCTGTAAGTTGGGGATGGTTGAACGTTAACGCAAATCGGTGGGAAAAAAGTAGTTCCATCCTGATAAGTCTCTAAGATATACCGAGCGATCGCCTTAACTCGTGTTGCATTAAGTTTACGTTGAGCAAAGTCTGGTAACTCCGGAATGTTCGGGATATAAAGATGACCGTCATTTAACAGTCGGACAACATCACCAAAAGTAATGCTGGCAACGTAACTTATTTGTTCACCTAGAGAACCGCGCTGTACGGGAACGCCTTTTATAACGAGTTCAAACATTATTTTTCTAGTTAATTTTCATTGTCTGGCAAGCTTGCATACAAGCATACATGGTAGCAGATATTAGCTGTATGTATTTATGCTGGGGGAGGCAGGCGCTAACAGCGGGCAACGCCCGACTTAGAGCGACTAGCGACTGCCGTTCAGTTACATAGCGGTATTGAAACCATTGCCTTATCAAGCACGGATTCCAGATGAAATTTATGCCCAGTTGTACCAAATTAAGCACTCATTCGAGCAATCGCTTGCTCCTCATCAAATTAGTAATGCCCCAAGCCTACAAGACATGGTTAACGTGGCACTAAAGCGATTGATTAGGGATTGGCAAGACTCTGAGCAGCAAAATTTGCTACATGATGAACTTCTTGAACAACGCCAGATAGCCCGTTCAAAGATGGGTCGGAGAAAAAGTGAGGATGGCTAATAAGGGTGCAAAATGATTGATTTGAACACTTTTCATACTTGTCTTGCCAAGACTTCAGCACGTGGCTACGACCTTGATCAAAAGCAGAAAGAAGCTGTAGAGTATGGCGATGGGGCATTGTGGCTTCTAGCTGGGCCTGGATCTGGCAAGAGTGAGGTGCTAGTAACACGAACTTTAAAATTGCTCTGTGTAGATAGTGTTAACCCAGGCTCCATTCTCTTAACTACGTTTACTGATAAAGCAGCACGTAACCTTGAAGATCGGTTGGCAACGTACCTAGCGGCACTACAAAATGCAGATCCTAATCTGAAAGATGTAGATTTAGCTGATATTAGAATTGGAACATTGCACAGTTTATGTAATGAGATTCTTCAAGAATCTCGCTATCCCAATTATCAGAATGTTCGCCTTCTTAATCAAGTTGAACAGGATTTATTTACCTACCAATATGCTGATATTTCAAATTATAAAGATTTAGCTTTTTGGGAACATTTTAATTATGCTGTACGCGATTGGTATGACAAAAAGTATCCGCCCAAGAAATGGCTACGTGCTAAGGCAGCCGTTACACTTTTTAACCACATTGTAGAAGACTACGTTGATATACAATTAATGCTCAATGCTGGCGGACATTGGGAAACTTTAGCAAAATTTTATCAGCAGTATGCTCAAGCTCTAAAAGATAAATATCGTTGTGACTTTGCTCATCTTGAACAGTGTTTTCTTGACTTCATCACCTCTGATGTAGGACAGAATTTTGTGCAAGGAAGCGATCAGAATCTTCCTTTGCTCTACGTATTAGTCGATGAGTACCAAGATACTAACCCAATTCAAGAGCAAATTTATTTAGCCCTAGCTAATCAACCACCCCATAATATCACAGTAGTTGGCGATGACGATCAAGCTTTATATCGTTTCCGAGGTGGAAATGTTACCTGTATGGTGAATTTTGATAAAGCTTGTATGACTAAATTTAATGAATCTCCTCGTAAAATTCAGCTTGATAAGAACTACCGTTCTCATCCTGAGATTGTTAATTTTTTTAACCAATACATTACATCATTTCCAGAAATGACACAGCCAGGAGTTCGCGCTCCTGGTAAAGAGCCAGTCGAAAGTGCTTCATCTATTGCTGGTGCTTATCCTGCCGTTTCTTGGATTCAAACAAAGAAGGTAGGTGATTTAGCCAATAGAGTTGCTGAATTTATAACTACCCATTTGATAGGTGATAAAATTATCTCTGACCTAAGTCAATGCGTTTTGCTGCTACGAAGTGCCAAAGATTCGCAACAAAACGCTGGTCAATTTATTGCAGCATTCCAACAGCATGGAATTCCTTTCTATAATCCTCGGTCAAAGTCTTTTATGGAAAGTGAAGAAGTTCAGTGTTTACTAGCAGCACTGGTTCAAGTGATTGACCAAAATCACACTTTTCAGGTGAAAAAAGATCCGCAGAGCAAACCTTTTTCATGGATTCCAACAATTCAGCAATGGTTTAATACTCTCAATAGCGTCAGAAATGACCCTGACATCGCTACAAAACAACTTGATGATTACCTAGACAAGAGTAATGCAGAATTACCAAAAATATGTGTAAATAGCCTAAGTCAGAAGAATCAAGGTAGGTTTCTTAACCTAAATTTATTAGAAATCGTTTATCGCATTCTTTCGCTGGAACCATTTCGGACATGGAGGCAAGAGCCAATAAAAAACTTACGTCTTGCTAAAGTTACTCGTCTTTTTGAGGGTTATAACAGTTTTAGTTTAGATGTTTTGCAATCTAACACTGCTGGCAATTACATAGATGATAGTTTTCTTAATAGACTTTATAATATGTATGTCAGCTATTTAATTGAAACCGGTATTGATGATGAAGATGAGGAAATTATTGTTCCTCCAGGATATTTACCCATTATGACAATTCATCAATCCAAAGGTTTAGAGTTTCCTTTTGTATTTGTTGTCATGAAGTTAGGTAGAGAAGGAAAAGTCGGATCAGCACAAATGCTTGAGCAAACCTTAGCTCCCTTTCGACAAGTTCTTTATCCAAGAGCTACTAGAAAACCAGAAGATTTAGCCATAGAATTAGGGTAAATGAAATTATAGCAGCAGGTAAATCTAGCGATCGCCAAAATAAAATTGAACAGTTAATGGCACAGGTACGGCAACAATTGGGTGTGCCTATGCGCCAAGCCCAACTCAAAGCCATCTTTCGGGTTTTTATTCCCGACTACGTTCAACAACTAGGGGGTACACCTCTGGTTAACTGGCGTATTTTTCGGGAAATTAACCACGAGTTTCTTCCTGAGTGTGCCGAACAGCTAGGACGCGATCCTACATTTACTGAAGCAACGGCACTACTTTACCGCAAATTAGTTAAAGCTAGACGTGACAAACAAGCATCGCCCTATCCAGAGTTAACACGTTTACTTGAAATTTATGAAGCCGAATATAGTGCTTCAGATAACGAAGCACGTAAAGCATTTGAAGCAGGGGTAGAACGCAGGATGCTTTTAAATTGTCGCTGCAATTGTTCCAGTTGCCTAGATGACCGCAGTGGCGACATCGAAGCGCCAGGTTTAAGCCGTCACCTTCTTAATCGTCCCCTACTGACGGAATGGTTAAATCAGGTTCGTACTCCTCAAACCCTAGAATTAGATGGCACTGTCAGCGGTACTGACATCAGTGAAAGAATAGACCTCTTGCACGAATGATATAAGCATGAAAAAATAGAGGTCAAAAAACAAAGAGCAATGAGCTACGAACAGATAAAAGACCTGCCACCACCAGAGTTCAAACGGCTATGTGGAGTGCATATTGCTACGTTTAAGAAGATGGTAGAAGTGCTGAAGCCAGAATTAGTCAGAAGCGGGAAAAAAGGTGGACAGCCAAAGTTAAGTGTAGAAGACCACTTACTAGTAGCACTGGAATATTGGCGTGAATATCGTACTTACTTTCATATTTCTAAAAGTTGGGGTATACATGAATCAACAGTATGCCGGATAGTACGGAAAGTAGAAAATATTTTAATTAAATCAGGAGCATTCCGACTGCCAGGGAAAAGAGAATTACAAGCAGCCTATGAATGGAAGGTATTGGTAGTAGATGTGACTGAAATACCAATAGAACGCCCAAAAAAAAACAGCGCCGATACTATAGTGGTAAGAAAAAACGACATACTTTAAAAGCACAATTGGTAGTTGACCAAGCTACTGGCAAAATTCTTTGTACAGCTTATGGAGTTGGTCGCATCCATGACTTTCGTTTATGGAGAAATACTAGGGTCAGATTTCATACTTCACAGTTGTGTTTAGCTGATAAAGGTTATCAAGGTATTGCCAAACTTCATCCCAACAGCTGCATACCCAGTAGGAAACCTCGTGGGAAAGATTTATCTACTCCAGAACGCCAACACAATCGTCACTTAGCTAGCCTACGTATTGTTGGCGAACATCTCAACCGTCGATTGAAGATTTTTCGCATCCTTAAAGAACAATATCGTAATCGTAGAAAACGTTTTGGCTTGCGATGCAATTTGATTGCTGGATTGATTAACTATGAACTTGCTCTTTTTTCTTGATTCATGCAAGAGGTCTAATGAGAACCTTGCTGGAAAATGGCTGTCAAACAATTTACTTACGGGTAAGAAGCGATAATCTTGCATCCTTGTGCGCCACAATTAGTTACTTAACAGATGCAGGTATCGACACAGATATCGGCATGGTTTACCCAATGATTACCGATATTCAAACTATTTACCCTAACAACTTAAAACCAAACGAATTACCTGTCATTCAAGTAACAGTTCGTCCTATTAAATGAGGTTCTGCCAATGGCAAAGCAATCAACTCAATTGCAACCCAGTGGTCAAGCAATGCTTTACAACTTTCTGCTCAATGAGATTTTAGCATCACAACTAGAAGGCAGTTACGAGTTTTGGATTGTTTCGCCTTGGGTAACAAATTTCCGTTTAGAAAAACCCTATTATGTCTCTTTTGGGGAAATTGTAGAGACAAAGCAAGAAGCACTACACCTGTTTGACATTCTACATCAAATGGCCGCCAATGGCGGTAAAGTGTACATCACAGTAGGTAGCGATAAAGAGTATTATCCTTTATTGAGACAACTGGGCAATAAGAGCGATCGCATTCAGGTGCGAACGTTATCAGAATTGCACGCCAAGGCATACGTTGGTCGTTACGGTGCAGTTGATGGTTCCCTCAATTTAACCGCAGGGGGAGTCAATCAAAACATTGAGTTGTACACATACTACCATGACGAACGCAGTATTGCTCAGTTGCGGCAAGTTTGCATACAGCACTTTGAACATTAAAATAGACATTTAAATTTGAAAAGTTTGAAGTTAGATGAACAAGGCAAAGAAAACCCTCCCGCAACCTTCCATATCGCCTACAACCTTTATTGCATTGAATTATTTGCACAATTTACCAGATCAAGTCGTTCGAGACAGGTACTCAGATATAAAAACCGTTGAACAAGGCAACGGCAAAATTATGATGGAAGCAATGCGCCGACACGCCAGATTAACTAATAACTGGCAACAAGCCTTGCTAATCGATGCAAAAGAACTACAAAAAATATATGCTGTTAACGAACAAGCACCTTATCGGCCGTATGCAGAAATCTCTCTTGCACATAGGGCAATGGCCGCAATTATTTATCAAGATTTTTATCCAGATTTTTACCGCTTTCAAAAGCAGTTTGATTCCTTTGAGGAATTTTGGTGTGCTATTGAGTGGGACTTAATGTACCGAGCTATGCGCGGTTCTGGTCTAATTAACGTGACTGAGGAAGTTAAACCGCAAGGAAAGCGCAAGCGGGCAGAACAGGGAAATTAGTTCTTCAAGTATCTGGAGGATTCTGGAAAAGTGCCGTTTAAAAAACAGCCGGAACCAATCGGCCTCTCTGCTGCGGAAGCTTTGCATATCTACGCTATTTACCATGCTCAGCAAGATGAAGGATTTCGTCGAAGACAATTAGCAGAATTTACTGCCACTCTCAAACGTTGTCACCGAGAAATTCGCAACAACAAACTCCAGTTAGGCTATTTACTGGAAGATGGGAGTTTAATTATTTTCGAGAAACACGGTAAGCAAGTTTTAAAACCAGATACCTGAAAACTAAGCAAAGGTTTAAGTTGAATGCCTATTCCAGTTTATGTGTCTTGCAAACTGGATAGCTTCTGTTTGGCAACTAATACTTAACATTAGTTAACACAAGATGATTTCTTAAATTTTAGGTGATGACTGATAAAGATAGCCAGAACTGTTGTCATATCATGTCCGGATAATCACTTACGATTAAACTCCAATCTGAAGCCACCAATGAAAACCAGTTAACCCACGAATTAAATCTTGCTGTTGAAGTAAAGACTGACAGCGATGAAATAAAATATTCTCCAAATCATTGAGTGAGTTAAACGATTGATTAGCGATTGGTTCGTCCACCAAAGTCCACAACCTTTCTGCCGGCTGTAACTCAGGTGAGTGAGAAGGCAAAAATGTTAAATGTAGTCCTTCAGGAATCTGTAAATTTTTACTGGTATGCCAGCCAGCACGGTCAACAGCTAATAAAATGTGTTTATTTTTACCTAATCCAAATTCACGAGCAAAATCAGCCAAAACCTGATTAAACAATTCTGTGTTCACGTAAGGCAGAATCCACCAATAGCTCTCTCCTGTTTTGGGATGTACAAAAGCATACAACCATAACCATTTAAACCGCCAATGGACATCAGCAATTGGTGTTTCTCCTTCAGGTACATACACTCGTCGCAAAATCGGTTTGAGTCCTAAACGATGTTCATCTTCACACCACAACTGAACTTCTGCATCTGGATAGATAGTTTGGAGTTGTTTTACTTGTGTCGCTAGTTTTTTTTCCAGGCTTCTTGCTCAAAATGATCGCTTTTAGTGTGAGACGGGCGAGGTACTCTGAGTCTAAAAGTCATCTGCCGTAATATCTCCCATCCCCTCTGTCGGCTGATCTGATTTCCTGTGACTTCAGTTAGCCAGTCTGCTACCTTTCGACCGTTCCATAGCCCTCCATCTGGTGCTTTCTCTTGTAATGCCTGCCATAACTGTGCTTGTTGCATATCATCCACTACAGGCTGTTTACCTTGGTTTAACTGCCTGCGATCGCCTAAGTATCCCACTCCAAATTCGTTGTATCTTTTTACCAATCCGTATATCCATGTTTTGCTGTAGCCTGTTATTTCCTCTACTTCTTCCGTTTTTTTACCTTGTGCTACTAACCAAATAATCTGATACTGACGGCTTTCTATGCCATCTTTAGCTTGACGATAACGTTTTTCTAGCTCTTCAATACTTAAATGTTTGGCTACACTAATTCGTTTTGGCATGACTCATCTTTGCGCTCCCTGCTTTTATCGTAAGCGATTATCCGGACATGATATCAAATCTTGTTTCGCGGGGATCTTTGGAATATGGTTCGTGGTTATAAATATCACAAAACAAACTAGCTAGGATCTTGTCTATATCTTGTATTGATCCATTGCCCTGCTTACCTTCCAGAACTTTTTCTTTTAATCCTTTTATTCAGAATACTCGGAAAGTGACAAAAGAGGGGTAATACCATTTCACGAAATTATTGATACAAATTACTTTTCTTACTCCCCCTGCCTCCGGTCACTGAGTTTCGACTACTTCGACTTCGCTCAGTACAAGTGCGCTCAACTACCGCGTAGCCTAAGTGCTGCTTCCCCTGCTTGCCCAAATGTATCAACTTTAAAGTGAAACGGTATAGGTGGTCAAATAATTTGTCGCTCTACAGTTAAATAATGTTTTCAATCTACCACGAAAACATTAAATATGCTTTCTCAAACTTGAGGGAATTTACTTTTATAAAGTTCATCAGAAATTTCTTTAATTTCTGGTTTAACCCCTGTCAAATGTTGCTCTAAAATTGCCAAATTACGAATATTGGACTTATAGAAAGCATCAAATAAATCACCCACAAAAGGCACAGTACCCACCACTGTTTCTAAACCAACATTAAAAATCATTTTGGTTAAGTCTTGACGTGAAATGCCGAAGCGGGTAGCTAAAAATATAATGTAAGCTGAAAACGCTGTACTGATTAAATCACCAGCACCTGGAACTAAACCGATAATTGGGTCTATTCCAATATGAAAATTTGTGAGAGGGATGCGTATAGATGTATCCATCAAACGGCTGAGTTTGCGAATGCGATTTAGAGTAGCAAGGCGTTTAGCAGCATCCATAATTGACTATATTTACACTACTTTTAGAATGCACTATTTTTAGTTATTTGTCTTATATCGTTAGAAGTAATAACTATGAATAAAAATCTATATTAGGAAAATCATGACATTGACATATTCAAAAAAACAAAATTTCGTGTTCAAAATCTTCAGGCGTTGGTTCTATTTCCCATACTAATCCTTCCTCAATATCACCCAATGCCACTTCTATGTAAAGCCTCTTTACCGGAGTATCAGCTTGTACTTGATTGCCATCAAATGGTTGTAAATTTTCTGTCAATAGTCGTAATTTTGTTCCTTGGGCAATCATTTCACCTCTGATTGCATTTTGCAGTTCAAATCGCCAGACTCTATCTGTAAGACTATTCTTTGCCTTGACTTGCAATTCATATTCTTGTCCAGCAATAGTAAGTGTTCGCACTAAAGTTGGCAATGCAGTTGTTGGCTCTAAACCTTTGGCTCCTGAGAAATTTGGCTCTAGCTCAATGTTGTGCCAGCCAAATGTTTGTGCAAAATCTGATACACCTGTTTGCAACCATTGACGAACTGACCACTTTTGTTGTTGCCCTTGACGTTGCTCGTACAAACGTTCTCTCCATCCTCCATGTTCTAGGAGTTTGCCCCAGGTGGTAAAGGGTACTGCTAGACGGGGTAAAACTAAAGCCGGATTGCCTAGGCGTTGCAATAAATTTTGTACTTGCGCGATCGCTAATTCTGGTAAAGGTGCTGTTTGTGCAAAACGAGTCGGTTCTTCGGCACAGATTTGATTTGCCATCCACAGAATATCGAGGTCAGAAATCAAATGCTCACCATCCAAACAATAAGCGCGATCGCTTGCGTCATAACTACCCATACTTTTTAATAGAGCATGGGTAGTGTATCCCCAAATCCGAATGCAGCCTTCTTCGAGATTTACTTGTACTGCGAGGTAATAATCTGCTGTCCAGCTGGGAATGTCTACCCACTCTTGCGGAACGCGCAGTTCGCTTAAATCAATAGTTTCTGAGGGGATTAATACCATGCGTTTTGTCTTGAACGAAATTCCAACACCGTTGACCACTTCCCAAACGCTGGGTAAAGCTGCTAGTCGAGGAAAAGGAATCGCTTCAGGAGTGTATTCTGCTTGTAGCCAAGGTAGAAAAGTGTCCAGGCTCAACCGATTGAGATAAGCAGTCCACCGCCGATTATCCGTAGAAAAAGCTGGACTTTGATCCCAAATTTTTCTTTGCTCAGTTTCCGAAATTTCTAACCAAAGGTGTGTAGAGTTTCTTAAGGCTAATCCATCCAAGTCAATCATATAATTGCTACCTTAATTCAGAGGAGAACGATTATAGTAAGTTTGTAACCATTCTTCTAGAATAGTGTTCACATAATTTAGTACCAGTGAGTTGAGAGAAATATGCAGCGATTGTTGACTCCAAGTTACTAATTTCAGCAGTAAAGCATTTTTGGCTTTGGCAAGTCGGCGAGAAATGGTGTACTGCTTGATGTCTAGCTGTTGAGCAATCTGTTGTTGAGTTAAGCCTTTACTGTAATAAAGCTGAATGATATCTTGAGCTTCTTGATCTAGTTCATTCAAAGCCGCAACTAGGACGTTGCTAATTTGAGATTGCTGGGACTGTCTGTTGAGCAGTTCTTCTTGCTCCAGGATTTCTGTCATCCAGGAATCTTGCTGGAGTTGTGGGACTATATCTATATATTCGTCCTTAGAAGTGTCTTCCCCTACAGAGACATTTAAAGAAATCAGACGGGGATAAAAATAATCTCGTACTGCTTTGGCACAAATAACCAGCCATTTCTCCATTGTTTCCTCACTACACTCCGGCCCTGGTTGCGAAAGTTGGGTGTGACGTTGGAAATTATAAAGCTGGGCGATCGCTTTCCATGTGGCATCATCAGGTCTAGATAATTTGCGAGTGCCAACAATTTGCTTAGGAGCATATAACGCTTGATAGCATTTCCACGCTAACACATAGCGTTGAATAACATCTTCATGAATCCCCTGATTTTGTAAAGACTCTACTAAACGCTTTTGAGTCAGCTTTCTTAACAATCGCCAATTAGTACAAATATCAATTTCGTTTTGCGATCGCAGCATTTCCTTAAATTCACTGCTGAAAATCGCACTTGCATAATTTTTCAGATTAAAGCTGAGATTAGGTTTAAACCCTTTCAAAACCTTATCAACACGAACAATTACCATTTGAAAGCAGTCAGACAATGTATGTTGCGTAGAGGAAAGATTTGCAACTATTCTGTAAACCGCCCAGTAACATACTTCTTGTAAATAAGCCGAAAAATGTCCCCTTGCTAAACCTCCTGGTTGCTCTTGCCATACTTTATACCAATAACATACCCAAAAGTTCTCGGTTTCTTCTGCTTGCAAAAGACGTGTTTGACAGGTAATCAAATTTCTCCGTAGTTTAGCATCAACTGCCCAACTGATTGCCCTGTCAGTATCGAATTGTAAGAAAGTCGTAAACTGCTCAGTGATGCTTTGACGTGAACGCATGACTTATTTTAGTATCATATTATACATAAAATTATACATAATCAAGAATGTTATGAACAGCATTCTCTAATCTAGTTTATTATACTTAAGAAATTTTACTAGTAATTAACTATAGGACTCATATTTGATTTTTGAAAAAATTCACTACACCTTAAAGAGCCTTGTTCCCTGTTTCCTACCTCTACGAGTAAGTTCTCCAAATCAAACCAGATTCCTATATTTCGAGTAGTGGCTGCATAAATTAATTGAGCTTTCCCTATAGAAATTTTGACCGACACTAACCACTAAAGTTGTGTAACTTAACCAAAGTTACCTTGTTAAATACAAGCAATAAATTTATGAGTGACTTACTAAAGCGTTTAGAACATCTCTCACCGCAAAAACGCGAACTTGTGCTGCAAAAATTGTTAGCACAGCAACCGTCTACGATTATTCCTAAATCTAAATTGCCGCGCATTGAAGCCGCCAGCACTGACAAATTAATTCCTTTATCTTTTCCCCAGCAAAGACTTTGGTTTCTAGATCAGATGGAGGGCAATAGTGCAACATATAACATGGCGGCGGCGGTAGAAATTACTGGCAATTTGCAGGTATCTATCCTGGAAAAAATTATTGCAGAAATCATTCAACGTCATGCCATCTTGCGGACTAACTTTAAAACTATTGATGGCAATGCTGTCCAAATAATTACGCCTCAATTAACAATCAATATTCCAGTCATTGACTTACAAACATTACCAGCCGCAGCACGTTTTGCTGAGGTAGAACGTTTGGCGATCGCAGAACAACTACAACCTTTTGACTTGACACAAGATTGTTTGTTGCGAGTTACCTTACTACATTTGGCATCAGAATCTTATGTATTGTTGGTAACGATGCACCATATTGTTTCTGATGGCTGGTCTTTGGGGGTATTTATTCAAGAATTTTCTAGTTTATACACAGCTTTTTCACAAAATCAACCTTCTCCATTAACAGGATTAACCATTCAATATGCTGATTTTGCTCATTGGCAAAGACAATGTTTACAAGGTGAAGTTTTAGAAAATCAACTCAACTACTGGCGGCAGCAGTTAGCAGGTATTCCCCCGATCTTAGAATTACCTACAGACCGTCCGCGTCCTCCAGTGCAAACTTTTCAAGGTCAAACTTTAAATTTTGAACTCAACCAAAATCTCACCAAACAATTAAATATTCTGTGTCAAAAGTCAGGGACAACGATGTTTATGACCCTGATGGCAGCTTTTGCAACTTTACTGTATCGCTATAGTAACCAGTCAGATATTGTCATCGGTTCTCCGATTGCTAACCGCGATCGCCAAGAGACATATCCATTAATTGGTTTATTTGTCAATACTTTAGTGCTACGGACTAATTTAGAGGGAAATCCGAGTTTTGCAGAATTACTGCAAAGAGTCAAACAAGTCGCTTTAGATGCCTATGCTCATCAAGATGTACCTTTTGAGCGATTAGTTGAAGCCTTGCAACCAGAGCGATCGCTTTCTCACATGCCTTTGTTTCAAGTAGCATTTGCCATGCAAAATGCACCTATGGGTAAATTAGAACTACCCAACTTGAGCTTAAATCTCCTAAAAATCGAAAATAGCACTGCAAAATTTGATCTGACGCTATCAATGCAAGAAACCGAGTCAGGACTTTTAGGAGAATGGGAATTTAACAGCGATTTATTTGATGCTACAACTATTACCCGTATGGCAGGGCATTTCCAGACTTTGCTAGAAAATCTTGTGGTTAATCCTCAACAACCAGTTGCAGAAGTATCATTATTAAGTGCAAGCGAACAGCATCAGTTACTTGTAGAGTGGAACGATACCGCAACCGATTATCCTCAAGGTAAATGTATTCATCAGTTGTTTGCAGAGTGGGTAGAACAAACACCAAATGCGGTGGCAGTAGTCTTTGAGAATCAGCAACTTACTTACCGAGAATTAAACGATCGCGCCAACCAATTAGCACACCAGTTGCAAAACTTGGGTGTCAAGCCAGATGTACTAGTGGGTATCTGCGTTGAGCGTTCCTTAGAGATGATCGTGGGGTTATTGGGGATACTCAAAGCTGGTGGTGCGTATGTACCTTTAGATCCTAATTATCCAGCAGAACGATTGTCTTTAATGTTGTCAGATGCTCAAGTTCAAGTGTTGCTGACTCAACAACACCTCACCCATCAATTTTCTGAACTTGGGGTGAGACAAATTTGTTTGGATACAGATTGGGAAACTATCAACCAAAACAGTCAAGAAAATCCTGTCAATACCACTACCGTTGAAAACGTAGCTTATGTAATTTACACTTCAGGTTCTACTGGTAAACCCAAGGGTGTGATGGTTCCTCATCGGGGTGTAAATCGTTTGGTACTGAATACAAATTATGTACCAATCAGTACCAGCGATGTTTTTGCACAAGTATCTAATTGTTCCTTTGATGCTGCTACCTTTGAAATTTGGGGAGCTTTATTAAACGGAGCGCGTTTGGTAATAGTTAGCCAGGATATTGTTCTTTCACCACAACAATTTGCTACCTGTATTCAGCAGCAGAAACTAGGAATAATGTTTTTGACTGCGGCGCTATTTAATCAAATGGCGAAAGAAGTACCAACAGCTTTTCAGACGATGCGATATCTGTTAGTAGGAGGTGAAGCTTTAGATCCTCGTTGGATCAAGAAAGTTTTGCAACATGGTGCGCCTGAACATTTACTGAACGGATATGGTCCCACAGAAAACACTACTTTCTCCGTTTGCCATCACATCCAAGATGTTGCAGAAAAAACAACAAATATACCAATCGGGCGAGCGATCGCCAATACACAAACCTATGTATTAGATAGACATTTGCAACCAGTCCCAGTGGGCGTATATGGTGAACTTTATTTGGGAGGTGATGGTTTAGCTTTAGGTTATCTCAATCGTCCAGAACTCAATGCTGAAAAATTTATTCCTAACCCATTTGATAATTCTCAGTATTTGTACAAAACTGGCGATTTAGTTAGATATTTACCTGATGGCAATATCGAGTTCATTAACCGCATCGATAACCTAGTTAAAATCCGGGGTTTCCGCATTGAATTAGGTGAAATTGAAGCAGTTATACAACAGCACCCTGATATTGCCAACGTGGTCGTCCTAGTTAGAGAAGACGAGCCAGGAGAAAAGCGTATTGTTGCTTATGTTGTTTTGCATGAATTGGCGGCGACTACAGTTAAAGAACTCCGCGATTTTCTCAAAGCAAAAATGCCAGAATATATGCTGCCTTCGGCTTTTGTCATGCTGGAGTCTCTACCTATAAACCCCAACGGCAAAGTAGATCGTCGCGTTTTACCTGCACCAAAAACCTCAAGGAGTGATTTTGATACTAACTTAATTCTCCCACGCACAAAGACAGAAAAAATCTTAGCCAATATTTGGGCTGATGTCCTGCGACTAAAACAAGTTGGGATCAACGACAACTTTTTTGAACTAGGCGGTGATTCTATCCTGACGATTCAAGTTGTGGCACGAGCCAATCAAGCTGGTCTACAACTGACTCCCAAACAACTATTTCATCACCAAACGATCGCAGAGTTGTCTACCGTCGTGGATACAACTCTCCCTGTCCAAGCTGAACAAGGTTTAGTTACAGGTTCCTTACCATTAACACCAATTCAACAGTGGTTTTTTGAACAAAACCTACCTCAACCAGAACACTTTAATCAATCGGTGTTGCTGTCAGTGCCAACAGACTTGAAAGCAGAAATATTAGAACAAGCCTTGCAGCAATTATTATTACACCATGATGCTTTACGTTTGAGATTTGTTCAAGAAGACGAAAGCTGGTTACAAACTAATGCAGATGCTAATGCTACAGTACCTTTAACTTGTGTGGATTTAGCAAAAATTGCCCCACAAGAAAAACAAGCAGCACTCGAAACTGCTGCTAACAAGCTACAAGCTAGCTTAAATTTGTCACAAGAGTTAATGCAAGTCGCACTGTTCCATTTTGGTGCTGAACAACCTGCGCGGTTGTTAATAATTGTGCATCACTTAGCTGTGGATGGTGTCTCATGGCGAATTTTGGTAGAAGACTTATTTAATGCTTATCAACAACTAAATCGGGGAGAAACAATTCAACTTCCAGCCAAAACATCTTCTTTTAAAGAATGGTCGCATCGACTGGCTGAATATGGCAGTTCAGAAACACTCACAACCGAATTAGACTTTTGGTTAGCTCAGTCATCCGGCTCTATACCTTTGCCTGTAGATTACAATCAGCAGAATAATACTGTTGCTTCATCTGCCCAAGTTTCAGTGTCTCTCGACGCAGAACAAACCCGTGCTTTACTGCAAGAAGTTCCGGCTGTTTACAATACCCAAATTAATGACGTGTTGTTAACTGCTTTGGCACAAAGTTTCGCTCAATGGACTGGTGAATCTTCCCTACTCGTTGATGTTGAAGGTCATGGACGAGAAGAACTGTTTGCAGACATCGATTTATCGCGGACTGTCGGCTGGTTTACTTGCCTTTTCCCCATAAAATTAAAATTGGCAGCAAATGCCGATGCGGGTAAAACTTTAAAGTCAATTAAAGAACAACTACGCCCTTGCCAAAAACGCGGTATTAACTACGGCATTCTTCGCTATTTCACCCAAGACTCAGCAATCCGTCAACAACTTGCAACTGCAACCCCAGCGCAAGTTAGTTTCAACTACTTGGGACAATTTGACCAAGAATTATCGGAGTCTGGAGCGTGGAAATTGGCACAAGAGTCTGCGGGTGCTGAACAAAGTATATTAGGCGATCGCACTCACTTACTAGAAGTTAACGCCTTAGTCGCATCAGGTAAGCTGCAACTTAATTGGACTTATAGTCAAAACATTCACCAACAATCGACAATTGAGGCTTTAGCTGCTAATTTCATCAATGCACTCACAGATATTATCAATCACTGTCAGTCTACTGATGTTGGCGGTTATACTCCTTCAGATTTTCCCGAAGCAGAGTTAACTCAGGAATATCTGGACAATTTAATTGCAGAAATGGCAACCCGTGATATAGCTAACCACAAGAAAAACATTGAGTCGATTTATCCCCTGTCTCCAATGCAGGAAGGTATACTTTTTCATACCCTTTATGACCCAGATTCTGGAGTTTACAATGAACTGCTAAATTGCACTCTCCACGGGGATCTTAACACTACAGCATTTGAGCAAGCTTGGCAACGGGTTGTTGAACGTCACCCAGTTCTGGGTACTTTCTTTGTCTGGGAAAATCTTAAAAAACCTCACCAAGTAGTTTGCAAATCTATCAACTTACCTTTTGTTCATTATGATTGGCGAGCATTGTCTTTTGGCGAACAGCAACAGCAGCTGCAAGCTTTTCTAGAAGCAGATAGAAACAGAGGTTTTGAACTGCACCAAGCTCCTCTAATGCGCTGTAGTTTAATTCAAATGGCAGATGATACTTATGAATTTGTTTGGTGTTTCCATCACCTTTTGATTGATGGTTGGTCTTTGCCTGTCATAGTTCAAGAAGCCTTTGCTTTCTACAATGCCTTAAACAAAGGTCATGATTTGTACTTAACAACACCCCGTCCTTTCAAAGACTATATTACTTGGTTGCAACAACAAGACCTCACTCAAGCAGAGCAGTTTTGGCAACAAACCCTGAAAGGTTTTACTACCCCAATTGTGTTAAATGCAGATAAATCTGTTGTACATCATCCCCAACAAAAGCAGAGTTATCATGAGCAAACTATCAAACTTCCAGCAGACTTAACAACTGCCCTCGAATCTCTCAGCCGACAGCATCAGTTCACTTTTAATAATTTAATGCAAGGCACTTGGGCGCTATTACTAAAACATTACAGTGGTCACGAAGATGTAGTTTTTGGCAGCACCGTATCTGGTCGTCCTCCATCTCTTGCAGGTATAGAAACGATGGTAGGTATGTTTGTTAATACCTTACCAGTACGAGTGCAGATTTCTGGAGAAAGAGAACTGTTACCTTGGTTACAAGAGTTACATATACAACAAATAGAGCGCGAGCAATACTCTTATACTCCCTTAGTGGAAATTCAAAGGGTCAGTGAAATACCAATGGGGACAGCAATGTTTGAGACTAATATCGGATTTTATAACTATCCCATAGACCCTGCTTTGCAAAACTCAAACGATCGCTTAAAAATTGACAACGTTAGTAACATTGAACGCACAAAATATCCTTTAGGATTAGTAGTTATACCTGGGGCGAATTTATCTGTAGGACTTAGCTACGAAGGAAATCGCTTTACTCACGACACTGTTGCAAGAATGTTAGAAGATGTTGTCACAGTTCTGCACAAAATAGCCGCACAGCCTCATACCAAGTTGCAAGTGTTAGAACAAATATTAGCTCAAGCAAACAAGCAAAGAAATCTGGCGAAAGAACAAGAATTTCTTCAAGTCCGCCGCAACAAATTCAAAAATCTACAAACTAAATCAATTCGTTAAATCAGCTAGGAGTAAATTATGAATAACACAGAAACTATGGATGTAAACAAGCCTTCTTTTAAGAAAATGTGGGCTGATAAAAAGCAAAAAAATCAACCAGTAGCTATAAATTTGTCATCACAAGGATTAGTAGATGTCACTCATATACAAGCTAAAGAAGCATTGCCGCTTATTATTCAACCTAAATTTAAAGATTTAAATCTGCAAATTTGGTCTCAAAATAACCGTGACTTTATCGAAACCAATCTATTGAAATATGGAGGCATCTTATTTAGAGGTTTCGATATTAGTACTCAAGATGATTTTGAGGGATTTGTGAACGTCGTGTGTCCGCAAATTATGAATTATGTAGAAGGTGCAACACCACGAACAAAACTCAGCAACAAGGTTTACACATCTACCGAATTTCCGCCAGAACACTCCATTGCTTTGCATAACGAGTTATCTTATGTAATCACTTGGCCGATGAAGATATGGTTCTGCTGCATTCAACCCGCGACTGTGCAAGGAGAAACGCCTATTGCAGATATGAGGAAAGTTTACCAAAAAATTTCTCCGCAAATTAGAGAGCGTTTTCAAGAAAAAGGGTGGATGTTAGTGCGTAATTTTGGTAACGGATTCGGTCTACCTTGGCAAAGAAGTTTTGCTACTAACGACAAAGCAGACTTAGCAGAATACTGTCGTCATGCTCAAATTGAATTTGAATGGCAAGATGAAAACCATCTGAAAACTCATCAAGTGCGTCCAGCGATCGCTCAACATCCCGTGACTGGTGACATGGTTTGGTTTAATCATATCGTTTTTTGGCACGTATCTAGTTTGGAAGCAGATTTTCGCAACAGCTTTTTAAGTGAAAATTCTGAAGAAAATTTACCTTATAACACCTATTACGGTGATGGTTCTCCCATCGAAACTTCCGTTATTGAAGAAATTCGCGCCGTTATAGAACAAGAAACCAAAATTTTTCCTTGGCAAAAAGGCGACATCCTGATGCTGGACAATATGTTAGTATCCCACGGACGCAGGCCTTTTTCTGGAGCCAGAAAGATTTTGACAGCAATGGGTGAACCGAGTAGTACTCTGTCAAGATAATTTTGCTGGGTTAATGTGAAAAAGTCCAGTTCTTTTCTCCCCCTGCTTCCCCTGCTTCCCCTGCTTCCCCTGCTTCCCCTGCCTGCCTCCACCTGTCATTTTTGGGTTGACAGACCAGTAGTAAGTAGGTCAGTCGATGTCAATAATTATCGTTGGGATAAAGAGTTTGAGCCTTATTTACTTTTATTCACATAGTTTGATTTTATTTCACCGACTTAATTAGTAGGTAATAGCAACTCACGAAAATTCTCATAAAGATAGATTGTCGTAGGGGTTTAGCAATGTTCATTGATATTTTAAGTCCCTACGACCTCCATGAGACTGTTGGTCACTTTATCAAGGGTTTCGTCTGTGTAGAAGCAAGCGGTTTCTAACCACCCATTTCTTCTCCCTACGCTACGCCAGCTGCTTAAACCAGTGAACAGTAAACAGTTATCATGGCGTATGGTGTGGTGTTTCCCCAAGGATGAACACTTCATTCTTTACTGATAACTGTTAAAGTCGCCAAAGCCGCTCAACGCACTGGCTTCTCTGCGTCTTGGCGGTTATTAAAACAAATTGACTTAGATATAGGACTCCTATTTGATTTTTGAACACGATTCAGTACATATCTATCCCTTCTTAACTGTTCCCTGTTTCCTGTTTCCTGTTGCCTACCTACACAAATAAATTCACCGAATCAAACCGGATTACTATAACAGAGTTATAGCCTTAACGGAACCGTAATGGGATATAAGCAAAAATACTGAGTGCATAAAATTTTTTTGCTTACGGTACTAATAATTAGCACAAATATTGTACAGGAATGACTTTTCATGAATAGTGAGATAATTCAAGGTTTTCAACTTTCGCCGCAACAAAAACATCTATGGCTTTTGCAACAGTACACTAATAGTCTACCTTTTCGTTCATTGTGTACTGTAGAAATTAATAGTGATCTTCATTTTGAAACTTTAAAAACTACCTTAGAGACTATTATTGAACGCCATCAAATTTTCCGTACTAATTTTCGTTTCTTACCAGGAATGACCATACCTCTGCAAGTGATTGAAGATGACAAAACTTTGTCAATTCAACATTATGACTTCAGCAGGATGAAACCAGACAAACAACAAAACGCCCTAACTGCACTATTTGAATCTGCCAAGCTACAAAATTTTGACTTTGAAAAATCCTCGCTATTGCAAGTATCTCTAGTAAAATTCTCCGACTCTCAACATTTCTTACTGCTCAATTTACCTGCTCTCTATGCAGACACTGCATCATTAAATAATTTAGTTGCAGAAATTAATCGTATCTACAAAGCAAACTTGCATGGCGAAGCCTTAGTAGACGAACCAGTGCAGTATATTTTATTCTCGGAATGGCAAAATGAATTGCTACAGTCAAAAGAGGCTGAAATTGGGAAAGACTACTGGCAACAATATGATATGAGTTCAATTCGCAATGTAAAATTGCCAAGAGAAAACTCTATTGTAGAAAAAACTACATTTGCTCCTCAAATTATTACCCAAACAATTCAGCCAAAGTTAGCAGCTAAATTAGCATCTTTAGCAGCACAATTTGATACTAGCGAAAATATATTCTTCCTAACTTGCTGGCAAATCCTGATTTGGCGGCTGACAGGAATAGCGGATATGGTTGTTGGGAATGTTTGTGATGGTAGACCGGAAGAAGAACTCCAAGAAGCACTAGGATTATTTGCTAAACACATACCAATACATTCTCGTCTTGATCACAGCTTGAAATTTAGTGAACTTTTAGAACAGACTGCTTTAGTTCAAAGTAGAGCTTATGACTGGCAAGAATGTTTTAATTGGGAGGAAGTTGTAGAAACAGATACAGCTATTATGGGCGTACCTTTCCTGCCCTTCTGTTTTGAATTTACAGAACAATTTTCCAGTTCCTTTACTGAGGAAGTGACATTTTCTTTGGTTCAACAGTACGTTTGTTTTGACAGATTTAAAGTCAAACTTGCAATGACACGTTGTGATGATAATTTAGTAGCTGAATTTCACTATGATGCTAGTTTATTTTCATCAGCAGATATCCAACAATTAATGACTCAATATCAAACTTTATTAGAAAGTGTAATTGCCAATCCTCAAGCAACAATTAACGAATTAGAAATTTTAAATCATGAACAACGACATCAGTTGCTGGTGGATTTTAATAACACTCAAGTTAATTTTTCACAAGACAAGAACCTTCATCAATTATTTGTAGAACAAGTAGAGCGTACCCCTAACAACATTGCTGTGATCTACGAGCAACAACAACTAACGTATGCTCAACTTAACGCTAGTGCCAATCAACTAGCACATTATTTGCAAAAACTGGGAGTTGCTCCTGATGTTTTGGTAGGAATTTGTATAGAGCGATCGCTTTCTATGGTTGTTGCTTTGTTGGCAGTTTTGAAAGCTGGCGGTGCATACGTACCAATAGATCCAATGTATCCCCAAGAGCGAATAAGTTTGATGTTAGAGGATACTCAAGCACCAGTTTTGTTAACTCAACAAAGACTTTTGGATATTCTTCCTCAACACCAAGGTTACACAATTTGCTTAGATACTAACTGGGAAACAATTGCTCAAGAAAGTGAACTCAATCCAGTTAGCAACGTCACTCTTGATCATCTAGCTTATGTAATTTATACATCTGGTTCTACAGGCAAACCCAAAGGAGCAATGTTACCGCATCGTGCAATTTGTAATCATATGCTGTGGATGCAAACAGACTTCCCTTTAACTGCAACAGATAAAGTTCTGCAAAAAACTCCTTTTAGCTTTGATGCTTCCGTTTGGGAATTTTACGCACCCTTGTTAGTGGGAGCGCAATTGATCATGGCTAAACCAGGGGGACATCAAGATAGCGATTATCTCATCCAAACAATTGTTGAACACAAAATTACCACTTTGCAACTTGTTCCCACCTTACTACGAATGCTGTTAGAAAATGAGCAAATTACAAACTGCCAATCTTTAAAAAATGTATTTTGCGGTGGAGAACCTTTAACAGGCGAACTACAAGAACGCTTCTTTGCTCATCTCAATGCAGAGTTACATAATCTTTATGGTCCCACAGAAACTTGTATTGATGCCACATATTGGACTTGCAAACAAAGGCTGAATCAACACACTGTACCCATCGGTCGTCCGATTGCTAATACACAAGTTTATATCCTAGATAACCAACTGCAACCAGTTCCTGTTGGTGTTATTGGTGAACTGCACATTGGCGGTGCTGGTTTAGCTAGAGGTTACCTTAACCGTCCAGAATTAACTGCTGAAAAATTTATCCCCAATCACTTGAGCAACGAAGCAGAAGCACGGATATATAAAACAGGGGATTTAGCTCGTTTCTTACCAGATGGTAGCATAGAATACTGCGAACGCATTGACCACCAAGTGAAGATTCGCGGCTTCCGTATTGAACTAGGAGAGATTGAAGCTTTACTTACTCAACATCCTCAGGTACGTTTAGTAGCGGTTATTGCCCGTGAAGATGAACCAGGAAATCCCCGATTGGTAGCGTATATTGTCACCCATTCTGAGCAAATACTTCCAGAGAGTGAATTGCACCAATTTCTCAAAGAGCAATTGCCTGAGTATATGATACCTTCAGCTTTTGTGATGTTGGAGACTCTACCTCTAACTCCCAATGGTAAATTAGACCGCCGCGCTCTACCTGCACCAAAAACATCTCGTAGTTTCCTTGGTAAGGAATACTTACAACCTCGTGATACTGTGGAGTTGGCATTAACACAAATTTGGTCAAATATTCTCAATGTTTACCCTGTAGGAGTGCAAGATAACTTTTTTGATCTGGGTGGACACTCGCTTTTAGCGGTGCGCTTGATGGCTCATATTAAACAAAAGTTTTCTCAAAACTTACCTTTGGCTACTCTTTTCCAATACCCCACCATCGAAAGTTTAGCTAATCTTTTACGCCAAGAATCAGGAGTATCATCTTGGTCTCCCCTGGTAGAAGTTCAAAAAGGAAATTCTCAATATCCTTTCTTTTGCTTACCTGGAGGTGGCGGTAATGTCCTCTATCTATATGATTTGGCTCGTTATTTAGGAGAAAACCAAACATTTTATGGGTTGCAAGCACCTGGTTTAAATGGAGAATCTGAACCATTAACTTGTGTTGAGGATATGGCAGCTTATTACATCCAGGCGATACAAACTGTTCAACCTGAAGGGCCATATTTTCTTGGAGGTCATTCCTTTGGTGGTTCTATTGCCTATGAAATGGCTCAACAGTTGGTCAAGTCAGGATATGAGGTGGCTTTGGTGGCAATTTTAGACGCTCCCGCCCCAGTTGCTAGTGACAAACCCGTATATATTGATGTTGATGATGCCACTCGACTGACCGAAACTGCTCGTCTAATTGAACGTTGGGCAGGTAAGAGCTTAGATATAAGCTATGAAATACTCCAACCGTTAGAACTTGACGCACAATTAGCATATCTCAAGGAACAATTAATCGCCGTTGATTTACTGCCTGCTGGTACTGACACCAAGCAAGTGCGTGGTTTGGTGCAAGTATTCGAGGCAAATCTGCAAGCTAGTATCAAATATTCACCACAAGAAGTTTATCCATCTTGCCTAACTCTGCTGCGGGCTAGGGAAGTGAATGCAGAGGATGCCGCACTTTTAACTGAGTTGCGCCAAGACCCGGCCTGGGGATGGGGTCAGTTTTCTGCTCAAAACGTTGATATTCACGTTGTTCCAGGCGACCATATTACGATGATGACTCAACCCCACATCTCATCTGTGGCAGAAAAACTCAGAATTTGCATTGAACAAGCAAATGTAGGTTCATGAGGAATTTTGCCATGACCCAACATCCAAAAAATACAGGAATGCAAATTTTTACCATCATCTGGTTTGGACAGATGATTTCCCTCATCGGCTCGCAGCTAACTAATTTTGCCTTGGGTGTATGGGTATACCAGCGAACTGGTTCAGTAACACAGTTCGCCCTCATTTCCCTCTTTACTAGCTTGCCCATGATTTTGATTTCTCCCGTGGCTGGCACGCTGGTAGACCAATTCCCCCGCCGTTGGATGATGTTATTTAGTGACTTAGGAGCAGGTATTTCTACGGGGGTAATTGCAATTTTATTAGCCGCAGGCGATTTGGCTATTTGGCACATATACGTGGGTGCTGCTATTAGTTCCTGCTTCAGTGCCTTTCAATGGCCAGCTTATACGGCAGCTACTACCTTACTTGTTCCACCGGAAAAACTGGGACGAGCCAATGGTATGCTGCAAGTTGGGGAAGCCGCAGGTCGGTTAGTTGCACCAATGTTAGGCGGTATCCTGCTGCTGTTTCTTGAAATTGATGGCATTATTTTTATTGATTTTGCCACCTTTTTGTTTGCTTTGAGTACTCTGTTACTAACTCCGTTTCCTAAACAATACATTGATAGACATCGCGCTGAAAAAACTTCTTGGTTGAAGGAAGCATCTTACGGTTTGGTCTATCTGGTTCAACGAAGAGGACTGTTTGCACTGCTATTGTTCTTTGCTGTAAACAATTTCCTGGTCGGAATTGTACAAATGCTAATTACGCCGCTAGTATTGTCCTTTGGCTCGGCTACAGACTTGGGTACAATTATGACTACTGGCGGTATAGGAATGTTAGTAAGCAGCATCCTCGTGAGTACAGTGAGAACGCCACAGTATTTAACTCTCAGTATATTTGCTTTTATGCTACTAGGTGGGTTATGCATTACCTGTGCAGGGTTTTACCAATCTGTTTTAGTCTTAGCACTGATAGCTTTTTTGTTTTTCTTTGGTCTCCCCATTATTAACAGTTCAGCTCAAGTTATTTTTCAAAAGAAAGTACCCTCTAGTCTTCAAGGTCGAGTTTTTGCCACAATAGGAGCGATCGCTAACGCATCACAGCCTTTAGCTTATACTGTTGCCGGACCATTAGCAGATAAAATCTTTGAACCGTTAATGACTCCTGACGGGCTGTTGGCAGGAAGTATAGGAAAAATTATTGGTGTCGGTCAAGGACGTGGTATCGGTTTGATGTTTATTGTGATGGGAATACTCACCGTATTGGCAACTATCATTGCCTACCATTACAAACCATTGAGACTAGTAGAAAAGCAAGTACCCGATGCTATTAACCCAAGTTGCTAGTACAGTCGTCAAAAGAGGCAAGGGAGCAGGGGGCGGGGGGCAGGGGGAAAGACTGAGCGCACTGCTTATACCATTTCACGAAATTATTGATACAAATTACTTTTCTTACTCCCCCTGCCTTTGGTCACTGAGCGTACTTGTACTGAGTTTAGCCTGAGCGTAGCCGAAGGGCGTAGCCGAAGTAGCCGAAGTGCTGCTTCCCCTGCCTCCTCTGCCTCCTCTGCTTCCCCTGCTTCCCCAAATGTATCAACTTTAAAGTGAAACGGTATTACTTATGGGCGAAGCCTTGGTCAAAGTGAGGTTAGGAAAAGCGCGTAATAATCGTTCAGCAGTAAATCTATCAGAATCTAGTCAAGCAACTGCATAAAATAATTGGCTTACCCCCTATCAAGATACAGAAGCAATTCAAGTTAATTAGTTCTCTGTAAAGTTAGCCGAATAACCGAAATAATTACGAATTACCTACACATACAATCGCAACCATATTAATTGAGGTTAACCTCCAATGCAGATTTTTCGCAAACCGATCAACTTTGATCCAAAATCTAAAAAATTGACACTAGCTTTCATAGTTCCTGTAGGATTAGCGACTATTGCTGTGCCTGCCTATATTTTGGCTACTAGTTCAAATTTTAGTTGGCAATCTACAAAGCAGAGTAACGTTACCCCAACAGTTGTAGTTCAAAAACCTGTCATCCCCACAGTTGCAGCGTTAGGACGCATTCAAACCAAAGACAAAATTATTAACTTATCTGGGCCATCAGCTTTACAGACTGCCAGGTTAGATCAGGTTTTGGTCAAAGAAGGCGATAATGTTCATCGCGGACAATTAATTGCTGTGCTGGATAATGTAAGTCAACTGCAAACAATTTTAGAAAAAGCCAAAACGGGTGTTCGAGTTGCTCAATCGCAACTGATTCAAGCTCAAGCAGGAACTACAAAACAAGGAGAAGTTGCTGCTCAACAAGCACGCATTGCAAGTTTACAAGCCCAGTTTCAAGGGGATATCAACATTCAAAAATCTAAGATTGCTGGCTTAAAAGCGCAATTGAGAAATGCCGAAACAGAATATGGACGTTTTCAATCGCTATATGAGCAGGGTGCTATATCTGCGGTCACAAGAGATACTAAGTTATTAGCAGTAGAAACTTTGCAAGCACAACTCAAGGAAGGTCAAAGTTCTCTCAACCAAACTTTATCATCGTTTCCTAAACAGATTCAAGAAGCTAAAGCTAGTTTGTCAGAGTTAAAAGAAGTTCGTCCTGTTGATGTGCAGGTTGCTCAAAGCGAGTTAGAAAGAGCCAAGGCTGCTGTTTTGGAAGCACAAGCTAATTTAGCTTTAGCTTATGTGCGATCGCCTATGAGTGGACAAATTTTGAAGATTAATACTTTTCCCGGCGAAACTATTAGTGAAAATGGCATAGTTGAGTTGGGTCAAACTCAAAAGATGTATGTCGTTGCCGAAATCTACGAAACTGATATCAGCAAAATTCAAGTGGGTCAAAAAGCAGAAATATCAAGTAAAGCACTACCTAAAGGATTAACTGGAACTGTTGAAAAGATTGGTGTCCAAATAGGTAAGCGAAATGTGGTCAATAATGACCCTTCAATCAATATCGACTCCAGAGTTGCAGAGGTGAAAATTTCTTTAGATCCGGCTGATACTCAAAAAGCTGCTAATTTTATCAACTTGCAAGTTGATGTCAAAATTAAAACTCCTACTCAGGTTTAACTTAATATAAACATTCTAAATTATGAGTGCTACTACCCCCGTTGCTTGGTTACAACTAATCCATCGTAAACCTCGTTTGTTAGTGACCATTACTGGTGTGACTTTTGCAGTAATGTTGATGTTTATTCAATTGGGTTTTCGAGACGGACTTTTTGAAGATGCTGTGGTGTTTCATAAAAAAATCCAAGCTGATTTAGTATTACTACATCGTGATACAGAGCGTTTTTTTGATATGAAGGTGTTTCCGCGACGCTATCTGTATAACATCTCGGCTGTGGATGAGATAGAGTCGGTTAATCCTTTTTATTTTTCCGTTACTAATTTCAAAAATCCTGAAACTTTTGTCAACAGACCAATTGCGATCGCTGGTTTTACACCCGATCAACCTGTGTTTAACTTACCAGAAGTCAATCAACAAACAGAAGTCATTAAAGCTGCTAACACCATATTATTTGATCGCCTGTCTCGACCTGAATTTGGCCCTATTGTTGAAAGTTTAGAAAAAAACGGCGAAGTAACAACAGATGTATCTAATCGTCAAATTCAAGTGAAAGGATTATTTTCTCTGGGAGGTGGGATAATGACAGCCGATGGTGTGATTATCACTAGTGATTTAACATTTTCGGAAATTTTAAATCACCCATTAGAAAAAGTTCAAATGGGAGTGATTAAAGTTAAACCTGGTGTCAATCCCCAAAGCATAATTGAAAAAGTCTCAAAAGACTTACCTCAAGAGCTAAAAATTATGACTCTAGCAGATTACACCCAACTAGAGAAAGACGTTTTAGCACAGTCCACACCCATTGGATTCATTTTTAATATGGGTACAGTTATTGGTTGTGTATTTGGTGGCATTATTGTTTATCAAATTCTCTACACGCAAATTTCTGATAGCATATTTATTTACGCCACATTTAAAGCTATTGGATATGGAAATTCATACTTAGTCAAGGTGGTTTTACAACAAGCATTTTTAATGTCCTTGATTGGCTATATTCCTGGATTTGCTCTTTGTATGTATATTTATAACTTTGTTCAAGAAGCTACTCGTTTGCCGATGATTATGACTATCACTAGAGGTGTGATGGTGATGTTACTGACAATTATTATGTGTTCTATTGCTGGAATGTTAGCGATGAATAAACTTCGTTCTGCCGATCCAGCCGAACTTTTTGGGTAAAGTCGTTTCTGCTTCTATAAAACAGCCAACTTTCTTTATTAAGTTTTGATTTAACATCTAATATTTAGGTAATAATTATGAGTCAATCTTCTATTATCTCTATTCAGAATCTCAACCATTACTTCGGTAAAAGCTCATTAAGAAAACAGGTTTTATTTGATATTAGTTTGTCGATTAAATTTGGTGAAATTGTAATTTTAACTGGCCCTTCTGGCTCAGGGAAAACAACATTACTCAGCCTCATGGCTGGTTTACGGAGTGTCCAAGAAGGTAGTGTCAAAGTTTTGGGAAGAGAAGTATATCGGGCTGGTAATAAAAAGCTATTACAACTACGCCGTCAAATTGGATATGTGTTTCAAAAACATAACTTAGTACCCTTTCTTACTGCTACCCAAAATGTACAAATGACTATGGAATTAGGTCGTAATATGTCTCGCAAAGAAATGTGCCGTCGAGCAGAAACGATGCTGGAATTAGTGGGTCTAAATCACCGCATTCATTATTATCCAGATCAACTTTCTGAAGGACAAAAACAACGTGTAGCATTTGCACGCGCACTTGTTACTCAACCCCAACTAATTCTAGCTGATGAGCCGACAGCATCGTTAGATAAAAATAGTACTCAGATAGTCGTTGAGACATTAAAAGAACGGGCTAAATATCAAGGTTGTTCTATTCTTTTAATCACTCATGATGATCGTATTCTTAATATGGCTGACCGCATCATTCACATGGAAGATGGTTACTTAAAAAATGATGTCCGCGCTGCCTAATAAATTGATTCCCTTAGACCAGTAACACCAATTTTAACCTCAACTAACTAGGAGATATTTCTCATGATCACTATCGAAAAAAGTTCTATTACAAAAATCTCTAATCCTAGCAAGCAAGAATTTTTAAATTTATGGAAGCAAGGTAAAGCTTTTGTAATCAATGATGTAGCTAACCAATGGAATGCTTGTAAAAATTGGTCAAACAGCTATCTAACAGATGTTTGTGGAGATAATCTTGTTCCTGTTGAAGCTTATAACCAAACCTTCTTCCAAAAGTACAACTTTGCTGCTGCTGAGTATTATCACGATCGCAAGCAAATGAAATTTAAAGACTATATTAATATAGTTGATGGTAATCAAAAGGATGATAATATATCTTACTACATGGCTCAGGTAGATTTTCAAAAGCACTTTCCTGAACTTGTTAAAGATATAGTTTATCCAGAGTATTTTAATAAAAAGCCAAAAATAATGTATTTCTTTTTTGGTTTTTCTAATAAAAAGTCGACCTCAACAACTTATTTACACTTTGATGATGTACATAATATTTTTGTACAAATTAGAGGACGCAAAAGATTTATTTTATTTCCACCATCTAATTATTTATCATTTGATCCACCTATTAGAGAAAATGCTTATTCCCCTGCTTGGAGTAAAGTAGATCCTGTTGTAACAGACTTGAAATCATATCCTAAATTTCCTTGGCAAGACAAAATTGAGGTAGTTCTAGAAGCCGGAGAAATACTTTATATTCCTCCTTTATGGTGGCATCATGTTACAGCCCTAGAGGAAAATATTTCATTGACTTTTTGGTATCCTCCAACTATTAAAGACCTATTTGTGCAAAAGGGGTTTTTACCGACTTTATTACAAATAGCACCTTATGTAATTCCTTATCAAATCAGACAACATTTGAGAAAATCATAAGATTAAACAATGCTTGAAAGATAGAAACTTAGCAAAGAATAACGTTTCCGCTACTGTCTAGAATCTACAAACTTAAAAAGCAGATTTGCACTTCACTGATTATTATCAAATTCAGCGATAGTGGGAATCTGCTTATTTACGCCGTACTGTAATAGCAGTAATTTTTTGATGCTTTTTTATCTGTTGGCTGGTATGACTTATACCGCAATCTCAAGTTTTAAATACTCGCCAACTGTCTATTTTCTGCATAATTCTTGAAGATACAACACTATTAAGTAAAAAATCATGTTTACGCCAAATGAATAACGTATTAGAGATGATTACAGAAATTGAGCCAGGAACTTTAATACACAGCCGTTACCAGATTCAAAAGTTGCTTGGTAAGGGAGGATTTGGAAGAACTTATTTAGCATTAGACAATCAACGGTTTGATGAACCTTGTGTTTTGAAAGAGTTTGTCCCGACAGCATCACCAGAAAAAAATATTTGTAAATCTAAAGAGTTGTTTGAACGTGAAGCAAAAGTTTTATATCAACTTCAGCATCCTCAAATTCCTAAATTTTTAGCTTGGTTTACGGATAACGATCGCACCTTTATCGTTCAGGAATATATTAATGGTAAAACTTATTCGGAAATTTTATTTGAGCGTTTAGCACAGAAAAGTCAGCCTTTTTCGGAAGTAGAAGTGAGAACATGGTTAGCAGATGTATTACCAGTTTTAGATTATCTCCATGATCGCCAGATAATTCATAGAGATATTTCACTAGAAAATATTATGCTACCTCATCATCAATCTAAACCTGTGCTGATTGATTTTGGAGCAGTAAAAGAGAATGTTACTCAAGTTATATCTCCTCATTCCATCAATTTTTGTCACTCAAATCGCACTTCAGTAGTAGGGAAGTATGGTTATTCTCCTCCCGAACAGTTGCGTTTAGGACTTTCCTATCCTTCTAGTGATATCTATGCTCTTGGTGTTTGTGCAATTGTGCTGTTAACCGGAAAAATGCCACATTTGCTCTTAGATGAATCACTCAATTGGCAATGGCGATCGCAAGTCAATATTGGTGATGATTTAGCCGAAATTATCGACAAAATGCTGATAGATTCCCCTCCTGCACGCTTCCAATCGGCTAAAGAGATTATTTTGAATTTGCATAAGATGCATATTAATTCCCCTACAGCATCTAGTGGTGAATTTAAAATTGTATCTCCAATAAAAGCTATTAAAACTCGCCAACAAGAAATAGAAACAAACAAAGCATTAGAAGAGTTAGTAATTTTACAAAATTTAGAACGTACTCTTAGACAATATCATGATGAATTGTCGAATCCTCTTTATCTCAATTTAGATTTACCAGAGTATATAGAGAAACACACAACTCCTGCTAGTGAATCTTCTATTGGTGTTTTAAAAAAAACTTCTAACATAGTTGCAAAAATTATTAGTATTTTTGCTAAAAAAAACAACAAAAGTATAGTAACAAAAAGTAAACCTACTAATGGAAATAATATTCAAATTAATACTCATCATTTTTTAGAAAAAACCTCTATAAATGGTAATTTGCAGCTTTTGGAAGTCATTAAAAAAGAATTTACTAATTTTATTGGCCCAATTGCTCACTTAATTATCAATAAGATATTAACTACCTTTCCAGATTGTTCTCCCAATCAGCTTATAGAACTATTAGCAGCATCAATTCCTGACAAAATAATAGCAGAACGCTTTCAGAATGACACACGCAACCTAATTAAATCTAAATTTGTATATAATGAAAATTAAATAGTTTTTGTATTAATTTTATATTTAATAACTAAATTAGGTTCATTACTAGTTAATAAACCACAGATAAACATTGATTTATCTGTGGTTATCTGTATTTATCTAAATTATTTTTTGAAAAAACTATTGTTATAATGCATAACTTTATAGTAGTGACCCGTAATATATAATATTGCTGATCTAAATTCTCAAATGAATTTACTGGAGTTAATTTTACAATGAAGTAGGAAAACAATGAATTATTTAGTATTGATTGAAAATAAGCAAGAAGAATTACCTAGCTTGGTTAATGAAAGTAACCTCAACCAAGAATCTATCAAGGATGGAATGACTGTTAAAGGTTGCAACAGTTGTATTCAAGCTATTGAACAATGTGTTAAAAAAAGCCATCCATCCTTAAGACCAAACGCTGGAGTTGCATTTTTTGTGGAGCTGAATGATCAAGAACGATTAGTAGTTGTTCAAGAAATTAAAAAAACTTATTCAAGAATTATCAATGTTGATGAAGTAGTTAAAGCTATTCGCACTGCTCTTTTAGAAGATCATGGATTGCAAATTTATGGTGTGGTACTTTTGAAAACAGGTAGTTTACCAAAAAAATTAGATAGAAAAATTGACTACCATGCTTGTCAAAATGCTTTTCTGGATGATAGTTGGGATGCGATACATACTTGGACATTAAACCCTCAACAAGATTTGCAGCAACTACAAGCAGATGTAAATGCTTTATTAGAACACGTACAAATGTATATTGAGCAATCACAGTTCAAAGTTTCTTAACTTTAGTATTAGTTAAAATTCTGCCCATTAGCTTATTTATTTTGAGGAAAAACCCAATGGTTGCTAACAATAATGTTGAATTTTCTACTTTAGTAGATTTATTAAGATACAGGGCGCAAAATCAACCTACCCAAACAGCTTATACTTTTCTTGTTGATGGAGAAACAGAAAGCGTTACTTTAACTTATCAAGAATTAGATCAAAAAGCACGGGCGATCGCAACTCAACTTCGGCAACGGGGAGTACCCAATTCACGGGCTTTATTACTTTATCCACCTGGAATAGAATTTATCCCTGCCTTTTTTGGTTGTTTATATGCTGGCTTTGTTGCTGTTCCTGCTTATCCACCCCGACGCAATCAAAAAATGTCTAGGCTACAGGCGATCGTCTCAGATGCCGAAGCTGTGGTGGCACTAACGACATCTACAGAATTAACCTCCATGACTTCACAGTTGGCAGAAAATAAGACCTTGGCAGCAATACCTTGGATCACAACTGATAGTCTAAACACAGATATAGCTGAAGATTGGCAACATCCCCATATCAACAGCGATACTTTGGCATTTCTGCAATACACTTCAGGTTCTACTGGCACACCAAAAGGGGTAATGATTACCCACGGCAATTTATTACATAATTCCCAACTTATCTATAACTTTTACCAACACACATCCAATAGCCAAGGTGTCATTTGGTTGCCTCCCTATCACGATATGGGATTAATTGGTGGGGTTTTGCAACCTCTGTATGGTGCTTTTCCTGTAACCTTAATGGCCCCAGCCGCTTTTCTGCAAAAGCCTTTCCGTTGGTTGCAAGCAATTTCTAATTACAAAGCAACTACTAGTGGTGGCCCAGATTTTGCTTATGACCTCGCTTGTCGTCAGATTACTCCCGAACAACTAGTAAGCTTGGATTTGAGTAGTTGGGAAGTGGCATTTACTGGTGCTGAACCGATACGCGCCCAAACACTAGACCGTTTTGCCGAAACTTTTGCGCCTTGTGGTTTCCGAAAAGAAGCTTTTTATCCTTGTTATGGGATGGCGGAGACGACTTTAATTGTCTCTGGAGGTTTAACATCTCAAGTTCCGATTGTGCGGCATATTGACACCACAGCTTTGTTACAAAACCAAGTTATAGATACAACTGCGGCGGCTGATGGTAAAGCCATTGTAGGTTGCGGTAAAAGTAGTCCAGATCAAACAGTATTGATTGTCAATCCCGAATCATTTACACGTTGTGCAGATGGACAGGTGGGAGAAGTTTGGGTATCTGGATCTAGTGTTGCTAAAGGTTACTGGAATCGCCCCGAACAAACACAAAATACCTTTCATGCCTATCTAGCAGACAATGAAACTGGCCCTTTTCTACGGACTGGAGATTTAGGTTTTTTGCAAGATGGTGAGTTGTTTATTACTGGTCGTCTCAAAGATTTAATTATCATCATGGGGCGCAACCATTATCCCCAAGATATTGAATTAACAGTGCAAAATTGTCACCCTGCACTACGTCCAGCAGGTGGTGCGGCTTTTGCAGTCGAAATTAACAACGTGGAGAAGTTGGTAATTGTCCAAGAAGTCGAACGTAGTTATCTGCGTAAGCTGAATGCTGATGAAGTTATAGGTGCTATTCGCAAAGCTGTAGCCGAACATCATGATTTACAAACTCATGCGATCGCTTTAATTAAAACGAACAGTTTGCCAAAAACTTCTTCTGGGAAAGTCAGACGTAGTACCTGTAAAGCTGAGTTAGAGGCTGAAACTCTGGATGTAGTTGCCCAGTGGAGTATTGATGCTCAAAACAACAGTCCATCAGAGAAATCAATTGCACCACAGGTAGAAAAAATAGTTAACACTGAAGCGATCGCAGCTTGGTTATTAACAAAAGTTAGTGAGCAATTACAAGTTCCTCCTCAAACAATCAACATTAACGAACCTCTAGCGCAATATGGTTTGGGTTCTTTGACAGCAGTGAGAATTTCGGGAGAATTGCAGGAATGGTTAGGAAAAGAACTACCGACAACTTTGTTGTATGATTATCCTTCCATCGCTGCTTTAGCTCAATATTTAGGTGATGGAGTACCACAACCAAAAATAGTCTCACAACAACAAACAGACAATCATGCAATTGCGATCGTCGGTATTGGTTGTCGTTATCCTGGTGCGAATAACCCAGAAACCTTTTGGGAATTACTCCGCAATGGTGTGGATGCTATTAGTGAAGTGCCTCAACAACGCTGGGATGTGAATGCTTTCTATGATCCTAACCGCGCCACACCGGGCAAAATGAATACTCGCTGGGGTGGCTTCATTTCCCAAGTAGATCAATTTGACGCACCATTCTTTGGTATTTCTCCACGAGAAGCAGAGTCTCTCGATCCACAACAAAGGTTACTCTTAGAAGTTTCCTGGGAAGCACTAGAAAATGCAGGTAAAGCACCGAGTAAGTTAGCCAGAAGTAACACAGGGGTATTTGTAGGCATCAGTAATTTTGATTACTCCCACTTGCTAGCCAAACAAGTGTCTGAATTAGATGCTTATAGTGGGACTGGTAATGCTTTTAGTGTTGCCGCTAACCGCATCTCCTACTTATTAGATTTGCATGGGCCATGCTGGGCAGTAGACACAGCTTGTTCTTCATCCTTAGTTGCAGTTCATCAAGCCTGTCAAAGTCTGCGTCAGGGAGAATGCGAAATGGCTTTAGCTGCTGGTGTGAATTTAATTCTCACCCCCCAGTTGACGGTGACATTTTCCCAAGCTGGAATGATGGCTAGCGATGGTCGTTGTAAAACTTTTGATGCTGATGCAGATGGTTATGTGCGGGGCGAAGGTTGTGGTGTAGTGGTACTCAAGCGTCTGAGTGATGCTTATCGTGATGGCGATCGCATCTTGGCAGTGATTAAAGGTTCAGCCGTGAATCAAGACGGACGCAGCAACGGACTGACTGCACCCAGTGGACTAGCCCAACAAGCTGTAATTCGGCAAGCCATGCAAAATGCTGGTGTTTCACCTGATGAAATCGGCTATGTAGAAGCGCATGGTACAGGCACATTTTTAGGCGATCCGATTGAGATTAACTCCTTGAAAACAGTCCTCACGCCAGGACGTGAACCTGGGGATACCTGTGTGATTGGTTCAGTCAAAACCAACATTGGACATTTGGAAGCGGCTGCCGGTATCGCTGGTTTAATTAAAACTGTATTATCCCTACAACATGAGGAGATTCCGCCCCATCTGCACCTCAAACAAGTTAACCCCCAGATTTCTTTGGTTGATGCCAACTTATCGATCGCCACTACACTGTTACCCTGGAACAGGGGCAATAAACGACGTTTGGCTGGTGTATCTTCCTTTGGATTTGGTGGTACTAATGCCCATGTGATTTTAGAAGAAGCTCCTTTAGTCAGTCCCAAAGACTCAGTGAGTAATGAACGTCCACTGCATTTGTTTACCCTCTCAGCTAAAAGTGAAAATGCTTTGCGTGATTTAGCACAAAACTATGAGAATTATCTGGGTAATAATCCTGATGCTTCCTTAACAGATATTTGTTTCACCGCCAATACTGGACGATCGCATTTTGATCATCGCTTAGTGGCGATCGCTCAATCTAACACGCAATTACAAACCGTATTGGGTGCTTATGCAGCTGGTAAGAAAACCTCTCAATTAGTCAGTGGTCGAGTTGATAGCAAACAGTATCCGAAAATAGCCTTTTTATTCACAGGACAAGGTTCTCAATATGTCAATATGGGTCGCCAACTGTACGAAACTCAGCCGACCTTTCGAGCTTGCATTGACCAATGTGATCAAATTTTGCGGTCATATTTAGATCAACCACTGCTGTCAGTTTTGTATCCTCATACTGAAAGCAGCTGTATCGATGAAACCGCCTATACTCAACCAGCGATCTTTGCTGTAGAGTATGCTCTAGTACAATTGTGGAAGTCTTGGGGTGTTGAACCAACAGCAGTTATTGGTCATAGTTTTGGTGAATATGTCGCCGCTTGCATTGCTGGAGTGTTCAGTTTAGAAGCAGGACTGAAGCTAGTTACCGAGCGATCGCGCTTAATGCAAGAAATCAAGTCAATGGGAGCAATGGCTGCGGTGTTTGCTACTGAGGAACAAGTACAGGCTGCGATCGCTGAATACAGCCCAGAGGTGACAATCTCTGCTGTGAATGCTCCTGATAATATTACCATCTCTGGTACAGTCGCCAAAATTGAGACAGCGATCGCCAAATTCGCCACCCAAGGAATTGAGACTCGACGCTTGAATGTATCCCATGCTTTCCATTCTCCGTTAATGGATGAAATGCTTGATGCTTTTGCACAAACCACCAGCAAAATCGAATTTCAAGCCCCACAGATTCCTTTTGTTTCCAACATTACCGGGAATTTTTTACCAGCCAAACAAGTACCCGATGCTCAATACTGGCGATCGCATACACGCCAGTCTGTCAAATTTATGGACGGATTGAATACTTTATTGGCTGAAGGTTACGAATTATTCATAGAAATTGGCGCTAAACCAGTTCTTTGTAGTCTGGGTAAACGTTGTCAAGAAAGTGAAAATTTGCTTTGGTTGCCTTCTTTGAATGCCAAACGGGAAAATTGGCAAACATTACTAGAAAGCTTATCAGCATTGTATCTGCGAGGAGTAGATATTGACTGGACAGGATTTGAAAACGATTATTCACCTCAGTTACTTCCACTACCTACTTATGCGTTTCAAAGAAAACGTTACTGGGTGCGATCGTCAAATACGGCTGACAATACCCAAGTAAATCATCAGAGTCATAATTCTCAACCTGTCTGTTCAGCTAATAGTGATAGTAAAGAACTACCATCTCAACCTTTGGTAGAAAAAATGCTCAAACAACAACTACAGATTATGTCTCAGCAACTGGAAGTTTTGCGTACTCATAATTTGACCACAGGTCAATTCTTGCCATTGCAAAATGTACAATTACCAAAACCATCAAAGCTGAACCATAAGCCTAGTATTTAACTAAAGTTAGTGAGAAGAAAAGCCCAGACTCTATCCCAAACACTGTTGCGACTACTAAACTAAGAAAGTCCCGTATTTGGTCAGATCCTAAAAAGTGCAAGCAAATAGAAAAACTACTTGCACAACTAAAGACGCTGACAGATGTTGAATCAACTCCAGTTCCTACTGTTCCCTGGTTCTGGAGTTTTCATGACTGACGCAAGTCACGGCTAAAAAGTCAGAGGAGCCAAAGCGCCATAATAAAAACTAGAGAAAATAACATTCGTTTCTCTATTTCTCCATTAACAAAGAGGAGTACTAATATGGAAGCTCACAAAATAGAAGCTGTTTTAACCGAAGATGGAACTTTGATGCTACGGGGCTTACCTTTTCATACAGGGGATGCTGTGGAGGTGATTATTTTGTCAGCTAAAACTCCACAAAATAAAGGAGCAGTGCCTAGTCAACCAGAAACAAATCTTTATCCAATGCGCGGTAAAGTAATCCGTTACGATGACCCAACAGAACCTGTTGCCTTGTCAGATTGGGAAGTTTTGCAATGACATAACTGCATAAATTAAATTTTTTAGCCCTATTAGAACAAAGACGCAAGATATAGGACTTATATTTGATTTTTGAACAAACTCTCTAGCAATTAAAAGAGTTGATTTTTTACTCCCCGCCTACGCCAATCATCAAAACAGATGACTATAGTTACCAACGAAAAAATATCATCAAGAAATATGAATACATATACTCTTAGTGCTAACAATTCTTATTCTCTAATTACTCAAGAATCTCCAAAATTTCAAAATACTTTAGGAGAATTGCGTTTAATTATTGCCAATTTACTTAAGTGTGAATTAGAAGAAGTGGATGTGCAAGTGCCATTTCTAGAAATGGGTGCTGATTCAATTGTTTTAGTTGATGCAATTCGTCATATTGAAAATACTTTCAAGATTAAAATCACAATTAGACAGTTATTTGAAGAACTAACTAACCTGAGTGCATTGGCTAATTATATTGAGGAAAATGTACAACTAAAACCACCGACATTGCCAGATCAAGAAATATCAGCAATGCCGATCAACCTACAGCCCCTCCAAAACTCTCAAGATTTAGAAAATAAATCTGAAACATTAGTAGAAACAGTATTGCGGCAGCAGTTTGAGTTAATGTCCCAACAGTTGGAAATTTTGCGTGTCTCCAAGTTACCAACTGATTTAAATGTTTCCCCTAGCCAAAATCAAGCAGCAAATTTTGTCCCTAACTCAGTAGTACAAACAACACCTGACTTGAAATCAGGAGAATTAAACCAATCTACAGTTAAAAAAGCTGATTCACCCTCTTCTTTCTGGCGAGTTGAACAATCTCCAGCTAAAACCCTGACTCTACCACAACAACAATATTTAAATTCTCTAATCGCACGCTATACCAAACGTACAACCAAATCCAAGCAGCGATCGCAAACCTATCGTGCAGTCCTCGCCGATAAAAGAGCTTCTATTGGATTCCGCCCAGAAACTAAAGAAATCATCTATCCTATAGTAGGCGATCGCTCTCAAGGTTCGAGAATTTGGGATATTGATGACAATGAATACATAGATATTTCTATGGGTTTTGGCGTACATCTTTTTGGTCATAATGTTCCTTTTATTACTGAAGCCCTAGAAAATCAACTCAAGCAAGGCACGCAAATCGGCCCCCAATCAAAACTTGCCGGTGAGGTAGCCACTTTAATCTGCGAAATCACGGGAATGGAACGAGTCACTTTCTGTAATTCAGGTACAGAAGCGGCAATGACAGCAATGCGTGTAGCCCGTGCAGCCACAGGTCGTGCCAAAATTGCTATCTTCAAAGGTGCTTATCACGGACACTTTGACGGTACTTTAGCCATACCACAAACATCCGAGGATGGAAAATTACCAGCACAACCAATGGTTCCAGGAGTGCTGCAAAATATGGTTGATGATGTTTTGTTGCTGACTTATGGCGCTCCTGAATCGCTGGATATTATCAAAGCTCATGCTCATGAATTAGCAGCCGTTTTAGTTGAACCTGTACAAAGCCGTAAACCCGATTTACAACCCAAAGAATTTCTGCAACAGCTGCGAGTAGTCACACAACAACTAGATATTGCCTTGATTTTCGATGAAGTGATCACAGGTTTCCGCGTTCATCCCCGTGGCGCGCAAGCATGGTCTGGCGTGGACGCAGATATTGTTACCTATGGCAAATTAATTGGTGGCGGTATGCCAATTGGGGTAATAGCTGGCAAAGCAGCCTACATGGATAAAATCGACGGTGGTTTCTGGAGCTATGGAGATGATTCCTATCCTGAAGTAGAAACGACATTCTTTGCTGGTACTTTCTCTAAGCATCCATTGACGATGGCAGCAACACGAGCTACACTCCTACACCTCAAAGCTGAAGGAGCAACTCTACAGGAGCGATTAAATCAACGCACATCAAATTTAGCTGCCACACTCAATAATTACTTTGAACAAGCAAATGTCCCTTTACGGATAGTACATTTTAGTTCACTTTTCCGCTTCACTTTATCCGGCAATTCCAGTTATCTCTATCAGCCTTTAGAAATGGATTTGCTGTACTATTCTTTAATTGAAAAAGGCGTTTATATCTGGGAAGGACGCACCTGTTTTCTATCTACTGCCCATACTGATGAAGATGTGGATTATGTCATTCAAGCAGTTAAAGATAGTATACGGGAATTGCAAGCTGCGGGTTTTTTTTCCAAAAGTCCCAAGTTATCAACAGCTCAACCGCAGACACCTAAAACATCAGACCATGTAAAAAGTTCTGTATCTTTGACGACACAAAACATAATCGAGCCAGAAGGCAAAGCAGCATTCAAGATTCCCTTGAGCGATGCCCAAAAACAGCTGTGGTTTTTAGCACAAATGGGTGACAATGGCTCTCTTGCTTATAACATCTCCCTCAATATTCAATTACGGGGTACTCTTGATTTAGCTGCCATACGTCAAGCAGTACAGCAAGTTGTGCAACGGCATGAAGCTCTACGCACTACTATTAGCAGCCAAGGTGATTTTCAAGAGATATTACCATCACTAAAAATAGATGTTCCTGTAATTGATTTCTCAAATGTCAAAGATGGTCAGTTACAAGTGAACCAATGGTTACAAAACCACAGCCAGGAATCTTTTAATTTGAGTAATGGGCCTTTGTTCCGTGTGCAAATTCTCAAATTAGCTGAGCAATTACATCTGCTAGTTGTCAGCGCCCATCACATCATTACTGATGGCTGGTCAATCAGTGTCATCTTGCAAGAAATGATGGCATTGTATTCAGCAACTTGTCAGGGTCATGTTTGCCAAATAGAAGCACCAATGCAATTTAGTTCTTATCTCGACTGGCATCACCAATTCTGTGCCACAGACGAGATGAAAGCCCATGAATCATATTGGTTACAGAAGTTTGATAATCCAGTTCCAGTTTTAGACCTACCTACAGACCGTCAGCGTCCGCCAGTCAAAACTTATCAAGCTGGTAGGCAACAGCTATTACTTGACGCTAAAGTCAGTGCTGCCATCAAACAATTTAGTAAGCAAAACGGTTGCACCTTATTTATGACGCTGCTATCTGCATACGCGGTCTTATTTTATCGTTTAACTAACCAAGATGATCTCACCATCGGCATTGCAGCTGCCGGGCGTTCTCTGGAGGGTAGTGAGAGACTGGTGGGTTATTGCAGCCACATACTACCAATACGTACTCAAATTTTCGGCGATGCCACCTTTATTGAACATCTCAAAGCCTGCAAAAGTGTGTTGTTAGATGCCTACGAACACCAAGATTATCCTTTCGCTAAATTGATTGACAAATTAGGAGTTAACAGCAATACCGGGATGTCTCCTTTGGTGAATGCGACGTTTAACCTGGAACGTCCCGTAGTCATTCCCCAAATGTATGGCGTGGAAAGTAGCTTGTTACCTCAGTCTATCAGTTTTGCTGATTATGATATTGGCTTAAATGTGACTGAGATTGATCATGAGCTATTACTGGAATGCGACTACAATGCAGACTTGTTTGATGCTGCGACCATTGAGCGAATACTGAGGCATTACCAAACCTTATTGTTAGCAATTATTGCCAATCCCCAAACATTGCTCTCGCAATTATCTTTATTAACAGCAAGGGAACGCCAGCAAATACTGGTGGAATGGAATCAAACCCAAACTGACTATGACCAAAATCAATGTGTGCATCAAATATTTGAGCGACAAGCACAATTAACTCCTCATGCTGTTGCAGTGGAATTGGGCGAACAAAAACTCACTTACCGAGAGTTAAATCACCGTGCCAACCAATTAGCGCATTTCCTCCAAAGTTTAGGTGTCAAATCAGAAGTCCTTGTGGGCATTTGCGTTGAACGTTCCGTAGAAATGTTAGTGGCGATGCTAGGTGTTCTCAAAGCTGGTGGTGCTTACTTACCCTTAGACCCAGCTTATCCTCAAGAACGCTTGGCTTATATGCTAACTGATTCTCAAGCTTCAGTATTGCTAACAAGTGCTAACTTGGTGAGTCAATTACCGCTATCTGTTCCCAAACTAGTCAAATTAGATACCGACTGGCAAGTGATTTCTCGTCAACCAATCACGAATCCTGACAGTGTTGTTGTACCGAGCAATTTAGCTTATGTGATTTATACTTCAGGTTCTACGGGCAAATCTAAAGGAGTGCTTATTCCTCACCAAGCCTTAGTCAACCATAACTACGCTATAGCTAAAAATTATGAACTAAAAGCGAGCGATCGCATCCTACAATTTGCTAGCTTTAGTTTTGATGTAGCGGCTGAGGAAATATTCCCTACTTGGTTAAGTGGCGCGACTTTGGTACTACGACCAGAAGAGATATTTAGCATTGCAGATTTTGTACAATTTGTTAAACAACAAGACTTGACTGTCTTAAACTTGCCTGTGGCATATTGGCAAGAGTGGGTTTCCCAAATGCCTCAAATCAGTTGGGCGCAGAATGTTCGCTTATTAGTGGTTGGTAGCGAAAGAGTCCCACTAGAACGGTTTTTGACTTGGCAAAAGCAAGTAGGTAGTAACGTGAGTTGGCGAAATGCTTATGGCCCGACGGAAGCGACAATTACAGCTACAATCTACGGTTCTCAATTAAGTGCAAATCAGCAAACAGCCGCTTCACTGTTTATTGGTCATCCCATAGCTAACACGCAAATTTATATTCTCGACCAGCATTTACAACCAGTACCTATCGGTGTCACAGGTGAAGTGCATATTGGTGGGAATGGTTTAGCACGAGGTTATCTCAACCGTCCAGAATTAACAGCCGAGAAGTTCATTGCTCACCCTTTTAATGATCAAATAACAGCCCGCTTATACAAAACAGGGGATTTAGCCCGCTACAGAAGCGATGGTACGATTGAATTTATCGGTCGCATTGATCATCAAGTAAAAATTCGCGGTTTCCGCATCGAATTAGGAGAAATAGAAGCAGCACTCAGTCAACATCCACAAGTACGAGAGTGTGTAGTTATAGCCAGCGATGACCAATTAGATCATCAACAATTGCAAGCATACATTGTTTTTCATCAACAGCAAAAAGCAGATAGTAGCGAACTGTATCGCTTCCTCAAGCAAAAATTGCCTGAGTACATGATACCTTCTAGCTTCTTCCAGTTAGAAACTATACCCCTCACTCCCAACGCAAAAATTGATCGCCTGGCTCTAAATTGCTTGGGTGTGTTAATCAACAACATTGAAGTGAATCGGGTTGCACCCCGCAATCATATTGAGGAGGTACTAGCTTCTATCTGGGCTGAAGTTCTCAACTTAAAACAAGTAGGTATCCACGATAATTTCTTTGAATTAGGAGGTAATTCTCTTTTAGCAATGCAACTTTTAAATCAGGTTAACGAAGCCTTCTCAATAGATTTACCGTTGCGTAGTTTATTTGAATGCTCGACAATCGCTGAAATCAGCGAATTGGTACAGGCTTACAAACTAGAACACCTAGAAAGCGATGCTATCGAACAAATTTTAGCTGAAGTTGATGAGTTAATTGATACAGAAATCGAGCAAATGCTGGCTAATTTTTAGCAGAAGAATATAATCTCAGATATAGGTTTACGAAAAAGTATAATTTCAACGCCAATTGGAATTGTCAGAGAAACCAGCTAGATATGACAAAGTAACTGGAAACTCCGCCTATTCATAGGCGGCTTAGTTATGATTGTTGCTTTTCGTTTTATGCGTACATGATATTACTAATCAACAAACATACGCTGTTTAAACTCTAAAGCTAGCTGTGGATCAGGAATTTTTGCTATCAATTTATCTATCAATTCTTTTGCGGTAATTTGGGGATGAGATTTTAAAAGATGTTGAATCAGCAAGCTAGCAACTGGTCCAACTGCATACATTAACTCACGTTCACATCTTTTGATAAAACTTACATCTATAATTTGATAATTAGGCGATCTACTTAGAGGAAAAATGGATATTTTATTTAATATAAAAACTGCTTGTTGATGAAATTCTTGTTGTTTATCTGGCGGTAAATAATTAGCTAATGTTGTTACTAACTCTACATAATTGTTTACCTTCAAAGCTTTTTTTAAAACAATAGGTGCAACTAAACCTATTGATTGTTTCAGCAATTGTTCTAATTCTATATATTGTTCTGAACTAAGGAGCAAATCAAGTTGAGGTTGTACTGTCTCTAAAGCTCCACTAGCAACAAAAGCAGGTAGAATTTCTGTAACATGAGCAATATCCTCAGATTGTAAATTTTCTTGTTGCTCTTGTTGATTTCCCTGAAGATTGGGTCTTTGGATAAAACCTGTGCGATTCTTACTAGGTAAAATATCAATTATCGTTTGTGTCTCTGATACCCAAACATCAAGTTTGATATCTTTTGTTGGTAAACGTTTTTGTAATTCGGCAATCAATTTAGAAACTGACAAACCAACTTGCACATTTACACTAGCAAAGATATCCAGGAGTGTTTGGAAAAATAATTCTGATTTATCTATTGTGGAAGCAGCTGCAATTATGCATTGTCCATACTCAGTACCACATCGTAAATATTCTATCCATTTTTTCAGGGAATTAGTATTAGGACAATCTAAAATAATTATTTGTTGAATCTTAGTTGCAAGTTGTAGCTTTTGTCTCAAGCAAGAACGGCTAAGACGTATCCCATCGCCTAAAATGAACCAAGCTTCTCCATCTTCGTTGTCTTCGATGTACCCACGTAAATACAATAAGCAAGTTGGCGTAGGTTTGATTAATTCCAAATGGGGAAGAGATTTCATTGTTGATTTATCATTCCCACATAAAAACCCTTGGATTTGTGCCTCTATATCTGAGCAAGATTTGTTTTTTTGCTGCAAAAAATCGACTTCAAAATCACCAACATCGGTAAATAGACAAATCAAGTCAGTAGTGATCTTGTTTGAGAGTCCATCTATGACTAAAGCTCGTCGCTGTTTGTGAGATTCAACTGCATCATATTTGAATCCTAGAATGAACTCTCCTACTCCTTCGACAATTCTTTTAGGTGTTTGCAAAGGATATTCTGGATATAATTTGCTGTCCCCACGGTTGAGTTTTTGTTTATTTATCAGACGTAATTGGTGATTTAATTTATCAATATATTGTAATGTCTGGCGATAAACATATTTATATAACCTGTCTGCTTCAATAACACCATGAGAATCAGCAGCTTCACCCAACAGACCCCGCACTAAGTAATAAGTAAAGACTCCATGTCCCAGTTCCGGAAACTCCCAAGACTTCTGTCCTTGATCGCAAGATAACAAAACGCAAAATCCTTTACTATAACTAGCGCGTTTTCGCAAGACGTTCATGAGATTTGTTGCGGGGTCTATGAATGTCTGGGTGATGTTTAATTCTCTGAAGCTAGCTTTGTTTGTTTGAGGCATTTTCATATCGCCACTGTGACAGGTATCTAGACAAACTAGTTGTTGATTGGTACGACTAGTCTCTAAGATTTGTAACAGTTTTTGCAAAGGTAATCCTGTAGCTAGCAGGTTTTCTTGTCTAGTATCTGATAAGCACAGTACAGCATCTTGAGTATCTGGCTCTAACATTCCATGACCGGAAAAATATAAAAAGATTGAGTCAGCAGGTTTAGCTTTTGAAACAATTCGTTTCAGACTCCCACAGACCGTTTTTAACGTAGGAGTTTGTGCTACAAAATCATGATGAATGATCAATTCCTTACGTAAAAATCCTTGTGTGGCTTTTGCTAATGCGTCTCCCAACGCTTCACAGTCACCAGCTGGATAGCGTAAATTAGGTAAACTCACATCTTGGTATTCGTTAATACCTACCAATAAAATCCAGAGTTTAGCTTCTCCTGTTGTGAATATATGAGTTGAATTACTACTACCAACACCCAAGGGAGACATTTTTACTAATCTAATTTTAAAGATAAAGAACTAAGCGAGTGAGACCAATTATTTATGAAGATGGGCTAAATTATTTTTTATCAACTAAGCTATATCAAGCTTTGCAGTTACTCTCCTGGGCGAATATAATTCGCCCAAAACTTTCTTTCCAAATATCCTCTTAGAGTTTAGCTTTACATAAAAATGGTATGAAACCAGATTTTATCAAAAAAAGTAACATAACTTTTTGCTACTCTGATGGAGGTGCAAACTGTGCAAATATCTCTGCCCCTGTTATGTTTTTAGTTTCATTCGCAAAACAGTAGTATTTGGGCTTTTCATCAATGAATACCTGATGATCGAAAACAAGATCCTCACAGTTATCAAATAGCCCAACAGGCATGAAGTACTGGTTATTTTGTATCAATTTGTAAAATAGATGTGTGCCACATTTATTACAGAATCCACGCTCTGCCCATTTTGAAGATTGATAAACTCCGATATTTTCATCACCAGAAAAACTAACATCACTTTCACACTTAACTACTAACAAAGGCCCTCCGCCCCAGTTGCGACACATATTACAGTGACATGCTCCCACTTGATTACTCATACTGTTTGTGGACACGCTTACTGATCCACATAGGCAGCTACCTTTTGCAAAGCTCTTGTTAGACATATTATTTTCTCCAGTCAAAAATATTTATTTACAGCTGCTTATATTCTTTGTTGTTTGATCTCCACTCCCAAATCAATGTCACATAACAATAATGACAAATTTTGCTTGTGTAATACCATTTCGCGAAATTATTGATACAAATTACTTTTCTTACTCCCCCTGCCTCCTCTGCTTCCCCTGCTTGCCCAAATGTATCAACTTTAAAGTGAAACGGTATAAGTCCTGTTAGCGTCAAGATGATCAAAAATCGGGTTATGAAAAAGGTTACTTTTGGGTGAAAGTGGTCGTGCGAACAGTAGCAGCAGCAAGGCGATCAACGAATCCTGGCATAATCAGTTTTGCCCAAGAAATCACTTTTCCTTTCAAGGTCATAATGTGTTCTCGTTTACGCCGTTCCATTGCCCAGATAATTTGACGTACACATTCTTCCACTGACATATTGCCTTGACTTTCATCACGAGGACTTTTGCCTAATGGTGTTCCATCTTTCCCTAACGCTCGTTGCCGGATATCTGTGGCCACAAACCCTGGTGATACAACCAATACATTGACTCCCGTTCCTCGTAATTCAATCCGCAGCGTATCAAAGAAACCTTGCATCGCATGTTTACTGGCAACATAGCCTGTGCGAGTAGGTACAGCTGTTTTGCCGCAAATTGAAGAAATAGCCACTAATAGTCCTCGACTGGCTTTCAAGTAAGGTAAGGCATAATAGGTACAGTAAACAGCACCGAGATAGTTAACCCGCATTACCTGCTCAAAAATGGAGAGATCTGTCACTTCATCAAAGCGGGTTAGCATTCCAATTCCAGCATTGTTGATCAGGACATCAATCTGCCCAAATGCTGCGATCGCTTTTTTGATCAACTGCTGGCAAGCTTCTGGTTGAGTTACATCTGTAGGTACTGCAATCACCTTACCTGGATGTTTGGTACAAACAGCAACCGTCTGTTCTAATGCTTCTTGATTGCGAGCAGCTAATACTAAATTTGCATCCTGTTGGGCTAAGGAGATTGCTAAGGTTCTGCCAATTCCAGCCGATGCACCTGTGATTACAATAGTTTTGTTAGCAAAATTCATGATAGATGTTTCAATTCGGAACATCGCCCATTGTAAAAGTTGATATTAGCGCTCAAGCTGCTTTTTCCCTTATTTCCATATTAAGTGCAAGTTTACAGAGAATTGGTATAAGACAGTTAATTGGACGTTTAAAACTCACGTCGTGAGAAAATGAAAATAGCGATCGCTAACAACATAGCACTGTACAATAAGCCATAACCTGCATCAGTAATTAGTGCAGTTGCATCAGGTAGTGCTTGCAAACCATAAACGGCATCATTTTTTAAATCTAATCGTGATAAATCTGGCAAGATGAGATATAAAAACTGAGTCATACGTTCCATAGTGGGGTTGTTGCTCAGACGACCAAGTTTTAATAAATCTTGGGTGATATTCCCCATTAAGTAAACTGCAAACGAGAGAGTGATGGCTAATAAAGAATTAGTAAATACACCAAAGGTAATAGCTACAGCAGCAATTAAAGACAACTGGAAAAATAAAAAAACTGCCGCAATCAAAAGGCTGACTGTTGAATGAGGAATATTACCTAGTTGTAAGAATATCAGATAAATCGCTGTCATGATGGCGATAAGTACCGCCAGCACTGCTGATAAACCTAAAAATTTGCCGGAAATAATTTCACTACGGCTAACAGGTTTGGCAATCAATACTAAAATAGTACGTTTATCAACTTCTTTGTTAATCAGTCCTGTACCAATAAATATAGTTACAACTAAAGTAATTATACTCATTACTACCATACCAAAGTCTAAAAATACTTTGTTTTCAGTTGTGGCTGCAAATTCAGGTAGGGCGCGGATAGCGATCGCAAGTATCACAACATAAAAACCGATAATATAGAGGATGCGATCGCGTACCACTTCCTGAAATACATTTTTGGCAATTACAAAAATTCTGCTAGGAGTCATTGGTTATTAGTTAATAGTCAGTTGTCAGTTGTCAGTTGTTATTATTCTTGCTTCCCCTGCCTCCCCTGCCTCCCCTGCCTCCCCTGCCTCCCCTGCTCCTCTACTTCATTGTTGCGGTGGTGGCGCACCGGCAATAAATTTACTCAGGCGATCGCATTCAATTTCTGCAACTGCGCTTTTATTGTCTGATAAATTAACAGTTGTGCTGGGATTATTTATAGACCCGGCAACTGGTTCAATCCGACAAGATTTCTTTAGATAATATCCTTTGGAGTTGGAACTAGGACCTTCCCAGATACTGAGTAAATCTAATATATATCCACCAGATTTAGTATTGACTACACGCGGTTCAATCCGCCATAATTCTTTCTCTTCATATTCTGCTAAAGTTTTGTTAATTACTTGGTTGCCTAAGTTTCCTACTTGAGTTTTTGCATCTAGCAGCCATCGCTCGACTTGAGACCAAGGTTTTCCAGCTAGTTCTGCTTCTACTATTGGTTGTAGTCTATCTAAAATTAAAACGCCATTTTCTGGTATTTTTTCTGCCTTGTCCATTCTGACTACAAAGGTACTACGTTGAAAATCATCTGCGAGTAAACTAGGATATTCTTTCAACCAAGTATCCATCACAAAATAAAACTGAATCCAGCAACTTAGCACCATAGAACTAGCTACCAAAACGGTTATTCTTTGGCGGACTTCTGGTTTAGGTATTTGAGCTTTAGAATCTGTACCGCTGCCTTCAAAAAATTCTGGTATAGCTGTAATTAATGCTGATATTGTTGGCCAAAGAACAATTGTTCTGGATGTAATTCCATTATCTTGATTTCCAAAAGCAAAAACACTAACCAAGAATCCAGTGATCACTGCTCCTACTGGCATGAAAGTACCAGGAACCCTCAAAGGATCGTCTGTGGTATACCAAGCTGTACCAGCGATTAAAAATAACCAGCCAAAAAATGCAATTATATTTTGAATGTAACCTATAGCAAAAAATGAAAGTATCCAAGAATAAACACTCAAATAAATCAGTGTTTGCCAAGAATAAGCCTTGGGAGGAACTAATATTTTTCTGATGCGATCGTAGACATCCTGAACAATTCCGACAAGTCCAAATAGATCTTTAAATAAAAAATTCATAACGTTTTTCCTCAAATTATATATAGTATTTAGCTTGTAAAAACTACCTATTGCGAATTAGTAAAATAAAGGTAATAGCACTGTAACTTAAAGAATTAGCTATTAATGTAGTCGTAACTAAATTCGTACTTTGAAATCTCGCCCGACTGGCAAAACGCCATTGTATACGTTGAGGTAATTCTGAAGTATCCTGCTTTTTTCCCACATTTTCGCTTAACAAAAACACGAAAATTTGTAAGAGAAAAATTTTCATTATAATAGTTGTAAAAAAAACTATAAAAGCAGTTACAATAAGTAAACTCTGCGTGTTAGTTGATTGAAAAATATTAAAGAATACAAAACCAATTAATTCTGCTTTAAAATATATTGGTAATATTGGTTCTAAAACAAAAAATAAAAACCAACCAATTGCGCTGGAAAAGAGATTGACAGAAATAGCATAAAAAATGCTAGTTTTCCGGTCAAATTTTATTCTTTTATAAAAAACATAGGCCTCAATAGGGATAGCAATCAGTAAAAATAAGAAGTTAAACAAAATTGCCCCCAAGGGAAAAACACTGGGAAGAGTCCAATTTCCAAATAGATCAAACATATAAGTTCAACGCTAGGGGTTAACTTGAGAGAGTATAGCTACGATAATCAGTCTGATGGAGGCAATTATGACGTTGTAATTGTTGTTTACCATCTTGGTATGCCAGTATACTCCTATTTATCTTGTTAATATATCTCGCAGACCTTGTACAAACACGCTGTAGCAAAATGATTTTTCTACTAGTATTACGCCAAGGGAACTTTGCATAATAATAAGCTGGGCGGGATTATTGTTAGTTACTTCTTTGCTCCCCCTGCTCCCCCTGCTTCCCCTGCTCCCCCTGCTCCCCCTGCTCCCCCTGCTCCCCCTGCTTCCCCTGCTCCCCCTGCTCCCCCTGCTTCCCCTGCTTCCCCTGCTCCCCCTGCTTCCCCTGCTTCCCCTGCTTCCCCTGCCTGCCTCCACCTGTCATTTTTGGGTTGACAGACCACTAGTGCCAGACCTCCGGTAAGATGAAAGACTGCTATTTGATATTTTGAGAGATGACAAGGAACGGTATCGGTATTCGCACAGCGCAAGTGCGTTCTGAACGACTCACAGGGCAAATTCATGTTTATGACGGCGCGGGAAAAGGCAAATCCCAAGCAGCTTTAGGAGTGGTTTTGCGCTCGATTGGCTTGGGGATAAATACACCAAGTAATTCTAACCGCGTTTTATTATTGCGGTTTTTAAAAGGGCCAGAACGTGATTATGACGAAGATGGAGCGATCGCAGCTTTGCAGCGTGGTTTTCCCCATCTCATTGATCAAGTCCGGACAGGTCGCGCCGAATTTTTTGGCCCTGAGGAAATAACCGCCTTCGATCAAGTAGAAGCAGCACGGGGTTGGGATGTAGCCAAAGGAGCGATCGCTTCTGGGTTGTATTCAGTCGTTGTCTTAGATGAAATTAACCCTGTTTTAGATTTGGGTTTACTTCCGGTCAATGAAGTGGTAAAAACACTAAAATCCAAACCCCATGACTTAGAAATTATTGCTACCGGACGTGCCGCACCTCAAAAGTTACTTGATATTGCGGATTTGCACTCCGAAATGAAACCCCAACACCACCCAACGGCTAAAGCACTATTCATTGAAGGGATTGAAATTTATACTGGTGCTGGTAAAGGTAAGTCTACTAGCGCCCTCGGTAAGGCTTTACAAGCGATTGGTAGAGGAATTAATCACCCTGGGTCTACTAGGGTATTGATTATGCAGTGGCTAAAAGGTGGTAGTGGTTATACAGAAGATGCTGCGATCGCAGCATTGCAGCAATCGTATCCAGAAGTGGTAGATCATCAACGTTGTGGTCGAGATGCGATCGTCTGGCGCAATTCCCGGCAAGAATTAGACTACATAGAAGCCGAACGCGGTTGGGAAATTGCCAAAACTGCGATCGCTTCTGGATTGTACAAAACCATCATCCTCGATGAACTCAATCCCACCGTTGACCTAGAATTACTTCCAATTGAACCGATTGTACAAGCCTTGCTTCGCAAACCCCGCGACACTGAAATTATTATTACTGGTCGCTGCCAAAATCAACCTGCTTACTTTGATTTAGCTAGCGTTCACTCTGAGGTTTACTGTCATAAACACTATGCCAATCAAGGTGTAGAACTAAAGCGGGGAGTCGATTTTTAAATTAGTTAAAAGTCATTTACTTAATAGATTATGGAAAACATTAATTTGCTCGATGTGATCACAGGCGGACTAGCGATCGCTATTATTTTAGGTGGTTTTTTGATGATGTATACGACAATATTCACCACTAAGGGAAAATAATTAATATCAAAGTGGAATCAAGAAGATAGAAAGATGTGATACTTCAAAGCATCTCTTTACTTTAGCATCCCACTTTATATGATTTGGGCGACAGTTTTGCTATGCTTAACCCTACCTACGATAACTCTCCAAAAAAGCACATTCTTGTGTATGGTTTGTAACCAAGTAATTTAGCGGTGTATGTTGGGGAGTAATTATGGAACGTGCCATTTCCGCACTCGGAATATTAATCTTTATCGCCATATCCTACGCCCTATCTGTGAGACGAGATGCAGTCCGTTGGCGAACAGTAGCATGGGGTTTGGGATTAGAGTTTGTACTCGCGCTGGCGATTCTTAAAACTCCTTGGGGTTTAAATGTGTTTAAGTCTTTAGGAGATATTGTCAGCAACTTTTTAGCATTTTCTGATGTTGGCGCTAAATTTGTCTTTGGAGAGAACTTTAAAGAGCATTTATTCGCTTTCCAAGTCCTGCCTACAATTATTTTTTTCTCTGCATTCATCAGCGTCTTATATTACTACGGCATTTTGCAACGAATAGTGAATGTATTCGCATGGGTAATGATGAAAACAATGAAAACATCAGGTTCTGAGTCTTTATCCTGTGCAGGGAATATTTTTTTGGGACCAACAGAATCAGCGCTGATGGTTAAACCTTATGTCGCCAAAATGACGCAATCGGAACTTCATGCTGTGATGACTGGTGGTTTTTCTACCATTGCAGGTGGAGTTTTAGGAGCCTATCTTTCATTTGGCATCCCAGCGGAACATCTGATTGCTGCTTTTTTTATGACTGCTCCTACCTCCTTAATAGTGTCAAAACTGCTTTACCCAGAAACAGAAGTATCACAGACGGTTGGTAAGGCCAAAATGGATACAGAGACAAGTTACATAAATGTAATTGATGCTGCTACCGCCGGCGCAATTGACGGCGTGAAGCTAGCGGTTAACGTTGGGGTAATGATTATTGCCTTTTTGGGATTACTGGCTGCGGTGAATGCACTGCTGGGATGGTTGGGAACTCGTGTTGGTTTACAACAACTGTCGTTGCAATGGATTTTGTCTTTTATTATGGCTCCTGTAGCATTTTTCATGGGTGTACCTTGGGCTGATTGTCGGGAGATAGGGGCATTATTAGGTACAAAAACAATTCTGAATGAATTTATTGCTTTTTTAGATTTGAAGCAGCTAATTGAAAGCGGCAAAATTTCCCAACGCGCAGTAATTATTGCTACTTATGCACTATGTAATTTTGCCAATATAGGTTCAATTGGAATTACCATTGGTGGTATTACTGGCATGGCTCCTAATCGTCAGCATGACTTAGCGCGTATGGGTGTTAGAGCAATGATTGGGGGATTGCTAGCAGGTTTTATTACGGCTTGTATTGCTGGAGTATTAATTTGACACTCTTTATCCTTGAAAATTACTTTAGATCAAGCGGCTAAATTTGCTGAATCTCTGATTAAAGGTGAACCTAACCGCGAGAAGATTATCTTTACCGCAGTATCAGATAAAGTTAGAGAACTGATTTAAGCACAATTAAACAGAGCTATCTTTATGCAAAATAATTCATCAAAAAAGCCAATAATTGACTATTGGCACGTTTGGACTGACCAAGATGGTATAAGTCATCAGTCCCGTTGTCAAATTGAGGATTTCATCGAGAAAGGCATAGCCCCGGATACCTCGCCGCAGTGGCTTTCTCAGTTAAAGCAGTCTGGGGCTACATTCACCTTCACTGTGCTACCCGTGGGATGGGTTGGCAACTGGCACGAGAACCCGAAGCCTCAGTGGATCATTCCCCTGTCAGGACGCTGGTTTGTGGAAACTATGGACGGACAGCGAGTCGAAATGGGTGCTGGTGAAATTTCATTTGGAGAAGACCAGGGTACGAAAGCAGACGCGCAAGGTCATAAAGGTCACTTATCTGGAACAGTGGGTGATGCGCCAGCTGTTCTGATCATGGTACAACTCGAAGAAACTCCAACTATAAAGCAATCCTGTCGCTTTAAGTAAGGCTGCGGCAAAAGTTCAGTAGAACAACGTGGAAAAACGAATGGAAAGGCGATCGCCATATCCTTAACATTAAGCAAAAGGTCGGTTTCGATATTGCTATCTTAAGAGTGGCGATCGCCCTTAAACTTTATAATCATCGAGGCGACAAAGACAAACTTTCCTGTCCTACTCTTTGTTGATCCATCCACTGTAAAGCCCGATTCCAAGCCCACCAAGGATCAGGATCTTGTGCTTCGCGCTGACCTTGTTTGCTATTTAAATAGCCAATGTGACCGCCATGACGGGTAAGCATTAAATCTATCAGAGAATTTTCAGCACAGGCAGCTTGCAAATCAGGTATGATTGCTGGGTCAAACAACGGATCATCAGCAGCATACAAAATCAAAGTAGGTTTAGAAAGATGGGGCAATAGTTGTAAAGCACTGCTGGCTTGGTAATATGCTTCCACAGAAGGAAAGCCTAATCGTCCAATTACTAGTTCATGGTCAAAACCCCAAATACTGTTGGCTCGTTTGATGGCTTCTGGATCAAGACTTCCAGGATGAACATCATGTATTCGCCACGCCAACTTTTTTAAATTTCGGGCAATCCCTGCTTCTAAATATTTGCCAATCGGCTGTTTGACTAAATAGGTAAGCGATCGCATAGAATCCAAGCTAGGGCAAATCACTACACCCCCGCCAATGTCACTGTCTTTTATTCCTAACTCCTCGCTACCCTGAGTTAATTTTGCCGCGGCCTTTAGCCCCCACAGCGCTAACTGCCCTCCTAAAGAAAAACCTGCAAACCAAAATTTACTAGGACATCCCATCGATGCGGCAGCGGCGGCAATACGGACAAAATCTTCTCCCTCATACAGACCATCAGAAGTCAAAGTCGGGGATAATTCAGCAGTCTTGCCATGAGCGCGCCAATCAAATAACACTACAGCGTATCCTTGGGCATAAGCTTTACGCCCCAAAAGTCTCAAAAACCATTCTTGATTTAAATCACCTGTAATGCCATAAGTAGCGACAATAGTACTATGAGCATTTTTAGGGATGGCAACCCAACAATAAATGGGTACATCTTGCCCACCCATAAAAATTGTTTTATGATAAGGCGGCTCTGGGTGTGGAGTTGTTTTTTCCCAATAACGTCTTCCCCACAAAACGGTGTACACAGTCATTGCCACACCATTTTGTAAAAAGCGAGAAGGATTGTAGGGAGCATAACACATCATAATTTAAAATTTCGTGTAATTGAGTTCTGATTTTAGAATCCTTTCGTTTTAATATTTATGTTAGATTTCAAATCTTTTTTATAATCAAGACAGAAATCTTTGTATCTACCAAAGGTTGTTATTTATCCTTAACAAGTAGTAATAATTTTTTAAGAATGCCGAGGATTCTTGTCATAGACGATGACCCAGCAATTTCAGAACTCGTTGCCGTCAACTTGGAAATGGCTGGCTATGATGTCAGTCAAGCTGAAGATGGTATCAAGGGACAGGCCTTAGCTCTCCAGCTACAGCCAGACTTGATTATGCTCGATTTGATGTTGCCCAGAGTGGATGGATTTACAGTTTGTCAGCGCTTGCGTCGAGATGAGCGTACATCTGAAATTCCCGTGTTGATGTTGACGGCTTTAAGCCAAACTCAGGACAAGGTAGAAGGCTTCAATGCTGGCGCGGATGACTACCTCACCAAGCCCTTTGAAGTCGAAGAGATGCTAGCACGAGTCCGAGCATTACTGCGACGTACTGACCGTATTCCTCAAGCAGCCAAACACAGTGAAATTCTCAATTATGGCTCGTTGACCCTTGTCCCAGAAAGATTTGAGGCAATCTGGTTCACTGAAACTGTCAAACTGACTCATTTAGAATTTGAGTTACTTCATTGTTTGCTGCAACGTCACGGTCAGACAGTTTCCCCCAGTGAAATCCTCAGAGAAGTTTGGGGTTACGACCCAGATGATGACATCGAAACTATTCGAGTGCATATCCGCCACTTGCGAACTAAGTTAGAACCAGACCCGCGACACCCCCGCTATATCAAGACTGTATATGGTGCAGGATACTGTCTGGAATTGCCTAGCATACCTCCATCAGCAGAGGGGGTTTCCACAACAGCGGTTGAGTGAAATCTTGCTAAATTCCCTTAACTCAGTACTGAAGTTCATAAATTCGTAACATGCTATCTATGTCATTTTAAGCAGAACGAATGTAGTTAACATATTGAGGGAGATTCTATCCCACTCTACGAGAAGTTGCCCTTCGTGCCTCTATGGGAAGTAATACTCTGCTTGTCTAAGCCTCTACTTCTGCTTTGCTATACAATCCCCACTCTACGAGCAGCCACCCTTTTGGTGTCTACGGGAAAGTCCGCAGAATGACATACATAACGCTACGAATGCCTGCAAAACTGTATTAAGAAACCTACAACTCTAGAAACTTTGATAGGGTGCGTTATACTCTTAACGCACCCTATTAAACTAAGAGATTTGCAGTCAAATAGTATACTAAGCAATTCTCTTGGTGTCGCGCACAATAATTTGATTTTGGGCAAAATCAACATTTTTAACTCTTAAACTCAGTCCTTCAGTTAAGCGTAATCCTGTGCCATAAAGTAACTTAATTAAAACGGAAAAATTCCATATAACACCAAGGTTTGCTCTTTCAACGTAGTATAAAAATTGACATTATATGCTAAAATATGGGAAGCGTCGTTACAACAACACTTCGTTGAAACCGACACCTCGTTAATCGCCTTTGATCGAACCCCATTTATTATTTACGCTGGTTCAAAAGATCCTGAACATGTTGCAGAATCACAACGTCATGGTGCGATTGGCTGCACGAATAATCCAAATGAGTTGTTTGAAATGGTATTGTTTGCATTAAGTCGTGTTGCGAACAATATGTCTTGACGTAAACGATTGCGATCCCTCACACCTTTGACAAAAGATGATATTCTCTGCAATTTGGTTGCCTTACAATGGATACTGAATCTTGAGATTGGGTGATAGGCGATGAATTCTATGGATAATTCTTCAGTCGAGGATATTGAGCCAGCAGTTTTGACCTCTGTGGCAGAGTTGCAACGACAGCTTAATGATTTGATCGAGCAATTATCGCCAGAAAAATTACAGGTGGCTGCTGATTTTGTGGCTTACTTAGCAAATGCTGAAAGCGAAGCTGCAACTCAAGAACTTTTAGAAATTCCGGGATTACTAGAGCGAATTAAGCAAAATCAAGCAACTCCTAAAGCCGATTACACAAGCTGGAGAACTCTTCGCTCTGATGTATGAAGTTTTCCTTCACCCGGATGGCGAAAAGGGTTACGTCAATGCTGATAAAGCTCTAGCAAAGAAAATCGCCCGATGTTTGCAGCAACTAGAGCAAACTCCTCGGTCACACCCTAACATCAAGGTTCTCAAAGGCGATTATGCAGGATACTATCGCTACCGAATTGGTGACTACAGAGTCATCTACTCAGTGGATGATGAACTGATGCAAGTATTTGTTGTGGCGATCGCCCATCGTAGTGAGGCGTATGAACCGTGAATACAAGTTGGTTAAGTCCAGAAGCGTAAGTGATTCGCATTCTTATAGAAACACCGCATAATAGAACCGTTAGCAGAGGTTTTCATGAGTTGTATCGTACACTGAATCATGATGACTACTTATAACCAATAATACTAATTCCAGGAATTATTGAATTTATTAAGTACTAAGTTAACGTGAGTTCGACGGATTTTAGAGGCTAAGAGCCTTGTTAATAAAGGATTATTGAAGCTAAGGCTGAAATAAACTATCGACCATTAGTTGAGAATAAAGTCAATAATTGAGCGATATAGAAGTTACTAATTTTATTCTCAATAAGCTCAACTGTTTATAGGAACGGCTATTTCCCACACACTAGGCTGGTCAAAGGTTTTAGAGTTTAAAGTTCATCGAACTCACGTTAAGTTAATTAGTTAAAAGTATTTTATGTATAGTATTTAAAATAAAAATATTAAGGTTATTTATCAGTTAAACAATCGTACTAATTGGTATATTCCTATAAAACTACTAATTTATTTCTATATTTTTAGAAAAGCCTATATATTCTTTTTTGTTATTAGTATTACAAAGCTAAATTTTGTAAATGTTAAATGTTGTACATTCATTATTGTTAAATATGCAATATCTAAAAATAGAAACTTTAGCTACCTATTAAACTATTTTTAAAAGTAATTGTTAATTTTTTTGACAACTACTAAAAAAATCCTTAAGCTAAGAGTAGGTCATACTAAATCAAAAGGACAACAGGTGATTTTGTTAAATAGATTAAAAATCACTATTGTAGAGTATCAGCATGAACAAATGAATTGAACTCCATCATCGACTATAAAGAATAGCCCTACAGAAATTGGCTACAAAGACTATGACATTTAAATGACCAGATTTCGCCACGCAGATCTAAAAAATTCTGGTCAGGTATTCAGTCAGTGAACAGTAAATAATAAACAGTGAAAACTGATAACTGTTCACTGTTAGTAGTGATGTGAGTGAATGTCAATCATTAACGTTTAACTGAGGTGCAGTAAATATATCCAGGAGAATACAATGCTTGAGTATCTGACATCTTTGAACGACCATAATTTGCCCTATCCAGATACAATTCACCCTATTGTTGTTCATTTCGTAATTGCAATGGTAGTGTTTGCATTCTTCTGTGATTTAGTGGGTTATTTTACTGGTAGAACTCATCTTTTTGAGGTGAGTTGGTGGAATATGTTAGTTGCAACAGTTGCTATCTTTGTGGCTATTATTTTTGGTCAATTTGAAGCAGGACTGGCACAACCTTATGACCTAGCTAAATCAGTGCTAAATTTGCATACCTTAGTTGGCTGGTCACTTTCTGGAATCATCGCCGCAATTACAGCATGGCGCTATGTAATTCGTAGTCGCAACCCCAACAAATTACCGATTCACTACATGTTAGTGGGGTTGTTTTTAACCCTAATCGTGGGTTTGCAAGTCTATTTAGGAGACGAACTCGTTTGGGTATATGGATTGCACACAGTGCCAGTTGTGGAAGCAGTAAAAGAAGGTATTTTGCCATGAACTCAGAACTGATTGACCAATTGAACGCCCAAATGGGTGCAAACGGACTTCCTTACACGATTCCCATTCATCCCAACTTAGTCCATTTGACTTTGGGTCTATTCATCATTGGGATTACCTTTGACATCGTTGGTGTTCTATTCCCCTTTGAAAAATGGGTCTTCAAATTTCTGGCGATTTCTGTTGAACGTGCCAACTTATTTGATGTGGGTTGGTACAACATGCTAGCTGCCAGCGTCATCACTTTTTTCACAGTAGCAGCAGGTTTTTATGAAATGCTGCTAGCAACTCCACCAAGCGATGTCAAAAGTGCCTGGGGATTACAAGCAATGCAAACCATGATTTGGCATGGTGTAGGTGGTGTATTCCTATTAGCGTTGATTCTGATTATGACCGTCTGGAGAGGATGGCAGCGCTTCGTATGGGATAAACAAGCATATAAACTGACAGACAGAGAAGTGCAGTGGAGTTATCTGTTCACAGGTATGGCAATCATGTTGATTATGTACGTTCACGGCACATTAGGAGCGCAGATGGCAGCCGAATTTGGCGTACACAACACAGCAGATAGTTTGCTGCGAATGGGGCAAGACCTGAATACAGTGCTGAAGTAACTAAATTTTGTCAGTTGTCGGTTGTCAGTTGTCAGTTGTCAGTTGTCGGTTGTCCACTCATGACTGACCACTAATTATTAACCATTAATCATGAAAATCGGCAAGATCTTAAACATTTTAACCGTGATTACGGGGGTAGTTTTCGTGACTATTACCAGTCTGTGGATTGGTAAACAGTCTTACTTCTGGCTTCCTCCCCAAGCGGCGGCAGAATCTCATCTGATTGATGATTTGATTAGCTTTCTAGTCACCTTAGGTGCATTCATCTTTTTAGCAGTGACTAGCACCTTGATGTACTCGATTATTTTTCATCGGGCAGAAAAGGGAGACACCAGCGATGGCCCGCCCATTGAAGGTAACATCACACTAGAAGTTGTCTGGACAGCCATCCCCATCATGCTAGTGATTTGGATTGCCACTTATAGCTATCAAATCTACGAACGCATGGGGATTCAAGGACCGACAGAATTAGTGCATTTGCATAATCCCATCGGTATGGAATCAGCTTATGCTGCAACCAATGAAGCACCAGTTGCCGCCTTAACTGAACCTGTAGAAAAAATTGACGTGCTAGCCAAACAATGGGCATGGGTATTTCATTACCCAGAAACAGATATTACCAGTACTGAGTTGCATTTGCCAAGCGATCGCCGGGTACGTTTAGCACTGCAATCAGCAGATGTACTACACGGCTTTTATATTCCGGCATTTCGTCTCAAGCAAGATATTATTCCTAACCATGCAATTGACTTTGAATTTACACCCATTCGCCCAGGTGAATATAGACTTACCGATTCTCAATACAGTGGCACATACTTTGCCACCATGCAAGCTAATGTAGTCGTCGAATCTCCAGAAGATTACCACCAGTGGCTAACCAAAGCTGCAAGCCAAAAGCCATCAGAAGCCCACAATCAAGCAGCGTCTGAATATGCCCAAGCATCTAGTCAGTCTGTGAAAACTGGTTGGGCTACAGTTGCACCTGCGGCATCTCCTCTGGTCAATTATCCTGGTTGAAAGGAAACTCACTCATGACAAATATCCCTATTGAAGGCATCAGTATTGCTGATCATCCATCTCCAGGTAACTGGAAGCAATACTTCAGCTTTAGCACTGATCATAAAGTAATTGGGATTCAATACCTCGTTACCTCGTTCATCTTCTTTCTAGTCGGCGGTATCTTTGCAATGGTGCTGCGGGGAGAATTAATTACACCCGATGCAGACCTAGTTGACCGTACCGTCTATAACGGCATGTTCACCATGCACGGCACTGTCATGCTATTTTTGTGGACATTTCCCTCACTAGTTGGTTTTGCCAATTATTTAGTGCCTCTGATGATTGGGGCGCGAGATATGGCATTTCCCCGCCTCAACGCTGTCGCCTTTTGGATGGTTCCAGTAGTCGGGATTCTGATGATGGCAAGTTTCTTTGTTCCTGGTGGCCCAGCCCAAGCGGGTTGGTGGTCTTACCCACCAGTTAGTCTTCAAAATCCCACAGGTAACTTGATTAACGGTCAAGTTGTCTGGCTGTTGGCAGTGGCAATATCTGGCGTATCCTCAATTATGGGGGCGGTTAACTTTGTCACCACTATCGTCAAAATGCGCGCACCAGGGATGGGATTCTTCCGAATGCCGTTGTTTGTCTGGGCAGTATTTAGCGCCCAAATTATCCAACTATTCGGACTACCTGCACTCACCGCAGGGGCAGTGATGTTGCTATTAGATCTTACTGTTGGTACTGCCTTTTTCGATCCCAGTAGGGGCGGTAATCCAGTCATGTTCCAGCATTACTTCTGGTTCTATTCCCACCCCGCCGTTTACGTGATTATTCTGCCCATCTTCGGAATTTTCTCCGAAATTTTCCCTGTCTATGCCCGTAAACCTTTGTTTGGCTATAAAGTAGTTGCCGTTTCATCAATATTGATTGCGGTAGTCAGCGGTATTGTTTGGGTACATCACATGTATGTCAGTGGTACTCCTGGCTGGATGCGATTGATTTTCATGTTCACAACCATGTTTGTGTCTGTACCCACGGGGATTAAGGTATTTGCTTGGGTGGCGACTGTTTGGGAAGGTAAGTTACGACTAACTACACCAATGTTATTTGCCCTTGGTGCATTGGTAATGTTTGTCTTCGCTGGCATCACAGGTATTATGCTGTCTTCTGTGCCTGTTGATGTTCACGTCAATAATACTTACTTTGTGGTAGGACACTTCCACTATGTCCTCTACGGTACAGTGACGATGGGCTTGTATGCCGCCATCTATCACTGGTTCCCCAAAATGACCGGGCGGATGTACCAAGAAAGCTGGGGTAAGTTACATTTTTGGTTAGCATTCATCGGTACAAACCTTAACTTTTTGCCGATGCATCCTTTAGGATTGCAAGGAATGTTACGCCGAGTTGCTTCCTACGCCCCAGAGTATCAATTCTGGAATATCGTCGCTAGTTTGGGCGGATTCCTCTTAGGAATGTCAACTTTGCCCTTCATTTTCAACATGGTGATTTCTTGGATGCAAGGAGAGAAAGCACCTGACAATCCTTGGCGGGCAATTGGTTTAGAGTGGATGGTTTCTTCACCACCGCCAGTAGAGAACTTTGAAGAAATTCCCATCATCATCTCTGAACCTTACGGCTACGGCAAATCTGAACCATTGACAGCCAATCTTGAACACGAACATAGTCACACAACATTGACAAGCGCAGACTGACAAACACAAAACAAAGACGCAGAGAATAATTTTTACTCTGCGTATTACACTTCAAACCTCTTGAGTCTGCAAGCTAAAGGAGAATTTCATCAGTGGACAGTTATATTGTTTCAGACGAATTGCATCAGACTGTTGGCGAACATGAACATGAACACGACGAAGAAGGCAACAAAATGTTTGGCTTCATTGTCTTCCTTTTGTCTGAAAGCGTTATTTTCTTGAGTTTTTTTGCAGGATATATTATCTATAAAACAACTAATCCTAACTGGCTACCAGTTGGTGTTTCGGGACTAGAAATTAAAGAACCTGCAATCAACACAGTAATTCTGGTTGCTAGTAGTTTTGTGATTTATCTAGCAGAAAAAGCTTTACAACGTCATAATTTGTGGAGGTTTCGCCTATTTCTGTTCACAACTATGGCGATGGGAAGTTACTTTTTAGTTGGACAAGCGATTGAATGGAGTCACCTGGAATTTGGCTTTACTTCCGGTACATTTGGGGGAATGTTTTATTTGCTGACAGGGTTCCACGGTTTGCACGTTTTTACTGGTATTTTGTTGCAATTGATGATTTTGGTGCGTTCTTTCATTCCTGGAAACTACGACACAGGTCATTTCGGTGTCAATTCCACATCATTATTTTGGCACTTTGTAGATGTGATTTGGATTGTTTTGTTTCTGCTAATTTATATCTGGCAATGACAAACTGACACATAATTTGATGTAGTTAGATGAAGGCGATCGCAAGTATGCTAATAATCAACTGTTACGTCTTGCGATCGCAGCCTAAATAGCAATTATGCTTCTAGTTAGATGACATTTCTGATACTTTAACTAAACCTCCAGTTTCCTTCAAAGTATAAATAGGACGACCTTTGACTTCTTCATATATCCGACTAATATATTCACCTAAAATCCCAATACAAATTAATTGAACAGAACCCAAAAAAAACATCGCAATTGTGATCAATGTAAAACCAATTAATGGAGAAACTGGGTCAACTAAACGCCAATATAAGACTAGTGTCATCATTAATAGAGCAACACCAGCGGATAGCATTCCTAAATAAGTTGCTAACTTTAAAGGTACTGTTGAAAAAGAAATAATTCCGTCAATCGCTAATGCCCAAGACTTACCAAAAGAATACTTAACTTTTCCCGCAAAACGAGGATCTCGTTCAAAATGTACTGCTGTTTGACTGAAGCCTACCCAAGCTCGTAAACCACGTATATAGCGATTACGTTCAGGCATAGCGTTAAGAATATCTATCACTTGTCGATCCATCAAGCAGAAATCCCCGGTATCGGCGGGTATATCTACCTTAGACAAACGCTGGAGAATCCTGTAAAAAATATAAGCAGTAAAGCGTTTGAGCCAACTTTCTTTTTTACGGGATAAACGTTGAGCGTACACTACTTGGTAGCCTTGTTGCCATTTTGTAATCAACTTTAAAATTAGCTCTGGGGGATCTTGCAAATCAGCGTCCATCACAATCACACATTGGCCTTGGACAAAGTTCAAACCTGCTGTAACTGCGATTTGATGACCAAAATTTCGAGCAAAACTCAAGTAGCACACGCGACGATCGCAGTGGTGAAGTTCACGAATCATGCTTAATGAGCGATCGCGGCTACCATCATCAATTAAAATCAATTCAGTCTCACCGTCTAGCTGTGTCATGACATGACTGAGACGACGATACATTTCAGTAATGTTTTCTTCTTCGTTATAAATTGGAATTACTAGAGAATAAATTGGCTTAGTCACAGTTATCTTAATTTTTAGATATGCGTCCATTCCCAAAAAAAGAATGGCTACTGACTTTACTCGTGGGATCTCTGATTCTGTGGCTAATGTGTTTGGGAAATTCACCCTTACGAGACTGGGATGAAGGTACTGTGGGACTAGTCGCCCGCGAAATATGGCGCGCCCCAATGGGTTCCCTACATTGGCTTTATCCTACTTTGGGAGGTGAACCATATCATAATAAGCCACCTTTGATCCATTTGCTCATTGCTTGGACTTATTCTATAGGAGGTGTGAATGAATGGACAACACGCTTACCTAGTGCAGTTTTAACTGCTTTGGGAGTGCCTTTACTTTACTTGGTAGGGCGCTTGGTTTTTAATCAAAGTTTACCAGCTTTGTTTGCTGCTTTGGTTTATTTAACAATGTTGCCTGTGGTGCGTCATGGACGACTGGCAATGTTAGATGGCGCAGCGATTACTTTTTTTCTTTTGTTATTGTTTTGTGTTTTGAAAGCCCGCCAAAATCGAAAGTATGCTCTAGGTGTGGGAATTTGCCTAGGGCTAATTACGCTGACTAAGGGAATGATCGTTTTGTTGCTAGGAGGAATTGCTTGTTTATTCCTACTTGCAGATAGACAACTAACTTTGTTAACAAACCCTTATTTATGGGTAGGAATATTTTTAGGAACTGCGCCAGCGATCGCTTGGTATGCTGCTCAATGGCAACATTATGGTAGTAACTTTTTACAAATTAATTTTCAAGCACAAACCTTTGAACGTCTTGTGCAACCTGTGGAAGGTCATAGTGGCGCTCCTTGGTACTATTTAATTGAGCTACTTAAATATGGTTGGCCTTGGTTGATATTTTGGCCTGGAGGGTTGTATGTAGCTGCGAAAAAACACCATACTTCTTGGAGTCGTCTAGTTCTTATCGGCACAGTTATTTACTTAGGAAGTATTTCTTTGATGAAAACAAAACTTCCGTGGTATGTCATGCCTATCTATCCATTTTTAGCTATGGCAATTGGTGCTAATCTCAGCGAAGTTTGGCAACACCATTATTTTAGGGCGCGTATTTGGACAGTCTTATTTGCTGTCATAGCGATCGCAGGTTTAGGAGGTTGTGTTTACTTTACAATTGCAGATTATCAGCCTGTGTTAATTGCCATGAGCATAGTTTTGGTAATTAGCATGGGCATCGTAGTATGGCTGATTCAACAGCGCGATCGCCGTTTTATTACAGTTCTATTTTCTGGGATGTACTTGGTTTTAATATTATTGATGAGTTCGCAATTATGGATTTGGGAATTGAATGAAGCCTTTGCAGTGAAGCCAGTTGCGGCATTAATTCGCACCCATGTTGCACCAGAAACCACAATTTACACTTCTTTTAGTTATGCTCGTCCTAGTTTAGACTTTTACTGCGATTGTCAAGTTGTGCCGGCAACTATCCCAGTTTTACAACAAATGTGGACAAATAAGTCTTATCTGCTATTAGATAATGCAACTTTACAGCAAATGAATTTACCTAAAAGTCAAGCTTTGGGTGAGGCTGAGGATTTCATTTTGATTGCTGAATAATAAGATACCCGACTTTTTAAATAAGTCGGGTATCTGAGATTCTATATTTGATTTAAGCTATCCACTGATTTTGGGCAAATTGTACAGATAAATTTGCTAAGAAGATGGCAAAAAATATGATCACTGCATACCCCCAACGTGGATAACGAGCCAGCAATAGCCCAAAAGCAAATGATAGCGATACAATACCGTAAGCGTAGCGTTCAACTGAAGCTGTGAGGCCAGTATTGAGAATTAAGGCGTAGGAAAAAAAGCCATAAACAACGGCAGCCAAGGGAATTTTTGCTCGTGAAAACCACAATAATAATAAACCACCAAAAATTAATACAAATCTGACTAATTCATCTTCTGCTAAAAACCACATGAAAAACCATAATAAATAAAATCCATAGCGCACTTTTATATAACCAAGTTGTTGACGAAAGCGCCACAACAAAAAGCCGCTGACGATAATCATCATCAACAGCAATGGATACCAGAGGTCTTGTATATTAGTAAATTGCCAATAGGCATTTCCCAAAGTAATTTTTCTCAACATCATTAACCAACCTTGCCAAGCAAACCCTGCTGAAGTCCGCCACCCTTTTTGGACATGGACAAAAGCTAAAGCATCACCAAATTGAATTTGACAATACAAGCTGTAGAGAAATACACCCAAACCAACAGCTAAACTAGCAATGTAAGCTTTGATTCCTCGACGCTGTTGCCAAGATGCGAACAAAAAAGCAGGTATGAGTGCCAAACCAGGCGATCGCGTCGCAGTAGATAATGCTCCCCAAAAGGCTACCCAGGTATATTGCTGTTTATCGAAAGCTCGTAAGGCTGCTGTACTACACAACAAAAATAGCCCTTCTGTATAAATTACAGTGCTATAAATTGAATAAGGACACCAAGCTAAAACTGCCGTTGTCCAACGTGCTGCACTTTTGCCATTGCGCTCCTCTACCCAAACATACAATACAATTAATGCTGCTAAAAATGCCAAATTATTTAATAGTGTACCTGCCATTTCAAATGACAAGCCAAAACTCATAATTGCTCGAATTAATAAGGGAAAAAGCGGGAAAAAAGCAATAGAATGTTGTTTGCCATCGTTAATATATTCGTAGCCATAAGTCACTATTTTGCGATACCATTCACTATCCCAGGCTGAAAAAACATCCCAGCTGAATGTGGCAGCAGAGGCATCAGACGGCACTGGCAGCGAAGGGGCAATTAGCAACATGGCAATAATAATAACTATGCGGCTAGATAACCACATTACTACTGCAAATAAGAATCCGTTACTAGTAATATTTTTCTTTAAATTCATTAAAACAGCTTGTATTAAGTAAATTACTTGACTAAATAATGTTCTGCTGTGCCTGTTTCATCTGTATAAGTTTTAATATAGTTTTCATTAATATAAGCCATGATTTCACGATCACTTTTAATTTGACTTAACCACCTTGCAAAAACGATTTGTTCTGGTTGATATTTTTGCAAAATAGTTAGAAGTTGCTTAAAAGTTAAATCTCCTGAATTAAGTCTTTTATATGACATTACTGCTATTTCTGGAGGGACAGGTAAATTAGCATAAAAACCATAGATAGGACGATCTGTAAATAACCAACGAGTAGAACTTTTATTTTGTAATATCAACTGCATCAATTGTAAGTTTTTAGGTGGGGTTCCTTTGGGATTAGGAGGAGTTATGATGATTAAGAAAACTAGAATTACAGTTACCAAGGAAAAAAAGATAGACTTGTTTTTGTTTGACGGCTTTAAATTGTATCGCCATCCTTGAGCAAAAGAATCAAGTACCCAACCTATTGCATAAGCAGCTAGCCAACAGATAGGAATAGCTATTAAAGGATAGTGGTGATACCAAAGGGGTTTATGATTTAACAAAATTAGTAAAGCAATTCCTAACCAAGTTAAAGGGAAAATACCGTCTCGTTGTTTTTTGATAATAATTGCTAATATACCGATGAATGCTAAAAAAATATAATCATAATCTTGCTTAATCATTTCACCAAAATAGGCAAAATTGTTAAAATTTATTAGTTCTGCTTCTATCGGCTGATTAAAATGTGATTCAAAAGTCTGTTGATGATAAAAAAATTGTTGGAATTTCCAGCCAATTAATAAGTAAATTATACTTAGAGTACTTAGCCATATAGTTAACGGATAAAGCAGGTGCTGGGTTTGTTTTTTTATTGGTTGGGTACGGATAATAAAATCGCCCAAATTTAATGCCATCAAAGGAATTAGAAAAACAGTAAACAGTTTTGTTTGGATAGATAGTGCTAAAAAAATCCCAGATAAAATTAGAAAAATATTACGAGGTTTTTGTTTATATAAAGTTAAAATATACAGAGAAAGCATTGCTAATGACAACGATGGAATACCAATCATCACAGAAAAACTTAATCTAATAAATAGCCAAGAAGTGAAGAGTAAAAATGTAGCAACAAAAGCTGGGATAGTTCCAAGGCTTTGACGAATGATTTGATAAAAGCAGTATATTAATATTGCTGAAAATATTAATATTAGCAAACGTGCGGCTAAGATAGACTGCCCAAATAAACTGAAGTATTGCGATAAAATAAAAGTAAAAACTGGTGGTTGATCGCTCCAAATTTGACTATAAAGAGAAAATCCCTGATCATAAAGAAGGGTTTTAATTAAGTTCAGTCCTTCATCATAGTCTAGTTCAAAGCTTTGGGTAATTGGCTTAAATCTAATGGCAACAACAAAGCTAACATAAAGAAATATGGTGAGTAAGGGAAATAAAATATTTTTTATTCTATTGATATGCATATTTTTTTATCGAACCGCAGAGGACGCAGCGAAAAGTTGTGAGGAGGGTTTCCAACGCCAGTTGCTCATGGGGAGCCACTGCGTTGCGGTGAGTCCAGCACTGCGGGAGGGTTTCCCTCCGCAGGTGACTGGCGAACCCGGAGGGGGGTTCCCCCCGTTGAAGCAAGTGGCGTCGTGGAAACCCCCAAGACCGCACTGGCTCCTCCGTAACAAACTTTTCAAGACAGAGAACACAGAGAAAGAAAAAATAGAGTTTTTTACAAAAAGTTTAGGACTATTCAAGATAGAGATATAAAGTATAAAATATGTTACTTGATTGAAGAATTATTCACAAATAAATAGACATCATCATGTTGATATGTTATTTGAAAATAATCATTATTTTTCAATTGATTAACTAACTTTTTAGCAAATTCAGGATTATGAGTACCATCTGGATGACGGACATTTAATAAAATGTACTCAAATTGTTTGAAGTCAGGTGGTGAACCACTCAAATCGTCTGTAAATTGAATAAAAGGGCGGTGGGTTAAATGTGGGGCAATACTATGAGTAGTTAAAACAGCGCCTTTGGTATGAATTTGAGCGATCGCTTGCCGTGTTGCTTGCCAAGTATCTATCGATCTTAAGTAGCGTGACCAAAAATAGCTATATTTTCCTAACACTATAAAAGCCAGCAAAGCCCATAAAATAATTGTGCGTCTATTTTTAAACCATCCTTTACCAGCACTCAGGCTGGCAATGACAGCTAAAATCAAAAAAGGCAAAATTGGTAAAGAATATTGATGAATTAAATCTCTTTGTGCCTGTTTGTCAGAAAGAATATTCAACGCTAAAGCGGGGATCGCACTTACTAAAGGAGTTAGCTGTCTTGGTGTCAATCCCCAAACCAGAGGTGCAATTAATAACGCCAAATATCCTAAAGTATCTAGCGAAAATATCCTACTCAATACCAACTGGGGTTTTAGCAATAAATTTTTGGCAATTTCTAAAACTGAATCGCCTAGATAGCTGTAACGTGATACTGCTGCTACTTCATCATTACTAAACAGGGGAATAATTATCTGACTAGCAATTAAAAACCAAATAATACCAGCAATTAAGGCGATCGCACCATACACGCGCCGCTTTTCAAACACCAGCAGCCAAAAGCCCATAGCCGCTACTGTCAGAGATAAAACGGCTTTACATCCCAAAATAAAAATAGTGCCTAAACAAAACCACCCTAATTTACCTACTCGTGCTGCTAAAACTACCCCCAGCAATACTGGGACAGCCATCACTTCCGGGTGAAATTCAAATAAATTGACATTAAAAATTAAGGGATACAGTAGGTAAACTGCTGACATTGTGACTGCTTGGTTTTCCTTTAACCCTGCTTGACGGGCAAGATACCAAGTAGGCAAAGCACCTAAAGCCAATGCTACTGCTTGCACAGCTAATAACCAATAAGGGCTGGGGTAAATTTTGTACAGTAAAGCCAACGGATAAACAGCCCAGGCTGCATGGTTGCCCAAATGATGAAAGCCTAAAAAAGAAGAGATTGGCGGTTGTCCTTGACTCATTAAGTAAACGACCTGATCGTATATTCCCAGATCGAAAACTCCCGACTGAAACAAGGTATGTCTTAAACTACTGCATCCAAACAAGATTAAAACGCTGATGCTAATCATCCAGAAAACAGCACCAAGCTGGAAAAATAATTTTCTCACACTAAATTGCAAGATTTATGATTAATTTCTAATTATCTTCTCATACCTAGTGGTCTGTCCCATTAATTTTGAAGGTTAGAAGAACGTAGACGCGCTAGCGGCTTCCGCAGGGTACCGCAAAGGACGCAGAGAACGCAAAGGAAGAAAAGCTAAGAATGAGTTAACTAATCAAATTTTATGCGATGAACCAATAGTCTTGAGAAAAGATAGACCTCTTGCATCAATCAACAAATTTTTTTGATTTTTAACTTTTGACTTTTAACTTCAAAAACAGTCAACAAAAAAGAGGTCTATCTTGACCTCTTTGTAACTCCCTAAAATAATTTTCGGTCTATATATAACAATTACAGCAAACCTGCATTTGTACCTTGTTTACCAGTTGCTAATTCCACTTTAACGATTTTGCCACCCATTTTTTGAATCCGTTGCTGTTCACGGAACCAACTATCGTAAGGAACCAGCTTGGTGAAGTAGGTATTTTGCAGTTCGCGTTGAGTGCGAATCCGAGTTTGGCTAGGAACGCAAGCAGTAATTTTAAACAACCGCGCCATATCTTAAAATCTCCTGTGGTTATTGTGAAAACTTTTTTATTTCAAAAAAAATGGGAGTGTATATTTTATGCAAATTTTTAAATTAGTCACTCCAAGGCTGGAAATCAAGTATCAATACTAGACAGCTAACACTCATCACTGAAATATTTAACAAGATAAGCGACAAAACTTTCTAGCACTCACAGTTGATTTCCAGACCTCAATAAATTCGCACCTAATATTTGTAAGTGCAAACGAACTCTTAGCTTAAGCCAGAGGAGATATAGTCTAAGTAAACACCCATTTCTTTACCGGCATCAGGGCCTACCAAGCTGGCTGTTACTTCTTTGATTGATTGGATCGCTTGTACGGTAGCACCAACAGGAACACCCAAGGAATTGTAGGTTTCCTTTAAGCCATTTAGTACACGCTCATCCAGGATGGAAGTATCGCCAGCTAACATAGCATAGGTAGCATAACGTAGATAGTAGTCCAAATCGCGGATGCAAGCAGCATAACGGCGAGTGGTGTACATGTTACCACCGGGGCGGGTGATATCAGAGTACAACAAAGATTTAGCTACAGCTTCTTTGACGATCGCAGCTGCGTTAGCGCTGATTGTGCTAGCAGCACGTACGCGTAGTTCGCCAGTTGCAAAGTAGCCTTTGAGCTTTGACAGGGCAGATGAATCTAAATACTTGCCTTGAACGTCTGAAGAGTTAATGACAGCGGTAATTGCGTCTTGCATTGTTGTTATTTCCTTATTTCCAACCTTATTGCAATACTTCTGTTTCAGCAGGGAAACAACTTGAGCCTACTGCATCGCACCGACTAAATAGTCGAAGTAAGCGCCAGCTTCACCACTGTCTTCACCAGACAATAGGGAGGCAGCAACATTCTTCATCGCGGTGACACCACCAGCAACAGCGTCAATAGGAGTGCCGAGGGACTTGTACATTTCACGAACACCCACAACACCAATTTCTTCGATGGGGGTAACATCACCAGAAACGATTCCGTAGGTGATCAAACGCAGGTAATAATCTAGATCACGTAGACAAGTAGCTGTCATTTCTTGACCGTAAGCATTGCCACCAGGAGAGACAACATCAGGGCGCTTTTGGAAAAGTTGGTCGCCAGCTTGCTTAACAATCCGTTCGCGATTTTCGGTCAAAATTTGAGCAATGCGGAGGCGACGCTCACCACCTGAAACAAAGCTTTTAATCCGATCCAGTTCGCCAGGGCTAAGATAGCGGGCTTCTGCATCAGCATTCACGATAGACTTCGTGACGATACTCATTAATGGATTCCTCCAAAACTAATGAAACCAGGATTTTGATTAAACAGGTGCGACTGTAATTTGGTTGAGCGTAGCTCTGTATGCTCTTTTTTGAGAGACTACAGTTGCATGACTGTTATGACTATTTTGTTAACAGCCTACTTAAGTCAATACAAGTAAACAAGCTTTCAAATTCAGTTCCCTTCCGCAAAACATTTTCCGGCATTCTGTAGAGCATTTATGACTGCTCTTAATATTTTGTAATATTTTTTTTCAGAATTTACAATCAAAACTGTCATCTCAAAAGGTTGCCAAAAGCCAATAGTCAGTAGTTTGAGACTATTGACTATTGGCTAAGTTAATGTTTAGCGATCGCCGTAAACAATCAAACTAAACTCAGATTCTTCCTAGTCAGCATCAGATGGGATGCGCTGGTAAGGAACCACATCACAACCAAAGTAGCGGGTGTACTCTGGGCTATTGATGATCGCTTCGACAACATTAGGTAAACTGCGATCGCTTAACATCTGACTATACTGGCTAATTTCGCCTGGAGTGGCTGGTGTACGCCCTAACAGGTGACGGAATAGGAACTCAATCACTTTGGCTTGGGGATAAGCCGTACAGAACCGTTGGCGATATGTTTCCGAACTAGCTAGTTGACGGACAAACTCCCGTACAGAAATGTCTCCATTTTCCAGTTTGTTGTCTAGTTCGGCACAGCGGTAATCATCAGGAACCTGACCGCCAAATACATCTAATACTTGACAGTAAGCAGCATTAAGTACTTGTTGGATTTCTGACTTGTTAGCACCTAAACTCAGGCGATAAATACGTGCTGCTTGGCGACGATCTACACCCACTTTCACAGATTGTCCGCGATCGTTGTTGTAAGAACGACCCAAGTCCATCGACAACAACTTGCCATTGTCTTGTGTTGCCAAATCTGCGGTCAGCGTATTTCCACCATCGAAACTAGACTTTACCGGCTCAAAGCTAGGTACAACCACATCATCATTTTGCTTGGTTAGTTGGTTGTAAAGCTTTTCCGTATTCGGGAAGTTAGCCGCTGGTAAAGTCGGGAAACGTCGATAAGGAACCGTATCTTCACCAAATACTTGGCGATATTCTGCACTATTTAGCAGAGTACCAATAAAGGCACGAATACCTTGACTTGCCAAAATTTGGTTATATTTACGGATTTCTGCTTGGTCAATTGGCGCGCGTCCTAGGAAGTGTTTTGTTCCCAACTCAATGACCTTGGTGTTGGGATAGGGTGTGTAGAACTCTTTCAGGTAGAGATTTGAGTAACCCAAACCTTCGATAAATTCTTTAACGGTAATTTCACCGTTACCCAATTTACTTTCTAGTACCGTAAACTCATTTTTGATGATGTAAGGTGCAACATCACGCTCGAAAATCTGACGGTAAGCAGCATTAATCACAATTTTCACAGCAACTTTGTCGCTGGTATTGGCTACCAACTTGAAGACTTTGGTTTGTTCTCGCTGCTTACTAACACCTTGGTTGATGCGGAACTGAATATCTGGTTCTGTCCGTGTTTGGGTAACTGTACCCAGTTCCACAAATCGTAGTGCTTCTTCTTTCTCAACTTTTGCACCAACGTCTTCACGAATACTACCAACCCGTAACTGTCGCAAGCCAACACCCGCAGGAGTTAAGTACCGTTCGTAAGGAACTGTATCTTCACCAAAGGCTTCGCTGTACTCTAGGCTATCGATGATGGCATCAACCACCGCGTAAAAGCCTTTCTTAGAGGCAATGTCAAAATACTTGTTGTTCTCTTGACGACCGTAGGTAGGACGACCTAACAAGCGGCGGTGAATGTACTCGATCGCTTTACAAACATACAGCGATGTCCAGTACATTTGACGGAAGACATCCGATTTAGCTAAAGCCCGAACAAACTCCCGTACCGAAATTTCGCCATTTTCTAGCTTAATTTCTTGCACTTGCAGGCGCTGACCTTCGTAAAGTTCGCGACCAAAAACTTGTAAGTAAGTCGCCCTGATTACAGCCTGTGTCGAGCTTTCGGAGAATTTAATATTGGTTCCAGCTTGAGACTTCTTACCTCTAGTACCAGGAAGTTGATCTAAACGGAACACCTTTGGTCCTAGAGAACCAGGAAACTCTCCCCGTGCTTTAGGATTGCTATTTTGGTTATTAATACCCGGTCCTTGGTGAATCAAGATTCGCTTGGTATCTTTGCCAAAAGGAGCTGGACTGCTACTGGGGTTGCGGGTTTCTTTCGGGAAAATTGCCCCAAATTGAATTTCCAAGGGGTCATTACCAGAACCATAAGGATGTTGGTCTGGTAGTGGCTGTTCGTAAGCAGCAAAGGTGGTAATAAACTGAGGTATTTTGCGGAAAGGCGCACTGTAGTTAAACAGGTCTTGCTGCGGTCCCCAGTTGCGACATTCTTGGGCTTCTTGACCCAGACCCCGCAAATACGGAACTGTTTCTTCACCAAAGTAATCGGCGTATTCGTCAGAATTGACCAAAGCATCCACTAAGGCTGCTATACCACCATTGGAAATAATCGAGAAGTATTTTTGTACTTCTTCTCGGCTACTTGGTCCCCGTCCCAAAATGTGACGAAAAGCTAATTCGATAACTCGGCTGTTAATAAAAGGCTGGTAAAACTGTTTTTGGTAAAGAGGAGATTTTGCTAAACGACGAACAAACTCTTTCATTGAGATGTCGCCGTTTTTGACTTTAGATTCGAGGTCAGATATCGATAAGCTGTAAGCACGGCTAATATCGCGCTCAAAGATTTGCCGATATGCTGCTTTGATTACCTCATTTTTTTCGCTGGTTGATAATCCAGGCTTCATCACAAACTTCGGTCGCCGTTCTGACGCATTAAAGTAAATTTGCGGCAGTTCCAACCCTTGTTGGTCACTAGAGGGACGTTGGCGTAGTTTGTTGGAAGGTGTAGCTGCTTCAAATTCAGTCAGCAAGACATCCATGTACTGAGCCACAATTTCTGTAGCTTGAGTGTCATTGCGGAAATAAGAAAGCGAAGCTGCTTTAATTTCTTGCAAAGCTACCAGCGTTGCTTCACCAGAACAAGCATTTTCAATGATTTCCCGCAGACCTCTTGTATTCACTGCGATGATGTTGGAGTCTCCAGCAACAATCGCATAAGTTGCATAGCGCAAGAACCAGGATAAATCCCGTAAGCTCTTGGCCATGTTACTTGGGCCATAACGGGCAACATTAATTGGTCTAAAGCCTGGAGGTGTCGGGCCGCTAGGAGATGAGTTAAAAATTGAACGTAAATTTTCTAAAAACCCACCACGGCTTTCAACGTAGGTTACGGTTCCTAGTCTCATTCCTTGTTGAACATCATCGCCACTACCAGCACTGGCCATGGCCAATTCTGCTTCTTGGGGCTTTTCTAAAAAAGCCATTGGCGAACCACCGACAAATATCCGATTAGCAGCCCTAGATACAATAATCTCGGAATTTTCTGTGAGGGTCTGGGCAATTTCTAGACGCTTTGCACCAGAGGCAAAATAGCTTGCCAATTCATTTAATTCACCGTTTGCCAAAAAACGGTCTTGCTGTTCCGCTTGGGTAATTGTAGCTACAGCTAGGGTTTGATATAGTTGCGGACGCGCAACAGAGCTTCCTCCACTCGCCTTAACACTCATCGGATTTGTAAAACTCCCATCATAATCATTTATGTGTTAAGTCTGGGTCGCTTTGAGGCTTGACACATTGGTGTGTCTATGCTTTATGAGCTTAAGAGTATTGCCTACAAAACTGCCAGTAAATTAACCCAGTTAGCTTTTAGATTAGAACGTTTTGCGTTTTTCCTGGTGATTTATTAAGAAGTGTGTAGAACCTTGAGCCTAAATACATCCAGTCTGAAGACTACATACTTCTGTTTAGCTGAGACAAAATCTAAGTTTTGTAACACTGTTTACTCAGTACTGCCCTGTCTGCGACTGTCACTCCTGATAACGCACTTTCACAGCAAAATATCAACACCGTTGTTAAGTTGGGCAAAGACCATACCTAAATATTGCCAAACTCATCAATACGACCTTCGCTCAATTATTTTGCTGCAAAGTTATAATCAAGCAAGATTAAAATTTAAGGATAAAAATATCATGAATTTAACCGTGAAAACTTATCCTAGCAAAACAGCACCTAAGTTAACTTATGATGTGTTGGTTGAAAATCAACCAGATGGCACAGTTAAAGCTACATTGTTAGGTTTACCAAACTGTGAAGGTTTAGGAAATACGGAAACGGAAGCGATAGAAAAACTTAGTCAAAGTTTGCAAACTCGATTAGAAACAGCCAAGATTGTGACTTTAGAAATTGAAGCACCCAAAGTAGAGAACCCTTGGTTGAAAATAGCTGGTAAATATAAAGATGATCCACAATTCGATGAGATGCTAGAGTATATAGAAGAATATCGGCGCGAATTGGATGCAGAGAATGAAGAGAGGCAAATTCAAAGTTGAATGATTTAAGGATTCTAGATACGGATCACCTATCATTAATGCAAAGAGGTAATCCATTTATCATCAAGCGATTAAATAAATTGAATCCTCAAAATATTGCCATTACTATTATTACAGCAAAAGAACAACTAATTGGACGACTCAATGTTATTAATAGGGCTACTTCATCAAATGATTTAGTCTTTGCTTATGCCAGATTAAAAGATACATTAGAGGACTTAAATAATCTTAATGTGCTGACATTTAGTTAGGATGCTGGCAAAATTTATGCTCAGTTAGTCAAGCAAAAAATTCGCGTTGGCACACAAGATTTGCGAATTGCGGCAATTACGCTGTCTGTAAATGGGATTTTAGTAACCCGCAACCAGAAAGATTTTGATAAAGTGCCTAATTTGCAGTTGGAAGATTGGACTATATCTTAAAAAGCAAACACGATACGAATTACGAACTAAAGTGTCCAGCATTCGATAAACTCAGAATTGCTGCAACGTTACTCATCATGTCAGATTCCCAAATCGTTAGCGCTGTTATTGGCAAACTCGACGATACCTATGCCATCTAAAGATATATTCCATCAATCTGTCCGCACCGCTTTAGAAAAAGATGGTTGGATGATTACTCATGATCCGCTGCATCTAAAAGTTGATGACATTGAATTTTTTGTGGATTTAGGAGCAGAAAGACTATTAGCAGCACAAAAACAAGGTCAAAAAATAGCCGTAGAAATTAAATCATTTATAGGTGCATCGGAAGTAACGGAATTTCATCTTGCTTTAGGTCAAACCCTGAATTATCGGCTAGCATTAAAAAAAGAAGAACCAGAACGTATTTTATATCTAGCTATTAGCCAAGATACATACCAAGACTTTTTTTCACGTCAATTTATTCAAGATTCTTTAAAAGAATATCAAATTAAACTTTTAATATTTAATTCCTTAAATCAGGACATTGTTTTATGGAAGGAATAAACTACTCTCAAATCATTCAAAATATTTTAAGTAACCATTCCGCTAATGATGTGGCTAATGGCACAGAAGTTCAGTTGTTATTTGACACAGAACGCCATCATTATCAAGTCTTAAATATTGGCTGGAAAGAACAACGGAGAATTTATGGAGTCATAATTCATGTTGATATTAAAGACAAGAAAATTTGGATACAAAGAGATGGCACAGAAATCGGCATCGCTAACGAATTAATCGCTGCTGGTGTACCTAAAAAAGATATTGTATTAGGATTTCATGCTCCTTATAAACGCGAATTTACCGATTTTGCTATTGGATAAATAGCAATAAACAAGCAATAGTAACCTTTGCCTTAATTGGTGTAGGTTTCTGTAGCAGTCGCAGCGAATTTCTTTACTTCCAGTGTGGCGATCGCTAGGATTTGACCAGTCTGCTATTAATTATTATGAAGACTTGATTCGTTAAAGAATCCGCATTGGCATACAAGATTTGCGAGTTGCAGCAATTAGCTTTCAGTGAATGGTATTTTGGTTACGCACAACTGAAAGGATTTTGAGAAAGTGCCTAATTTGCTGCTGGAAGATTGGACTATATATTAATTTATCCCAATGCTAAATTGATTGATTTATTCGTTTATAGCTAAAAACTTCAAAGTAATATTATTCGCTTCCCAGTATTCTTTGGCTGAATTAAAAATATCCAATGCTAGTTGGTACTCTGTTGGTTCAGCTTGAGCAAAGATATCAGCATGGTCATACAATATGACATATCTCTCAGCCGGACACCATGTTAAATCGGTAATACATTCAAAACTAAATCCCTATAACCCTCCCAGAAAGCCGTTAATATTACCAGAAAAAACACAAGCCAAATACGCCAAAAATACAAACTACCAAAAGATGACTATATAAACGCGAATTTACTGACTTTGCTGTTGGATAAGTAGCAGGAAATAAGCAATAGTAATTTTTGCCTTAATCATCCAATATCCGTTAGACTCAGAAATACCGCATTATTCCTTATCATGTCCGACTCCCAAGCTGTAAGCGCTGCTGTTGCCAAACTCTACAATACCTATCCTTTTCCGCCAGACCCTTTATTAAATGAACCGCCTCCAGGTTATAACTGGCGCTGGAATTGGCTAGCCGCTTATAGCTTCTGCACTGGTCAAAAACCCCAAAAGCAAGACATCCGCATTTTAGATGCTGGTTGTGGTACTGGGGTAGGCACAGAATATTTGGTACACCTCAATCCCCAAGCTGCTGTAGTGGGAATTGACCTCAGTGCTGGGGCTTTAGCAGTAGCAAAAGAGCGTTGTCAGCGTTCTAGAGCCGATCGCGTTGAGTTTCATCATCTCAGTTTGTTTGATGTGGAACAAATACAAGGGGAGTTTGATTTAATTAACTGTGTTGGCGTTTTGCATCATACCCCTGATCCAATTCGTGGTATTCAAGCCTTGGCGAAAAAACTAGCTCCAAGTGGCTTGATGCATATTTTTGTCTATGGAGAGTTGGGGCGCTGGGAAATTCAACTCATGCAAAAAGCGATCGCTCTTCTCCAAGGTGACAAAAAAGGCGACTACCGCGATGGTGTACAAGTCGGGCGACAAGTATTTGCTTCCTTACCAGAAAGTAACCGTCTTGTCAAATACGAAAAACAACGTTGGTCATTAGAAAACCAACGGGATGAATGCTTTGCGGATATGTATGTTCATCCCCAGGAAATTGACTACAACGTCGAGACATTGTTTGAATTAATTGATGCTTCAGGCTTGGAATTTATTGGCTTTTCCAATCCTAGTTTTTGGGACTTGGAAAGACTGTTGAGTAAAGCACCAGAATTAGTAGAACGGGCAAAGAACTTGAGCGATTGCCAACGTTATCGCTTGATAGAATTACTAGACCCAGAAGTAACTCATTACGAGTTTTTCTTAGGTCGTCCTCCCTTAATGCAAACCGATTGGTCAAACGATCAGGTTTTACTAAAGGCAATTCCCGAACGGAATCCTTGCATGGATGGATGGCCTAGCCAATGTATATTTAACCACGATTATCAAATTGTCAAATTATCCACAGAAGAGTTTGAGTTTTTGCAAGCTTGTGATGGTAAATTAACAGTGGCAGAGATATTAACAGATGTAGAGTTGGGATTAGAGCAAGTGCGATCGCTTTGCAAGCAGCAACTTTTAATGCTAACCAAATAATTCGTAATTCGTAATTCGTAATTCGTAATTAAGAAGGTATCAACTATGAATTACGGTGAGTGATTAAATCTGTTTTTTTTCTCAGCGCCTTTGTGGTTAGATAGGGCTTACTGAACTTTGATGTTGGGCGATCGCTTCTAGCTATTTGAGATAAATTTTAAGAGAATAACTTGCGATCGCTATTGAAACTTAATGTTACATACGCTAAAAGTTAGTTAGTAATGGTGTGAACACTCTTCAAACACCACTTTTTCCAAGATACTGGTCATACAATTACCTGGGACGGTAGTGATTTACTGAAATTATTGATTGTTATGGCAGTTCTCAACTGCATGAGGTACACTCTAGCCCCTAGTCTCTCAGCCCTGGCAAGAAGTTAATTGTTTTTTTCTAAAGTATTGTTACCGGATCGTGATATGATTCAGCTGACTGAATGTGCAGTCATTATAGTTAGCTGTACTGGTTTCAAGTCCCGTGAGCTTGTCAGACGAATCAATTTCTACTTCCACGCCGACAACAAGACAAGATGATCAATCTGGCTCTGAAAATACAGAACCAACAAATTCTATGGAAGAGTTTTATCAACTCTACCAGAAGTTGTTAAAAATCACACTTGTCTTAACGGGGATTATTTTTATCTCTGTGTGGATTTATTACTCTCTAAACATTGCCCTGAATTATTTAATTGGGGCGTGTGCAGGTGTGGTTTACTTAAGAATGCTGGCTAAAGACGTTGAGCGACTCAGTAATGAGAAAAACCGTCTGAGCAAAAACCGTTTTGCTTTGCTGATTGGGTTGATTGTATTAGCATCTCGATGGCACGAGCTACAGATTTTGCCCATATTTTTGGGATTTCTAACTTACAAAGCTACACTCCTCGTCTACATGTTGCAAATTGCGTTCATTCCTGATTCGTAACAAGTCAGGCTCACTACAGACAATACTCCCATCCTCGCTAGTTGGGGAAAATGCTTGAAGAATGCAAATGCTTAGTGTCTTAAACGCCTTTAATTCTTTTCCCCTCGCCGAATTAGAAGTAGGTCACCATTTCTACTGGCAGTTGGGCAATCTTAAAATTCATGGGCAGGTTTTTCTCACCTCGTGGTTTGTGATTAGCATTCTAGTAGTAGCTTCACTAGCTGCGACTCGCAACATCCAAAGGATTCCCAGCGGCATCCAAAATTTGATGGAATATGCCCTAGAATTTATTCGAGATTTGGCAAAAAGCCAACTGGGTGAGAAAGAGTACCGCCCCTGGGTGCCATTTATTGGCACACTGTTCTTGTTTATCTTCGTATCGAACTGGTCAGGCGCGCTTATTCCCTGGAAGTTAATCCATCTGCCATCAGGTGAATTGGCGGCTCCTACTAATGATATCAATACGACCGTAGCATTGGCATTGCTGACTTCTTTAGCGTACTTTTACGCAGGTTTTAGCAAGCGAGGTTTAGGTTACTTCAAGAAATATATAGAACCAACACCCGTTCTTTTGCCGATCGCTATTCTAGAAGATTTTACTAAGCCCCTCTCCCTCAGTTTCCGTTTATTTGGCAATATATTAGCGGATGAGTTGGTAGTAGCGGTGCTGGTTCTACTTGTTCCTTTATTTATACCTCTGCCTGTAATGGCTTTGGGTTTGTTTACCAGTGCTATTCAAGCCTTGGTTTTTGCCACCCTAGCCGGAGCTTACATTCATGAGGCAATGGAGGGACATGGTGGAGAAGAGCATGAGGAGCATTAAAGCTTCTCAGTAGATAGCACAGTTCCAACGAGCATATTGGCTCAAAACAAAGAACTCGGTGCAGCGTGAACAACACGTCTTTACTAGTCAACATACTTTTGTAAGTTCTGTAATCAAAGCAAGGAAAATCAACATGGATCCATTAGTTTCTGCTGCTTCAGTTCTGGCTGCTGCTCTAGCAATTGGTTTAGCTGCAATCGGCCCTGGTATTGGTCAAGGAAATGCCGCAGGTCAAGCAGTAGAAGGTATTGCTCGTCAACCCGAAGCAGAAGGCAAAATTCGGGGTACTTTGCTATTAACCTTGGCTTTCATGGAATCCCTGACTATCTATGGTCTAGTGATTGCCCTGGTATTACTGTTTGCTAACCCCTTCTCGTAATACCTGAAAGTTTTTGTGAAGTAGAGACGTGATGATTCACGCCTCTACAATCAAAGTATTTTGGGTATTTAATCTTGTAATGTTGGTTGACCCTTGTTGGCTATGGGTCTCTAAAATATGAAAGGTTGGATGATTTTGCTAGCCATGAAAACTGCTACTCCAGCCAAAGAGGAGAGAAATGTTTGATTTCGATGCTACCTTGCCGTTCATGGCATTGCAATTTCTGCTATTAGCAGCTTTGTTAAATGTAATTTTCTATAAGCCACTGACCAAGGTACTAGACGATCGCGATAATTATATCCGAACGAATACCCTTGAATCACGGGAACGCTTGGCAAAAGCTGAACGTTTAGCTCAAGAATATGAGCAGCAGTTAGCAGATGCTCGCAGACAGTCACAAGCTACTGTAGAAGCAGCTCAAGCTGAAGCTAAGGAAATTACTGCTTTGAAAATTGCTGAAGCCCAAAAAGAAGCTCAAGCTCAACGAGAACAAGCTGCTGTGGAAATAGAGCAACAAAAGCAGGAAGCTATGCGCTCTTTAGAGCAACAAGTTGATGCTCTCAGTAGGCAGATTCTAGAAAAATTATTGGGGCCAAGTTTTGTAAGATAGTCTGACAAAACTAGTTCCCTTGAAAGCATACGCGCAACTGGGCATGAGTCCCAGAGCGCTTAATTAAGTGTCAAAAAAAGGCACTTTTTTCCCTTCAGGAAAAGACAATATAATTTTTCCTGGGAAAAATACAATGTATTAGCAAGCGAGCAGCGCACTTGTAAATGGGTATCATGGGCACATTCTTATTACTTGCCGCAGAAGCTAACGCTGTTCACTCGGAAATGGCAGAAGGTGGTTTCGGTCTAAATTTAGATATTTTTGAAACCAATCTGATTAACCTAGCGCTTCTGATTGGCATATTATTTTACTTCGGACGTAAAGTTTTAAGCAATATATTGAGCGAGCGACGTTCTAATATTGCCACCGCAATTCAAGAAGCGGAAGGGCGTTTAAAAGAGGCACAGGCTGCTCTTTCTCAAGCACAAGAGCAGTTAACCCAGTCTCAGGCTGAGGCGCAACGCATCCGCCAAGCGGCACAAGAAAACGCCCAAGCTTCTAAAGAAGCGATGTTAGCACGGGCAGCCCAAGACGTAGAACGCTTGAAACAAACAGCAGCAGCCGACTTAAACACCGAAAGAGACCGAGCGCTTGCCGAGTTGCGACAACGGGTAGCTGCAATGGCATTGCAAAAAGTCGAATCACAACTGCGGGCTGGAATTGCTGACGATGTTCAGCAATCGATCATTGACCGCAGTATCGCCCAGGTGGAAGTAAGCTGATGAAAAGTAGTGTAGAAACAGTTGAAGTTGCCCAACCTTACGCACAGGCGTTGATGTCGATAGCGCAATCAAAAAACCTGACAGAAGAATTTGGCGAAGATGCACGCTCTTTATTGAATTTATTAAAAAATTCGGAGCAGCTGCAAAACTTCATTGATAACCCCTTTATTCAGCCTGAGAATAAAAAAGGAGTTATTAGCCAAATCATGGGTGAAAGCGCTAACTCCTACTTACGTAATTTTTTGTTGCTGTTAGTAGACAAACGACGCATTGCGTTCTTAGAACCGATTTTACAGCAATATTTGGCGTTATTGCGGCAGTTAAATAAAACCGTCTTAGCGGAAGTTACATCTGCTGTTCCTTTATCACCAGAGCAGCAACAGGCAATTGAACAAAAAGTAATTGCGATTACCAATGCTCGCCAGGTAGAACTAGAAACCAAGGTAGACCGCGAGTTAATTGGTGGGGTGATTATCAAAGTAGGTTCGCAGGTAATTGATGCCAGTTTACGGGGTCAATTACGCCGTCTTTCTTTGCGTTTAAGCAGCTAGAAAATCTCAAGTTAGCAGTTAAAAGTTTCAGTAGAAATTAATTTACTTTGACTTTTAATTCTTAACTATTAACTATTGCACCCTTTTGTCTCAAAAGCAAAAAAATAGACACATGAGCATTTCAATTAGACCTGACGAAATTAGTAACATTATTCAACAGCAAATCGAGCAATACGACCAAGAAGTCAAAGTTGCTAACGTTGGTACTGTCCTGCAAGTCGGTGACGGTATTGCCCGGATTTATGGTCTAGAAAAGGCTATGGCTGGGGAACTGTTGGAATTTGAAGACGGCACAGTCGGCATCGCCCAGAACTTAGAAGAAGACAACGTGGGCGCGGTATTAATGGGTGAAGGTTTAGAAATTCAAGAAGGTAGCTCCGTTACCGCCACAGGTAGAATTGCCCAAGTACCAGTCGGGGAAGCTTTAATTGGCAGAGTTGTCGATGCTTTGGGTCGTCCCATCGATGGCAAAGGAGATATCAAAACATCAGACAGCCGTTTGATTGAATCTCCAGCCCCCGGTATTATTGCTCGTCGGTCTGTACACGAACCGATGCAAACGGGTATCACAGCTATTGACTCCATGATTCCCATTGGTCGTGGTCAGCGGGAATTAATTATTGGCGATCGCCAAACCGGAAAAACTGCGATCGCAATTGACACAATCATTAACCAAAAATCAGAAGATGTAGTCTGTGTTTACGTAGCCGTTGGTCAAAAAGCTTCTACCGTTGCTAACGTCGTACAAACACTACAAGAAAAAGGCGCAATGGATTACACCATTGTCGTTGCCGCTAGTGCCAGTGACCCAGCAACTCTACAATATCTAGCTCCTTACACCGGGGCAACTCTTGCTGAGTACTTTATGTACAATGGCAAAGCAACCTTGGTGATTTACGATGATCTCTCCAAGCAAGCTCAAGCTTATCGCCAAATGTCCTTGCTGCTACGTCGTCCACCCGGACGGGAAGCTTACCCCGGAGATGTATTCTACATCCACTCTCGCTTATTAGAAAGAGCAGCTAAATTAAGCGACGAATTGGGTAAAGGTAGCATGACAGCCCTACCAATTATCGAAACCCAAGCAGGTGACGTTTCTGCCTACATCCCCACCAACGTAATTTCCATTACCGACGGTCAGATCTTCTTATCTTCTGACTTATTTAACGCTGGTATCCGTCCAGCTGTAAACCCCGGTATTTCCGTATCCCGCGTAGGTTCTGCGGCTCAAACCAAGGCAATGAAAAAAGTTGCCGGTAAGATTAAGTTGGAACTAGCACAATTTGATGACCTGCAAGCCTTCGCACAATTTGCTTCTGACTTAGATAAAGCTACCCAAGATCAGTTGGCACGGGGTCAACGGTTACGGGAATTGCTCAAACAACCACAAAATGCTCCACTTTCGGTATACGAGCAAGTGGCAATTCTCTACGCTGGTATTAACGGTTACTTAGATGATGTTCCTGTAGACCAAGTAACTAACTTTACTAAAGGTCTACGTGAGTACTTAAAGACTGGTAAACCTCAGTACACCGAAGCAGTACAAACAAAGAAAGTACTAGGTGATGACGAAGAAACAGCCTTAAAAGAAGCGCTCACCGAGTACAAGAAGACCTTCAAAGCCGCAGCGTAATTTAGTCATTAGTCAGTAGTCAGTGGTCAGTAGCAAAAGACAACTGACAACTGGCCCTTACGGGGTCGCCAGTTACTCATGGGGGAAACCACGGCAGTTCCTACAAGTCGGGGAACCCGCCCAACGGACTGCCTCCCCAAGACCATACTGGCTCACAACTGACAACTAACAACTGACAATCCATTAAAGAATATGCCCAATCTTAAAGCAATACGCGATCGCATTCAGTCGGTCAAAAACACCAAAAAAATTACAGAAGCAATGCGCTTAGTAGCTGCGGCTAGAGTGCGTCGCGCCCAAGAACAAGTATTAGCAACTCGCCCCTTTGCCGATCGCTTGGCACAAGTTTTGTATGGTTTACAAACCCGGCTGCGGTTTGAAGAAGCCAACCTACCACTGTTGAAAAAACGGCAAGTTAAGTCTGTAGGGCTATTGGTTGTTTCTGGCGATCGGGGCTTGTGTGGTGGCTATAACAGTAACGTCATCCGTCGTGCCGAAAACCGCACCAAGGAACTTAAGGCAGAAGGTGTAGATTATACATTTGTGCTTGTAGGGCGCAAAGCTACACAATACTTTCAACGCCGCGATCAGCCTATTGATGCTACTTACACAGGGTTAGAGCAAATCCCTACTGCCGCCGAAGCGAGTAAAATTGCCGATCAACTACTTTCTTTATTCCTTTCAGAAAAAGTAGACCGGATCGAGTTAGTTTACACCCGATTCGTCTCCTTGGTTAGCTCTCGTCCTGTAGTGCAAACTTTGCTACCCCTCGATCCTCAAGGATTAGAAGCCGCAGATGACGAAATCTTCCGTCTGACAACCCGTGGTGGTCAATTTGAAGTGGAACGGCAAAAAGTAACTAGCCAATTCCGCCCTTTACCCCGTGACATGATTTTCGAGCAAGATCCAGTGCAGATTCTCGATTCTCTGTTACCCCTATATTTGAGTAACCAACTCTTACGGGCATTGCAAGAATCGGCTGCGAGTGAACTAGCAGCACGAATGACAGCCATGAGTAATGCGACTGAAAATGCTGGTGAGTTGATTAACACCCTGACGCTGTCTTACAACAAAGCTCGGCAAGCTGCAATTACCCAAGAACTTTTAGAAGTTGTAGGTGGTGCAGAAGCGTTAACTTAAAATTGGTAGTGGGTAATTGGTGATTAGCGCACACATGAATTTTAACAGGTATACGATGTATTCAGTTACTTTTCATTGAAAGCGGCGGGAAACTCCATCCCTTCATAGGTGGTTAAATCAGTTATCACTGATAACTGATTACTTCTTCCCCATACTTCGGCTACGCCCTTCTCTACGAGAGGCTGCGCTCAGGCTAAACTCAGTACAAGTGTTCTATGCTAGAAAACTTCATCCCGCAAGTAGCGTGAAGTTTTTTATAAGTTTGAATGTTGAGATTTTAATAGCGATCGCCCATAACTTCAAATTCACAATGAAAAACCATGCCTCTTTTTGGCGTGGTTTTTAAGTATTAGTAACAAAATATACAAAAATATCTAATTTAAGATTTAACCATATATCAAGATACATGGCAATTATTCATAAGGCATTGCTACTATGTTCGTAAAATTACAGTTTCAAGACATTAGACTCAAAAGTAAGACAAATTAGTATTATGTCCTTTAAACTAAAATTCCTTGAAAAGCTAACTAAATAGGAGCATCTATGGAACCACTTATTGCGATTGTCTTAGCACTCATGGGCTATGCCTTAGGATCTGCAAAAGTTATTAATGAAGGCAACGAAGCTTTGGTTGAACGTTTAGGGCGATATCATCGCAAACTAACGCCAGGTCTCAACTTCATCGTTCCCTTAGTTGATACCATCGTTATGGAAGATACTACACGAGAGCAGATTTTAGACATTAAGCCTCAGAAAGTGATTACCAGAGATAACGTCTACCTGGAAGTTGATGGCGTTGTCTCTTGGCAAATTACCAATATGGAGAGAACTTTTTATAAGATTGAGGATATTCAACTTGCGCTGGCTAACTTGTCAACAGTTGAACTTCGTGCCTACATTGCCGATAGAACTCTCTCGGAAACCATTTCCTCTAGAAATGAAATGAACCAATCCCTGTTGCAAATTTTGAACGAAATCAGTGCAGAATGGGGAGTGAGAATTTTGCGAGTGGATATTCAGAGCATTACACCACCTGAAAGCGTACAGAAGTCGATGGCAGAACAGCAAGCTGCTGAAATTAGAAAACAAGCAACGATTAGCACAGCAGAAGGAGAAAGGCAAGCTGCAATTAAAAGAGCGCAAGCCACCAAAGAATCAATCCAGATACTTTCTGAAGCGATGAGTTCTAAAGCGGAAACAAAAGAAATTTTGAGATATCTTGTGGCTCAAGAACAGGTAGAAGTTAGCCAAAAACTGGGTGCAAGTACCAATGCTAAAATTGTATTTCTCAACCCGTCATTAACAGAGGGAGCATTAGATCAAATGATTGGAGAGACAGGAACTCATGAAGGTAACAATAATGGGTCTGAGAAAAATTCCCTTTAGGGACTTGCAACTAAAAATTGCGGAAGTAGGAAAACAGTGTTTCGACTACGCGACAGTCGAGTTTCGACTGCGCTCAACTGCCGCAAAGTCGAGATTCATCAACCAAAGCAGAGGGAGTAAGAAAAATAGGATTTGAATAGATTGGATAATTTAGTTAAAACTAAATTTTCAATTTGATTGTGGAGACTGTCGAAATAGCGCATCTGCAACTAGCGATACCTCGCGTATTTCTTTAACATCATGTACGCGTAGTATATCCGCGCCATTAAAAATAGCAGCACAACATGCTGCTGCCGTTCCCCAGACTCGGGCTTTTGGCTCTGGTTGATTTAAAATGCGACCAATGAAACTTTTACGAGATGCTCCTACCAAAATAGGGCAATTTAATGATTTCAATGCAGATAGGCGGCGGAAAATTTCTAAATTTTGCTCATAGTTCTTGGCAAAGCCAATACCAGGATCAATAATAATTTTATTTTGATTAATACCTGTAGCAGTAGCGATCGCAATTTGTTGAGTTAAAAAACTTATAATCTCCTGCATCACATCTTGATAATTAGTCATTTGTTGCATTGTCTGCGGTGTTCCGCGAATATGCATCAACACTATCGGCACATCTAAACTGACTACTGTTGGCAACATATCTGAGTCAAATGTGCCACCAGAAATATCATTGATCATATCTGCTCCAACTTCTACAGCAGCTTTGGCGACAGTTGCCCTAGTTGTATCCACAGAAATGGGTACTGAAATTTTTTCTCGCAATACACGCAACACCGTTAATACTCGATTTAGTTCTTCTGCAAGAGTTATTTGTTCTGCTCCTGGCCGAGTTGATTGACCACCGACATCAATAATGTCAGCGCCCGCTGCTACCATTGCTTGTGCTTGAGCTAAAGCCCCAGAAATATGATTAAATTCACCGCCATCGCTAAAACTATCAGGTGTGACATTCAAAACACCCATAATATAAGTACGCTGTCCCCAATTGAAACAGCGATCGCGAATTATTAGCTTGCTTGACATACGGCAGCTTTTAGTTGCTAAACTCCGCTTAGAGACTTCCAATTAAAAAAATATCCCATCGCTGTGTAGTACTCTGGCAAGTCAACTTTGCTGGGTTAATGGGAAAAAAGTCCAGTTCTTTTCTCCCCCTGCTTCCTCTGCTTCCTCTGCTTCACGGCAGTTGCTCCTGGGGGGAACCCCCAAGACCGCACTGCCTCCCCTACTTGCCTCCACCCGTCATTTTTGGGTTGACAATCCAGTAGGCAGGGGGGCAGCAAGAGAGGAAAAGATTAAAGAAAGGGTAAAGGATGAAAAAACCAATTCTTTAACCCTTCCCCTGGTTACTGAGCGTTTTGTACTGAGTTTAGCCTGAGCGTAGCCGAAGGGCGAAGCCGAAGGAAGTCGAAGTATCCCCCTTACCCCTTCTTTCCTATGCCCGATTTTATTTATAGTTGACAATCCGAGCAAAACTTTCAGGTTCTAGACTTGCTCCTCCCACAAGAGCGCCATCAATTTCAGGCTGAGCCATGATTTCATCAATATTGTTGGGCTTCACTGAACCACCGTATTGAATTGAAACATGAGGATTACTCAACTGACTACGAATCAGACCAATGACTCGATTTGCCTCTTTGGCTTCGCAAGTGTCACCAGTACCAATCGCCCAAATGGGTTCGTAGGCAATAACTAGATTATCCTGATCAACATCGATCAAGCCTTTATCCAACTGATTAATAATCAGTGATTCAGTTTCTCCAGCATCTCGTTGTTGCTTAGTTTCGCCAACACATAAAATCGGAGTCAGACCATACTTTTGAGCAGCCTTTAGGCGCAGATTGACAGTAGCGTCTGTGTCTCCAAAGTATTGTCGTCGTTCACTATGACCAACAATTACATAACGTACACCACTTTCTGTGAGCATAGGGCCAGAAATTTCACCTGTGTAGGCTCCATTTTCTTCCCAATGGATATTTTGTGCCCCTAATTGTATGAGGCTTCCGTGCAAACTCTTCGATAAAAGATTTAGATCAGTGAAAGGAGGACACAATAACACTTCTCGCCCTTGGGGCGTTTCTTGTAAGTGGGGCAGAAATCCTCGTAGAAACTCCTGAGTTTCTGCCTGGGTTTTGAACATTTTCCAGTTACCGGCAATAACGATTTTCCGCACAGGTGATTTAGTCAAATTCTTAACGCTACTAGATGCATTTTTCAGTTTATGACTTTTTGCTAGTCATTGATCAATGGGACTGGGCATGGGAAAGAGGCAGAGGGGCGGGGTGCGGGGTGCAGAGGGGAATGAAGAATGTCTTGAATTTGTTCATAATCTTTCTTTCTCCTTTTCTCCCTGCCCCCTGCCCCTCTGCTTCGCCAGCTCCCCTGCTTCCTCATGCCCCAATACCTTGTTAAAAATAACTAGGATAAGAAATAGGGTGAATTTAAAATCCCCAATGTCAAACTTGAAAGTGATATGACTTCCACATTGCCAGATCCTCATCAAAGCAATCCAGGTGACACTAATGCAAATTCTCTCAACTGGGAGGAAGAATTAGATAGTGCCATTTTTGACTTTGAAGACATTCAGAAGGAACTTAACTATAAACAAGCACAAACAGCACTGCGAAACTTAGTCACTAATCTCGACCTCACTCCCCAAGAAAAATCCGGCTTAGAGGCGGAAATTGCTGATTTGGAAACCATGTTGGGCAAGTTAGACCGCATGGTGGTTCAAATTGCTGCTTTTGGTATGGTGGGACGCGGTAAGTCTTCGCTACTAAATGCCTTAGTTGGGCAAACAGTTTTTGAAACGGGGCCGTTGCATGGTGTTACCCGTGCAGCACAACGAGTTAACTGGAGTATTAGTGAAGAAACGATTGGAGAAACTGAACGGGCTTTGCGGGTGACTCTCCCAGCTGTTGGTCAATCTCAAGTGGAATTAATTGACACTCCGGGGTTAGACGAAGTAGATGGTGATACTCGTGCAGCATTAGCTGAACAGGTGGCAAAACAGGCAGATTTAATTTTGTTTGTGATTGCGGGTGATATGACAAAGATAGAACATGAAGCTTTGTCTCAGTTACGGGAAGCAGGTAAACCAATCATTTTGGTGTTTAACAAAATAGACCAGTATCCAGAAGCAGACCGGATGGCAATTTATCAGAAAATCCGGGATGAAAGGGTACGGGAGTTACTTACACCTTTAGAAATTGTCATGTCGGCAGCATCACCATTAAGGAAAACAGCAGTTATTCGCCCCGATGGGACTAGAGGATTGCAGTTGCGTACAGGCACTGCTCAAATTGAAGAACTGAAACTAAAAATTTTGGAGATTTTGCATCGTGAGGGTAAAGCTTTAGTTGCTCTTAACACGATGCTTTATGCTGACACGGTGAATGAGCAATTGGTAGAGCGAAAACTGATGATTCGCGAACAAAATGCCAATCAGTTGATTTGGAAGGCTGTAATGACAAAAGCAGTGGCGATCGCTCTTAATCCCGTTACAGTAGTAGATATTGTTAGTAGTGTTGTTATTGATATTGCTTTAATTTTGGGTTTATCTAAACTCTATGGCATCCCAATGAGCGAAAGTGGTGCTGTGCAACTATTACAAAAAATTGCCCTGAGTATGGGCGGTATTGGTGCAAGTGAATTACTAGCAAATTTAGGCTTAAGTGGACTGAAAACTTTATTAGGCATCTCTGCACCAGTAACTGGTGGTGCTTCTTTAGTCCCATATATGACTGTGGCTATAACTCAAGCAAGTGTAGCTGGGGTTTCTTCTTATGGCATTGGACAAGTCACCAAGGCTTATTTAGCAAATGGGGCAACTTGGGGGTCAGAAGGGCCAAAAGCAGTAATCAGTCGGATTTTAGCCAATCTTGATGAGACTTCAATACTCAATCGCATTAAAGATGAATTGCTCCACAAGGTAAAATTCAAACATTAAGCTCATCCCACCCCTTGAAGGATATAACTGGCGTATTCGCCAGCTGTATCCTAAGTCGGGGATCTAACTATAGCTGTTGCCAAATAGTTTAGGACATAAGCTGATCCTAAAACCCTGATACCAAGAGACTTTCAAGCCTATTCCCTGTTCCCTGTTCCCTGTTATATCATCAGCTATCAGGATTAATGCGATGAAACACTACCTCCCGCACGCGATAGATGGGGCGACCTTGGGATTCATGGTATGTACGCATCAGTAATTCTGCTAAAAGACCAAAGCAAAATAGCTGTACTCCCGTTACTAATAAAAGAACTGCCAAGATTAGCAAGGGGCGATTGCCAATATCTTCTTGAAAAGCCAATTTGACAAAAGTTAAGTAAATTCCGATTAGTCCTCCTGCAAACATTGAAGTTAAACCCAACAACCCAAAAACGTGCATCGGGCGGGTCAAGAATTTCTTCATGAATAAAATAGTTAATAAATCCATCAATACCCGGAATGTCCGCGACAGTCCATACTTACTGCGACCAAAACGACGGGCATGATGACGCACGGGCATTTCTGTAATTCTTGCTCCTTCAATGTAGGCTAAAGCAGGTAAAAATCGGTGTAATTCCCCGTAGAGGTTCATATCTGCCACCAATTCCGCACGATAAGCTTTGAGCGAACAGCCGTAGTCATGAATATTGACGCTAGTGGTGCGTCGAATTAGCCAGTTAGCAATTTTGGAAGGAAGTAATCGCTTGACGGCTCCATCTTGGCGTTTTTGCCGCCAACCACTCACCAAGTCGTAGCCTTCATCTAATTTTGCCAACAACATGGGGATATCAGCCGGATCGTTTTGGAGGTCAGCATCTAAAGTAACAATTGCTTTGCCTAGTGCATGTTTAAACCCAGCCGACATGGCCGCAGTTTGACCGTAATTACGTCGTAAAATTATCGCTTTTAAATCAGGGCGGATTTGCGCTTGGGTTTTAAGAAATTCTCCTGAACCATCACTAGAACCATCATCCACACAAATGATTTCATAACTTAATTGACTAGCAGATAATGTAGATGCGATCGCCTCTAATAAAAGTGGTAAACTTTCCACTTCATCGCGCACTGGCACTACCACCGAAACATCGGGAACAATGGCTGAAATTCCTCCATTGTCACCAGTAATCCCTTCCGAAATTAACCCACTCCTCATAATTCCTCAGGCTCTTCGTGGTTTGTAACTTTGAATAACTCTACCAGCGCCTCGCAGCTGCTGATAGTATGACTGACTCACCGCATCTCCCTGTTCCGAGAGTATGTCAATTCCAATACCATTTCTTCCTTGGTTTTGTCCAGAACTATGGATGTAAGATTTATCTCCTAAATAAAGTCCGACATGAGTGGCTTTTTCAGGAGTCCCAAAAAAGACTAAATCCCCTGGTTCTAAGTTGGCAATGGCAATTGCCTGGGTGAAATCTTCTTGTTGATAAGCATCTCTAGGCAACCAAATACCTACAGAAACAAATGCCGCCTGCATCAAACCAGAACAGTCATAATTCGGGCCGACCGTGCCACCCCAAAGGTAATAATTTGACTGTTGCATGGCTTTTTGTGTGAAAGCGATCGCCTCTGGTAGCAGTTTTTTGATGTCAAACTCAGAAAATGATTTAGCCTGATAAAGTACACTAGCAGGTTGTAATAAACTCAAATCAGCAAGGGATACCCACCCTGGATAATCATCCTCACATAAATAAACCTCGACTGCTGAGTTCTGATGATTTGATGTTACTTGTAAATGTCGCCCACAAGCGGCTTGAGTTGCTAAACGCGTACATGCAGGAGAATCATATAAGTTCAGATCAGCAAGACATTGGTATTCTCCCACTTGGGAATTTGGGATCTGGGATTTTAAATTAGAAAGCATTCTTCAAGGTGAATAGCTAATAATGATTTTCTTTAGAAAAGACGAACAACTTGAAAATCTGGGTAATGGCATTTTAGATGCAACTTGGGCAACATTTCCAAATTTAGCTCGTAATCAAATTGCTCTAACTTGGATTGTTTACGATCCGCCAGTCCCGGTAAATACTGGTGGCGCTTTGACTCCTGACGCTTTTTGGAATCACCCAGTCCGTGGTTTCACTTATCGCGGTGTTGAACGTATTTACCCCGCAAGTGTAGTCAAGCTATTTTACCTAGTAGCAGTGAATGAATGGCTAGAAAAAGGCATGAGCCAGACTTCTCAAGAATTAGAGCGAGCCTTACGCGATATGATTGTGGACTCTAGCAACGATGCTACTAGTTTAGTTGTGGATATTCTCAGTGGTACTACTTCCGGGCCAGAGTTACCAACTGGCCCTTTTGAAACCTGGAAATATCAGCGTAATATTATTAATCGCTATTATCAGTCTTTAGGCTGGGAAGAAATGCAGACGATTAACGTCTGTCAAAAAACTTGGGGTGACGGTCCTTATGGACGGGAGAGGGCATTTTACGGTGAGATGCTAGACAATCGTAATATGGTGACAACTAATGCGATCGCTCGATTGCTTCATAGTATTGTAGGGGGAGTAGCAGTTTCCAGTGAGCGATCGCAAGCAATGATGGCTTTGCTTAAACGCAGCCTCAACCCAGACGATTTGCCCACAGATGTAGAAGAAGATCAAGTAACAGGTTTTTTAGGCAGTGGTCTGACCCAAAATGCTCAAATTTGGTCAAAAGCAGGTTGGACAAGCCAAGTCCGTCATGATGCAGGGTATATTGAGTTACCAGAACAGCGTCCTTACCTTTTAGTAGTATTTACTGAAGGTAAAGCACACGCTAAAAGCCGCGCTATTTTGCCTTTTGTCTCGAAGCTATTTGCTGAAGCAGTTAGCAGTTTATAAAAGAATGCCCTCGGAAAATTTATGAGGGCATTCTTTAATAATCAGGACTTATGCAAAGTCATTGAAAAACATAGACCAAAGGGCTTGCCGTAGGCTACCGCAGAGGACGCAGAGGACACTGAGAAATAGGAGTTTCAGAGAGTTATTGCGTAAGTCATAATGGTATTGGTTTGCTATTAAAATCCTACACAAAAGCTAATTTAGAAAATTAATGTTTCTAACTTTGCTTGCACTTCTTCTATTAAATCTGCTGCAACTGTTTCAACAAATTTTACTTTTCTAGCTTTCCAGTCAAGTGTTTTAATTTGATCAGCTAGCACAACTCCTGCTGTTTTCATATCTTCAGTAAGCGGAACTTCAAATTTAAGTCCTTTTGATTTACTGGTTATAGGACACGCCAAAACTAGAGAAGACATTTGATTGTATCTAATTGGAGATATAACCAGAACAGGGCGGTATCCCTGTTGTTCGCGTCCTTGTTGTTGAAGTTCATTATTCAGCGTTATAGCAATGTCTTCAAATGATATTCCAGCTTTATGAAGGGCAAATGCACGCTGAATTGAATCAACAGTAAATTGTTTCTTTGCTCCAAACTCTAATTTGATAATATCTCCTCTTTCAGGAAAATATGGTTTAACTACCAATCTTCATTCCCCACAATATTGCCAGTTTCAAATTCAGAATGAAAATTCTCAGGAGTCATCCCTTCCAATAACTCATCAAGAGTATATCTTCTTATTTTTTGTGGCGTGATAATAATACTGTTCCCTTCTACGGAAAAATCTATACTAATGCCTTCAGTTATCTGTGCTTGTTCAGCTATCAATTTTGGAATCCTGATAGCTAAACTATTTCCCCATTTAGCAACAACAGCTGTCATAGTTAGCTCCAAGATAATTTCGTGAAAACCTCACGTTTAAGCTTCCGTTTTCTTAGTCAAAGCAAAATGCTATCATACGTTTAACGTATATACTTTGAATATACATATTTATCTATAGGGTGTCAACACCCTCGTATTTATTTATAAATTTCAGTATAAAAAATACTGCATTTCCTAAATTAGTCTATTGCAAAAGGAAGTTTCGCGATCGCTCCTCGTTATAACCTTTGCTTGGAGATCAGCCATTAACGCAATTCCCCCTTTTTCAGGATGTAAGAATCGATTTTCAGGTGCTAGAGTTTGAATATTGCCCAAATTTGTTGATTTAGAACCACAACATACTGATTGTGGCAATGTTCTGTTAGGAGTAAATGTGAATACTATTTTTTTTCGTAAAGGCGTTTTATTGCCAAGTTTAGCTGCTGTTGCAGTTCTGGGTACTGGTTTATCTGCTACCGCCCAAACTGTGAATCAGACTCAAAATCAGCAGTTAACTGAGCCTTCCGCAACTGCAACGCCTTCCAACGATTTGAGCGCTAAACTCAAGGCTAATCGTCAAAATCTTACCACTGAAACAACTGCTAACACTAATCAAGCACTAGTATCTGATGTAACCACGTTACAACAGTTTCCTAGTGCTAACACAGAAGTAACAGGCGATCGCATACTCACACCTGTTCCTGGAACAGTAGCAACCTCATCGATGGCACTTGTAAACGAGTATGCAGAACCTACTTCATCTACCTCTCAACCATCTGCTCCTCAAGTAGCGCAATCAGATATTGATTTAGGTAGACCTACCCGTGGTGGCAGCAGCTATATCGGTGTGGCTGGTAATATTGGTATAAATGGTGGTGAATCGTCTTTGGGTGATGGTAACTTTGCAGTCATCAGTAAAGTTGGGTTGACAAACGCCCTATCAGTAAGGCCATCAGCTGTGTTTGGTGACAACACCACAATTTTACTTCCCATCACTTATGACTTTGCTTTTCAGCAAACTGATCCATTTAGCGAACCATTAGCGATCGCACCTTATGTAGGAATAGGTGCAGCCATTAACACCGGCGATGACTCAGAAGTTGGCTTTTTGGCTTCTGGTGGTATCGATGTACCTCTCAATTCTCAGTTTACAGCAACGGCGGCTGTCAACGCTGCATTCTTTGATGAAACTGATATTGGTTTGTTGCTAGGAGTTGGTTACAACTTTACTGGCTTCTAATTTAATCATCTCTAAAATAAAAGGCAAAAGTGAAAAGTGCTTTTGCCTTTTATTTTTAACTACTAGAAATTTGAGTCAAAATAATAGATAATTATAGTAAGGAGCAGATAACAGAAAATAGACTTAAAAGTTTCATAATGTCAAGATTTTAGCTCCCTCTTTTAAAGCTTGTTAGCGCTCTACTAAGAGCCAAAGCAAGAATCATTTTGATGAAGTTGTTAGGAAATGATGAAATTAAATTTTAAATATTCTCACAGTTTGGAGTAAATATTCTAATGCTGATAACTATTTAAATGAGGAGTTGTAATTTATTTAAATAAAGCGTTTTTCTCACTTTTATATTTTCAAGTTTTACTTTAAATAGAAAAAAGAATTTCATTAAGACAAAACTCAATGACTAATCCAATAAAAATATCAAATAATCTTAAAAACTTAGAGAACGATCAAAAAAGAGAAGAAGAAATTATGCGTGATGTTCTTCTCTTGTTAGAAAACTTGATTTATAGAGAGGAAATTACAGTTAAGCTGATATTGAATTGTCTCTATGAGATAGGTTCAGTGAACCTGATAAACCAAAGATTTCAGTCTCAGACTCTCAAAGGAACTCTAAGACTGATGTCTAATCTGCCCAAACCAGTATTTAGAATTATTGCTTGGCGCTGGTTTAAGAAAAATTGTCCTCGGTTAATTGCGAAATGGCTACAAGGTCAAATTGCTTTCAAAGTAGTAGAGAAATCCAAAACGCCAGTAATTGTAGAAAATCAAGCCCCTACACTCAATTCTCTGCCTCAATCTCAATATCAAATTCAAGAAGTTAAACTTTTGCGATCGCAAGTGAAAGTACTTACTGGTGTTTTAGTGAGTATAATTACTATCTTTGGTGGTAGTTTTATTTGGTTAAGTTATTCGTTAGAGCGATCGCATTTACAAACAGTTGAAGAGCTACAAACCCAAGTCAAAACACTAGAGGCTAGTATTAACAAACGCTAGGGACTTGCGTAAAAAGAAAGTACCACTAAACCGAGTTTCGACTGCGCTCAACTCTCGACAGTTGAAGGTTGAACGCAGCGCTGCACTGAGCCTGTCGAAGTGTCGAAACCCGATTGCTTGGGACACTATTAACCCGCGGATTCCCTAGGGACTTCCAAGAAATAAATTAATCAGCAAAAATCATAAGTTAATCTTTAAGAGATAATGATAATCATTCTGAAAGGGTAAGAGGTGGTTGCCGTCGGCAACCACCTCTTACCCCCTCAAACACAGAAGGAAAAGTCTGCATCTGCACTCTGTAAATAATTTCAGTGCAATATCATAATTAATATTCATGTTTTTAGATTTAAAAACTGAAGAGTGAAAATTAAGTGCTGCCACAACAAATATCAACAAACCATTTGCCTAAATCGGGAAATTTTTCATGTTCCGAGTTAGTGAGTCTTTCTATTTGTTTTTCAACAGCAGACATAGCCTCCTTAGTAAGAGTAACCCCAGTTTCATAAGTTTGAGTCACTAACTTAACCACAGGATTCTTACCTTTCCACGTCATGTTTTGAGCAAATTTTAAAGCGGTTGCAACTTCATCTAAAATACTGCCATTCCAAGAATTTTCTAATATCCCCCATACTCGCTCGATGGGATTATATTTGCTGTGATAGGGTGGATAGTAGGCTAAACGTATATTCAGTTGATATTCATGAACAAACTCAACGATACGTTTCATAAACTGGGTACGTCTAGAATTATTATCTGTCCCATTATCCTGGTTAATAATCAGGGTTTTTATTGAGGAAAATCGCCAACTCTCACTCTTCCAAAAATCTTCTAGAACGTCTACAATAAAATCACTCGTTACATTAGACTCTGTAAAGTATAAAAATAGTTCGTCTAATTCTGGAAGGAAGATGCCGTAAGGAGTTACGGTAGTTTTTGGATGAAAATTATGGTCTTCTGTTTCTGTGACAACTCGGTTTTTACCTCCTCTGTCAAAGTAGCCAATATCTACACGGGCTTTGGCATCCAGACTGAGACGTAAGATACTTGGATCATCCAGGGCGGATTGATTAACTATTGCTAATTGTTCAAAGATTGCGTCTGTTTCTGGAATTTTTTTTGAGGTAAAACTTTTGCTACTCGCTTGAGTCTATAACCTAAATCATTCAATTTAACTCTCATTGTTTCTTCAGTAGGTAACTGTTCATCCGTATAACCAAATTTATCAATTAATAGCTTTCTGACCTGACTAGCAGTTAGGCGTGTATACAGCCTTTGGCTTTTAAAACTTGGATCTGTTTGGCTTTGGAAATCAACTAATTTTTTGATATCTTCTAACAGGTTTGGTAAATGCTCTTCTACTTTCCATCTACCCCTAGCTGAATAATTATCTATACAACTAATCCCACTGGTTAGTTCTTTAATTCCTTTACGAATAGTATTTCTATCCCAGCCCAATTCTTTTTGAGCCAGTAATTGTCCTCCGTAACCTAATTCCATGACAATTTGTGCTTGAAAACGCCGCCTTGCTGCACCTTTGAGTTGGTTTGCTGTTTCCTTGAATACTTTTTTGACTGAATCAGTTAATTCGAGCAACACTCCTGTCCACCCACAAAATTCCCTCCAAATTGAATTTACTACGAATAGGGGGGAAGGAGAAGCAGCCTGCGGCTGCTTCTCCTTCCCCCCTTAGAATGATTATCATTATTATAATTGGTCATTTTATTCCTTGGAAGTCCCCTAGTACAGGTCGGCAAAAGTAAAAAATAAAAACCGCTATATTTTAATCAGCAACCTAGGCTCTCAATTCTAATCTAGAGCAAGAAGCTATAGGATAGAGATTCAACGTCAACTTTTGATTTCTTGATTCCTTATGTCTGTTACGCCTCTTGTTTCTCAGGTTGACTCAGTTAAATTACACGAAATTCCTCCCTTGCTAGGTGCTTCTCTGGCTGAACTAACTGCATGGGTACAGCAGCAAGGACAACCCGCTTATAGAGGAAAACAACTACATGAGTGGATTTATCAAAAGCAAGTGCGATCGCTAGCTGATATTTCTGTCTTTCCTAAGCAATGGCGGGCGGAAGCAACAGAAATACCCATCGGTCGCTCAACCATCCATCACCGTGCTGTAGCTGCCGATGCTACTGTTAAATATCTTCTAAAACTTGCAGATAATCAAATCATTGAAACCGTTGGTATTCCCACAGATAAGCGTTTAACAGTATGTGTTTCTACTCAGGTAGGTTGTCCAATGGCGTGTGATTTTTGCGCCACAGGTAAAGGAGGTTACAAACGCAACCTTAAAAGGTATGAAATTGTTGATCAAGTCTTAACTGTACAAGAAGATTTTCAACAACGGGTGAGCAATGTGGTATTTATGGGTATGGGTGAACCATTACTAAATACTGAGAATGTTTTAGCAGCTTTAAAATCTTTAAATCAAGATGTTGGCATAGGAGCGCGATCGCTAACTGTTTCTACAGTTGGGATACGCGATCGCATCCGTGAATTTGCTCAACATAATTTACAAATTACTCTTGCTGTTAGTCTCCACGCACCTAATCAAGCATTGCGGAAACAACTTATCCCTAGCGCCCGTTCTTATCCTTTAGAAGATTTGTTAGCTGAATGTCGGGAATATGTAGAAATAACCGGGCGGCGTGTAACTTTTGAATATATCCTCCTTGCTGGGGTGAACGATTTGCCAGAACACGCACTGCAACTGGCAAAATGTCTACGAGGATTCCAAAGTCATGTGAATTTGATTCCCTACAACCCCATTGCAGAAGTTGATTATAAACGCCCCAACCGCGATCGTATTCAAGCTTTTGTTCAAGTTCTTAAACAACAACAAATTGCTGTGAGCGTTCGCTATTCTCGTGGGTTAGAAGCTGATGCTGCGTGTGGACAACTACGTACAAGTAAAGGAAATCATAATTCCTAACTTTATCTTTTTGCCAGAATACCTGGGGCATAAGCCTCAATAACTTTACCAGTACGGGTACAACTGATCATTAAGTAGTCACAAGTCGGGCATTGTGTGCGAGTTAATTGACTATCAGAAATATAGTGACGCTCTGCATCACTGCCGCAATTTGGGCAGTGAATTTTTTGTATTGTATGCATTTTTTTACCCCTGGTGTGTGTAACTATTTTTGGTTGGAAAACCGTAATTTAACTCAGAAAATATTTTGAGTTGACCTAAAGTAACAAATAGCCAAGATATCAGCTAATTATTTTAAACAAGAATTTAGATTTGAAAAAAATTGAGTTCTTTGCACATTATCTTAAAATCTAGGTGATTTTACCATCCTGCTTTAGATACATAAATTAGTTTTCTGGTAAACTACTGTTTAGAGAAGGAGTGATCCCTATGATTAATGCCTTGAGAGAGACTTATTTGTAGTCATTTCAGACAAATGCAAAATAAGCCGTTCTTGTATTCAAAAATTAAAAGCCGGAAATTACTGTATCCTTAGCTACAAAATATCTCTCTTAAGATTCAGTTAAGATTTGGATGGCGATATAACGCGAGTTAGAGGAACCTATCTGCGACTTCTCTTTGAGTCTAAGATAGACTTATATGAAGATTTTTTGTAGTATCAACCCATAACTGTTAGTTAATAAGCAACAAATAACGAACGCCGCAACTTTAACCCTTAGCTGCTTGTCAGTGATTTCTGAAACTTCAGCTAGTTGTGCAGGTGTAGCTTGACGAAATATAGTCAACTAAGCAAAAATGCCCGAAAAGCTGTTTTTAGCGATGATATCCTAATCCTGGAATTTTATTTAAACGCGATCGCATCGATAGTAAGTATTTAGCTTGATTATTTTTATAAAAAAATATTTTGAATTATCTGAAAAATAATCAAAGTTGCAAATAACTAATATTTAAAATAGTTAGATTTTGTTATAATATAATGCTCACTTCTTTAAACAAAATTTTACTAATTTTTATGGAGGAATTAAGATTAAAGTTTGCTGATTTATTTGCTGGTATTGGAGGTTTTAGATTAGCTTTTGAAAAAGCTGACTATGAATGTGTATTTTCTTGCGAGATTGATCAGGCGTGTCAAGAGGTTTACTTAAATAATTTTGGAGACAAGCCTAAATCTGATATCAGAAAAATTGATTTAAAAACTTTACCTTATTTTGATGTTTTAACGGCTGGTTTTCCTTGTCAACCTTTTAGTATTTGCGGACGAAGAAAAGGTTTTCATGACACTAGAGGTACTTTATTTTTTCATATTTGCGAAATTATTGAGCATATTAATCCTCCTGTTGTTGTTCTGGAAAATGTTAAGCATATATTACATCACGATCAAGGTAGAACATTAGAAGTAATACTGTATTCTTTAGAAGATATGGGTTATGTAGTTAACTACGAAACAGTTAACTCTAGAGATTTTGGCTTACCACAGAATAGAGAAAGAGTAATATTTATTGCTACAAAAACTAGAAAATTTAATTTTAAAAATCTCAGGAAATCTTATATATTTCCTACCTTGAGCGAGTTTTTGTGTACTTCAGGAAAATTTGAATACTTAAATACTGAAGAATACACAATGATAGATAATCCTAAACAACAACCATCAGGTTTGATTTTTGTAGGATATCGAAATAAAAGTATTTGGAAAACAGGTATTAGACCAAATACAGAACATTTATCACGGGTTCATCATCAACCAAATAGAATTTATTCTATAGCAGGAGTACACCCAACAATCCCTTCTCAAGAGACTTCAGGAAGATTTTTTATTTATATACCAGAAGAAAATGTAGTCCGTAAATTAACAATTCGAGAGTGTTATAGAATTATGGGTTTTCCAGATGATTTTAAAATCCATAGCAATTTAGCAGAGTGCTATAAACAGATAGGTAACTCTGTATGTATACCAGTGATATATGAACTTGCCAATCAAATTAAAAAACAAATTTTTTCGTATCAAGATAGAGAAGGAGAGATAGTCAATAATGGAATGAAATCTTAGGTAAATTAATGATTGATGAATAAAGTGGAGATAAAACTCACACTTTTCAAGAAGGATGAAAATAATCGTAAATTTCTTGCGCTAACCGTGGGCCAATTCCTGAAACCTCAGCTAGTTGTGCAGGTGTAGCTTGACGAATATAATCGACTGAGCGAAAATGCCCTAAAAGCTGCTTTTGGCGATGATGTCCTAATCCTGGAATTTCATCTAAACGCGATCGCTTTAATTTATCACTACGTTGCTGACGATGGAAACTCACAGCAAAGCGATGGGCTTCATCTCGCAACCGTCGCAACAACTGTACCCCTGGTTGTTCTGCGTTTGTTTTTAAAGGTTGAGATTCTCCTGGTAGAAAAATCTCTTCTCGCTGCTTCGCCAAACTCACAACTCGCAAGTCTTCTAATAAGTTATGTTCTTGCAAAACAGCAACAACAGATGATAATTGACCTTTACCACCATCGATCATAATTAAATCAGGCCAATCAGGATTACCTACTCGTTGTAACTGTGGATCTTCGCCATACTTGCGGAACCGCCGCTGAATCACTTCAGCCAAACTAGCAAAGTCGTCTGAGTGTCCGGCTGTGACTGTAGGATTTTTGATTTTGTAGTGACGATAATTTTGTTTGGCGGGTAGTCCGTCAATAAACACGACTTGAGAAGCTACAGCATTTGAGCCTTGAATGTGAGAAATGTCATAACCTTCAATGCGGCGGGGTAAGTCTGGTAAATCAATAATGGCGGCTAAATCTTGCATGGCTTGATGATTGCGATCGCCCATTTTTTGCATTCTTTGCAATTCATACTGAGCATTACGCTCTACCATCTCTATTAATTCTGCCTTAGTTTGGCGCTGGGGAGCCAAAATCGTCACTTTTTTTCCCTTTCGCCCAGTCAAAACATCAGCCAAGATCGCTGCATCTGGTAATTCGTGCTGTACTAAAATCTCAGTAGGGATTTCCACCGAGTCAGCAGTTTGGTAATGTTCTTCTAAGACTCGTTGTAAAATAGCTCCTGGTTCTGCATGAGCATCGGCGACAAATGCTAACCGTCCTACCAATTGCCCAGCTCGAATCTGAAATAATTGAATACAGGCATATTGTTCGCTAGCTGCCAAGGCAATCGCATCCCGTGAAACTGTATCATCTGGTAAGGATACTTTTTGATTCGCAGTTAGCGACTGTAACCCAGCAATTTGGTCACGAATCCGCGCCGCTGACTCGAAATTTAACGTCTCTGCGGCTGTTTGCATCTGTTCTGTCAAAATATCAATTAATTCTTGAGTGCGTCCTTGAAATACCATTGCTACTTTCTGCACAGTTTTACGGTATTCTTCTGGTGAAATCAACTGTTGACATACACCCGGACAGCGCCCTAAATCATAATTTAAACAAGGACGATCTTTAAAGAGTGGTTGAGGTCGTTGTCGCAGTGCAAAAATCCGCTTAGATATTCGCAAAACTTCTCGCAAGAGACCAGCATCAGTATAAGGCCCGTAAAATTTATCTTTTTCTTTACCTAATTGGCGTTTACGAGTAATAAAAATCCGTGGATAATCTTCTGACCAAGTAATGCAGACATAAGGATATTTTTTATCGTCCTTAAGTAGCACATTGAAGTATGGCTGGTGCTGCTTGATTAAGTTGGCTTCTAAGGCTAAAGCTTCAGTTTCAGTATCGGTGACGATAAATTCAATTTCGCTCACCTGTTTAGCCATTGTAGCTATGCGATCGCTTTTATTGTATCCATCCCGAAAGTAAGAACGAACACGCGATCGCAACTTGCGTGATTTACCTATATAGATAATGCGATCGCTCCCGTCCCGCATAAAATAAACTCCCGGTTCCGCCGGAATTTCTGCTAGGCGGCTTTCCAGACGCTGTGGATCTTTAACCAGTGGTAGTATTTGAGCAGATATTGTCACAACTTCAATTAGGTAAATTTGTATTTGTAAAGTTACCTACTTACTATTTTAAGAAAAAATAACTTTTTGTGTTGATTTCACAGATGATTTATGAACTCTGCACATAGTAGTTCTTCATCTAGGATATATCCTCAACTTACATACATACTTTGAGCAGTTTTTACAAGTTTTTTTTGTAGTTTGAACACAAATTTGAATTTTATCTATTTTTTGAAATTATAAATTTTTTTATTTGTGGTTTTTTTTAAACTTTGTGTGTACTTATAACCGAACGATTTTGCCCAAACTGGCTCTATATATCTCTAAACTAAAGCAATCCAAGTTTTGATTAGCTAAATTTAAATAGGCAATCTTTCGGATTTTTGATTGAATGTCAACGATTAAGCGAATTAACGGTTTAATTAACTTAGTATATATGACTATGATTGTGATTATACGTGGTCATGAGCAAACTGATGAATATACAAGAATTTGAATCTAATTATCGTGAGGCTATGGCTGAAGCACTTAACGAACTACAAACGGCAGTTTTAATGCTGGCACAAGTACAACGCAAGATTTCAGAAATTGGCACTTCTGTACAAAATATGAGTGAAAGTGTTGAAGAGTTTATTAACAACCAAAAAGATGAGTAATTTTAGATGCAGTGACAAGCTAATTCATCTTCAATTGTCATAATTAGAGATGTGAGATTTACTGGTTTAACAAAATAACGGTGAGCACCTAATTTCATGGCTCGTTCTTGATCAGCTTTAAAAGCAAAGGCTGAAACTACAATAATAGGTATCTTTGATAAATCCGGCTTTTGTTGAATCTGTTCTAATAGTGAATAGCCGTCAATATCAGGTAACTTCAAATCTAATAACATTAACTCTGGGCGAAACTTTTCTACAATTGTAAAAAAATTAGAACAATTTGATAAACTTTGGACATTGTAACCACAATAGCTTAAATAATCGCTCAATAGCATCCTATTAACATCGTTATCTTCAACCAGTAGAATCCGCTTTGGTTTATGCGACTGCAATTGTCGATTTATAGTAAGTAAGTGTGCTGTCATTTTTATCTATCATCTGGGGTCAATAATCAAAAGTTTCACGAAGAAAATGAAACTTGATATAAACATTAAAAAAGAATAGGGATTCTTCTGAATCCTGGCTATTCAAATTGTAATAACTTAAATTTATTTACAATTCTCTACCTTAATAATAGTATCCTAACATTTAAAGTTAAGTAGAACTTCATAATTTTTAGGGCTAACTCCCCTTAAGTTTAATATTTTTTTAGTTTTTGCTCAGGACTTTTCACATTTTTCCAAGGAATATACCTCAATTATTACGTGTTTAGCATTACATAAAACAACCGTAATTTCACAGGGTCAAATATTAAGAATTTGTGAAAAAAGTCCGCTAGTTGTTACTTTGCTTATTTTTAGTTTTCAACTAATAGCTTTAATCAGACTTTTTAACTAGTTTTGTATGGCTAACAATGACTAAACTAAGTATTAAACGCACTGACTATAATTCGGATATTAGCTATTGCTCATATAAGTAGGTCAATGTCAATAACTATCGTTGAAATAAAGCAGGGGGCAGGGGGAGAAAGAGTTTGAGCCTTATTTACTATTCTTCACATAGTTTGGTTTTATTTCACCAACTAGCCAGCCTACCATAGCTATTAGCCCTACTATTACTGAAGGTTCCGGGACTTTTCGTTTGTGCGGTAAATTACTTTGCTGAGTCCAAATATTTCTATAGGAAAGTATATGGGCTTGTCGTTGACTAGCAGACTGTTTAGTAATGTAATAGCGAGTGGCGTTGTCTGTAACCACATTAGATTCACTAGCTGGAGTGATTTCCTTAATATTACGACTAGCTAGCAAGAGTAGCTCATTACCTTCTAAGTCACTCGCATCTGTAATTTCCCCGTCATTCAGTGTATTTGCTTCTAGGGAACTGACAATATCAAGGGGAGGAGTCAACGCCCGAAGAGGACGATGCCCTGATAAACCAATAGATGTAGATGCAAAAATTACAGCACAAAAGACTATTTTTGGGAATTTGCTTGCCATGCACACTGTATGAGTGAACTTTTATGGGTGAAATCTGAAGCAAAAATTAAAGATACTAGTAATCAAGTATCTTTGATATTTATACTAATCTCACCTGTAGTTTATACTGAAACCTACATTCAATATTAGGTAGTATTGTGAATATACGATAAAGACTTCATAAGTTAACTATAGAAATTCCGCAATTCTGGCAACGGCAATTTCTAATAAAGGTGGTTCATGTACTAAGGCAAAGCGGACATATCCTTCTCCAGATTTGCCAAAGCCAGCGCCAGGAGAAGCTGCAACACCAGTTTGTTTAACTAACTCAGTACAAAATTCTACAGAATTTTGATTCCACGATGAGGGTAACTCAGCCCAAATATACATGGTGGCCTTGGGAGTTGGAACTTGCCAACCAATGCTATGTAAAGCAGTAATAAAAGCATCACGACGTTTACGGAAGGTAGAGACTGCATTTACTACCCCTGCTTGAGAACCACCAAGAGCTGCGATCGCTCCATTCAAAATTCCTCGATACTGATTAAAATCGACAGCAGCTTTGACTTGGCGCAAGGCGCGAATTAACTGGGCATTACCAATTGCATAGCCAATACGGAAGCCTCCCATGTTGTAAGACTTGGAAAGAGTAAAAAATTCTATTGAGACGCTTTTATCGGGGTCAGCTTGTAAAACAGAAGGTACTAGTGATTTGGGATTAAGAAGATTTTTTTCCCAATTTTCAGTTTCTGCAAATACCAAATCGACATAGGGAAAATCATGAACTAAAACAAGATCGTGCTGCTGACAAAAAGCGACAGCTTCTTGAAAAAAAGATAAAGGAGCGATCGCCGCAGTGGGATTATGAGGATAGCTCAATACCATCATCCGCGACTGAGCCAAAACAGCGGCAGGAATGTCAGCAAATACGGGCAAAAAACCGTTTGCTGCTGTGATTGGCATGGGGTAGATTTGCCCACTAGCTAAGTAAACTCCCCCAGCATGGGAGGGATAGCCTGGATCGAGCAACAAAGCAAAATCGCCAGGGTTAAGCAGCGCCAGGGGCAAATGGGCTGTACCTTCTTGAGAACCAATCAGGGGTAACACCTCAGTTTCCGCATCGACGTTGATGCCAAATTTTTGTGCGTACCAGTTAGCTGCGGCTTGGCGAAAAGCTTGAGTACCGTGAAACAGTAAATAGCCGTGGGTACTGCGATCATACAAAGATTTAGCGATCGCCTCAATGACGTGCGCCTCGGCTGGCAAATCAGAAGATCCCAGCGACAAATCAATTAACTCTCGTCCTGCTGCCAAAGCTACCGCCTTGGCTCTATCCATATCAGCAAATACGTTGGATTGCAGGGGTTGTAAACGCTTCGCGAATTGCATGTTAGTCAAAAATTACGAATTATGTTGACTCTTGACTAATTACTATTTAAATGCATATCCAAGAGACTGATTAATTTATCTTTGCCAATGACTCCCTCAGTGGATGCTAATATTTTGTCTCCATGAATTAATCTGAGGGCTGGCACACCTTCTACCTGATACTGCTTGACAGTTACAGGATTAGGGTCTACTTCTATTTTGACAACTTTTAGGCGATCGCTGTATGTATTAGCAGCTAAATTCATTAGTGGCGACATCAACTGACAAGGCCCACACCAGGAAGCCCAAAAGTAAACCAATACAGGCTGCTCGGCTTTCAACACTTCGGTTTCAAACTCAGCATCAGTTATAGTGGTTACACCTTTACTCATTGCAGTCTCCATTAGGTGGCATCGATCAAAGTTGGCACACAAAATACTTTATCTCAATCTGTGAGGTATTGGGAATTGGGCATGGGGCATTGGGCATGGGTAAGAAATTATTTATTTTGGATGCAAAATCCCACAACCAATAGGCGTGGGACTAGTGCAAATTAGTATTCAACAAATTTTACATTTGATCCAATTGCTTGCGTAGGGATTCCAATTCGCTATCTACCACTTCATTAGATTTGGGAGCTGTGGTTTGTTCTGGGGGTAGTTGGGGTTGATTGGGTGCAGCCGCAGGTGGTAGCATTTGTGCTTTTAAAGCTGCCAATTCATCATCAACATCACTGCCAGATTCCAAACGCGCAAATTGGGTTTCTAAATCTGCACTTGCCAATTCTCCCATTGATTGGGCACGAGCTTCTTGCATCAAGACTTTTTCTTCCATCCTCTCAAAGGCAGCCATAGCACTACTGCTATTCATTCCACTGACCATACCTTGGAGTTGTTCTTGAGCTTTAGCAGTCGTAATCCGAGCTTTGAGCATTTCTTTCTTGGTTTTAGCCTCAGAAATTTTGCTTTCTAGCTGAATTAAGCTGCGCTTGAGAGTGTCAACTTGAGTAACTTGCGGATCTAAGCTAGCTTTGAGGGCTGTGCTGGTTTCAGTGTAAGTCTTTTTGCGCTCTAGGGCTTGTCTTGCTAGATTTTCATCGCCTTTTTGCAGTGCTAACTGAGCGTTGCGTTGCCATTTATTAATTTCATTTTGAGCATCATTGTACTGTTTCTCTGTACGTTTTTGGGAGGCGATCGCCTGGGCGACTCCCTGACGCAGCTGTACCAAGTCTTCTTGCATTTCTAGAATGGCTTGTTCCAGCATTTTTTCTGGATCTTCAGCTTTATTTACCAAGTCGTTGAGGTTAGCGCCGACTACTCGTTTAATACGATCAAATAATCCCATAACTTTGTTTTTCCTTTTGGAGTTTACGCGTTTTGTTAGACAGTTCGCTTTTTTACTATTTAATAGCTTCCTATTTCAATGTAATCTTTCCGGTTGGGTTCGCAACCTCCCGACACTGGTTAATTGTTAAGATATATCCTAGCTTTGGTAGTTCCCTAATTTTTAAAGCTCTTGACCTTTAGGTAGCTGCTGCTGGGGATTTTCAGCTTCATTTAAAACCTGCATTTTCATCGCTGCAAGTTCATGATCAATATCACCAGCGGATTCTAAAGAGTCAAATTGTTTTTGCAAATCGTCACTACCCAGAGTTGCGATCGCTTCTGATTGAGCTTCTATCTGTAAAACTTTCTCTTCCATACCCTCAAAGGCGCTGAGGCTACTTGTAGCAGAATTTCCATCGAGCATTTCCTGGAGGCGATAGGATGCCTCAGCAGAACGAGCGCGGGCAATGTACATATCTTTTTTAGTTTTTGCCTCGGAAATTTTTAACTCCAGCGATCGCATATCTTTTTTTAGTCTAGCTACCACATCATTTTGTTGCCCTATTTGGTTAGAAAGGGCTGTGGCAGTTTCTTTGTAAGCTTGACGTTTAGTTAAAGCTTCCCGTGCTAGAGGTTCGTTGCCTTGTTGCAGTGCTAATTGGGCGCGGCGATACCATTCTTCGGCTGTCGAACCAGCTGCTGTGGCTTGACGTTCGGTGCGTTTTTGAGTAGCGATCGCTTGGGCTACCCCCTGTCGCAATCGCACCAAATTTTCTTGCATTTCTATCACAGCTTGTTCTAAAATCTTTTCCGGATCTTCCGCACTGCCTATTAAACTGTTAAGGTTAGCGCGAATCACCCGCAGGATACGCTTAATTAGTTCCATGTCGGCTCTCCATTCACTTTTCTTCAAAAAGAAGCAGGGGAGCAGGGTACAAAATATTCTCCTCTGCTTTGGTCACTGAGCTTGTCCTGAGTTTAGCCTGAGCGCAGCCGAAGGGCGCAGTCAAAGTGCTGCCCCTCTACTTTCTAGTCAACAGGCAGAGCGTTTTATAGATGTTTTCCTCATCCTATCGTAGATTTTTACAACTCACGGCTGTTGTACCCGTGCTTTAATTCCTTTAGCCTGTAGCTGTTGCAACCTTTGTAGTGCTTGCTCTTTTGTCTTCAAGGAAGCCAGATAAATGAATTTTTTACTCGGTGATAAATAAGCATCAGGGACTACCTTGCGGGCTGCGGCTAAGGCGCGATCGCCTTGATTGTCTATCACTAGATGATAAAATCCATCTGCTGCGGGTTTGATTTCTGCACTTACTGGTGATGGAGTTGTAGTCGGCTGGGGTGATGATTTTGCTGTAGGTATTGGGGAAGAACTTATAGGTGGCAAAGGTTGTTGTACCTGTGGCGTTGGCTCTACTAATAAAGGATTACTCGGTGTTTGAGCAACAATAGGATTGGGGGGTGCAGTGGGAGTTAGTTGATCTTTGGGTTGTAATCCGACTATATCATTGGGATCTTTCACCTCTGGAAATTCTTTAGCAGCTAAATTAGGGTACTTGGGTATGGATGTAATCTCTGGCTGGGTTTGAGGTTGGGGATTACTGTCAACTTCTGGAGCATTTGCGACTTGAGGAGACGAGTTACCGTTAAATAATTTGCCTATATTTTTTAACTGAGGTAAGCTTTTAGGATTGAAAACTACGTAACCTAATGTGAGACTTGCTACTAACAGCAGCAGCATAGAGCCTATACCCAAAGGTGATAGCAGACTATCGCTAGACTTATTCGGCTTATTGGTTCGCGGTTGTTCGTCTGTCAAACTTCGCAGTAGTGCTTCACTCGATTCCAAATAGTCATCTGGCTGTTTGGCACTGCCATTTACCTGAGTAAGATGATCGTCTTGAGGAGGCTTAACTGTCGCAGGTACAATGCTGCTAGAACTCACTTGAGGCAGTGGAACCTCTGCTTCGGTAGATTCAGAGTTAGAGGATGCTTCAGAATTATCCAATGCCTCAGTCTTGATGATCGTAACTGGTGCTGGCTTCTCTGGAGGAGCCTCATCGGGTACATGTGTAGGTGGTGTATTAGTTTTAACTTCTGCTACAGATGGCTGAGTTTTGCTTACTGTCAAAGTCGTATCTGTCAACTCTTGAGGTTGACTACCTATATAATTGCCCACACGGGATTGATTTGGTGTCCTTGTGCCAATTCGTGTACGTCGGTATCGGGTTAACTCTTGATCTAGCTGCACTTCTAAACTCGCCAGTGCTGCTGCTAATGCTGGCTTCAACCCAGATGTTTTCGACGATTGAGTACCGGAATCTATCGGTGGGTTTTGACTCATTGCCTGTCTGCCTGAAACGTTTACTGCTGGATTAACTTTAGATATATTTGTGCCAATCTTAGCGAAAATTATCTAAGGGAAATATCACTAGAAAATTATATAAGTCTTTCTGCTATGCCCCATGCCCAATGCCCCATACCCTATGTCCCTTAATTTTTTACCATGTCGTTGAAATCGGTTAATGATATTTTAGGTGTTCTAGAACAACAAGCTAAATGGCAAGAGCAACCATTTCAGCGATTACTCGAATGTTGGGCAGAAATTGTGGGAGCAGCGGTTGCTGACCATACTCGACCATTGTCAATCCAGCGTGATGTTTTACGGGTGGCGACTTCTAGCGCTGCTTGGGCGCAAAATATGACTTTTAGACGGCAGAACCTGCTGTTAAGGTTAAATGAAAAACTACCTACACCTTTGGTAGATATTCGCTTCTCTACTGCTGAATGGCGACGAAGTCCACCAGAGGTGACACCGCAATCACAAACATTTTTGCCACAAGAGCATCCGAGTTACTTGGGTCATGCTAGTGACTTTCAGCGTGATGTTACACCTACTATTAAAAGTGCTAATACTGTTTTTGAGGATTGGGCAAAGACAATGCAAAAGCGATCGCATGGCTTACCTCTTTGTCCTCAATGCCAATGTCCCACCCCACCCGGTGAACTCCAACGTTGGGATGTCTGTTCTTGCTGTGCAGCCAAGCAATCAGCCCCTACAGGGAATTAAAAATTAAAAATTAAAAAAACCAGATTCTTAACTTACTGAATTTGTTACCTAAATTTGGAACAATCATTTAGGACTTACGCATTGACAGGAAAAACCAAATATGGGGTATGGATTCCAGGCATTAAACCTTGATTTTTCAATATTTTTTAGGCGATCGCTATTTATCAAAGGATGATTGAGCGCAGCCTGAAACAACGTATTTTCGTTAATACACGAGATGATAAATTTGTACAGTGCGTAAGTCCTATCATTAAGGCTAAACAGTCACATTTTCATGGACAAGTAAATAATTCTCAATAAAATGAATGTTTTCTTAACAAAATTACAGATATTTTTATCAAGTTCACTATCCAGGTAAATTTTAAAAATTATTTATTTAGTGGCTATTGTTTGGCAATTGTTAAGAAATATAGGTGGAAGACAAAGACTGTGAGTAAAAAGTTAGAAAGTATTTGGGCAAGCTTTTGAAGATCAGCTTTTGTCAAGATAGTTTTTGTGATTTTATTTCTAAGGCACTGCATAAAACAGCCTACAAAATTTAGTTTGCATTTATTCATCTCAATTACTGGCAAAACAGTCTGGCGCTGATTGAGTCAAATAGTTTAATATTCAACTAGCTTGCAGTTTTTTAAGACAATAGTTCTAGTAGTTGATATATCAAATAATTTTATTTAAATAATGCCAACTAGGCTAAATGATAGATAACCCTTCATCGGACATAGACTTTCTTAAAGTATGTCTGAGGGATGACGTAAAAATTTGATTTGCATCTAAAGTGATACTCTTAATCTTGATCCCCAGCTAGTTTTAATCAAAGCTAATATGTATCCACTCTACTGATCATTTACAAATATAACAAGAATATAAAAACATCCTAAAGTTTATTTTATCCTGGGGATCGCTATAACCCAGAGAAAATAACAACTTTCTGGCAATATTACGTATTTATATCTAGAAGCAAAATATAAAGATGCAAATCAGCCATAAACGGCACTAAAGATGAAATAACATGAAACCCATTAAATTCTTGACATCTGCCTGTCGATATTGTCGTCATTATAAGCCAGAGGGTCGCCGTGGTGGAACGTGTCAACAGTTGGGAGTGCCAGTTCAAGCAAGTTGGAAAGCTTGCTCTTTAGCGCTTCCACCTTTTGCACCTTCTTGGGAGTCTTTAGAAGATGCTTGGATTTTACCAGATGCAACACGAGTTTTAAGTGTTTCTCACTCTATGGTTTCTAATGTAGACAATACAGTTCTTACCCCTGTGGAGGAAACAGTTCACTGTTCTTCACAAGAGGTTGAGACAGTACGAATTTAATCATCGTTAATCACTGGACTCCATTTTTAGTCCGCTTAATATTAAGATTTATCTTTAAGATTTCTAGTGCTGTTAATTTGACATCTTTAAAAATCGCACCCTTAAACAAGGTGCGATTTTTGCAATTTTTAAGGTAGCCAGGGGAAAGTACGAAAATTCGGTGGACGTTTTTCTAGAAAAGCTTGTTTTCCCTCAGACCCTTCTTCTGTCATGTAATAAAGTAGGGTGGCATTCCCTGCCAGTTCTTGTAAACCAGCTTGTCCATCACAATCAGCATTAAATGCTGCTTTGAGACAGCGAATTGCAATCGGACTTTTTTCTAAAATCTCTTGCGCCCATTGAATGCCTTCGGTTTCTAATTGTTCGACTGGGACAACACAATTTACTAAGCCCATGTCTTGAGCTTGTTGGGCATCATATTGGCGGCAGAGAAACCAAATCTCTCGTGCTTTTTTTTGCCCCACAATGCGGGCGAGATAGCTAGCACCAAAACCTCCGTCGAAACTGCCAACTTTCGGGCCAGTCTGTCCGAAAATAGCGTTATCGGCAGCAATGGTGAGGTCACAAATTAAGTGTAAGACGTGTCCACCACCGATCGCATATCCCGCAACTAAAGCAATTACGACTTTAGGCATGGAACGAATTAAGCGCTGCAAGTCCAGGACATTCAAGCGAGGAATACCAGCATCATCCACGTAACCAGCTTGTCCCCGCACACTTTGATCACCACCAGCACAAAAAGCATATTTGCCGTCTGTGTGTGGCCCAGCACCTGTGAAGAGTACTACTCCAATATTTGTATCTTCACGGGCATCACAGAAAGCATCGTATAGTTCAAAGACAGTTTTAGGACGGAAGGCATTACGTTTATGGGGGCGGTTGATGGTAATTTTAGCGATGCCATCAGTTTTGTGATATAAGATATCTTCGTAAGTTTTGACAGTTTGCCAATTGACTTGCATGAGAATAACTGCGCTGTTGTGCTTGAGAATTTTATCGCGGACACAGGGACCTTTTTTGAATTAAAAATTAAAAATGTCAAATTGAAAATTAACAAGAAAAATATCTTGAAAAATTGCTCCTCTTGGTAAAACCCAAGACCGCATTTTTCGCTGTCTTAAAAAGTTGAGTGCCAAGAAACCCGGACGTACTGCGCCAGTTCTCTCAAAAACAAATAAAGACAAAGACCAATCATTTGTATCAGCAATTTCGTGAAATGGTCTGAGTTAAGCTAATTTGGTAAGTATGGTTACACCATGAAATTTATCGGTATTGATTTAGGCTGGAAATCTCAACCTAGCGGCTTGTGTTGCTTAAAATTAATCGACGGACAACTGCAATTACTTGATCTAGACCGCGAAGATGCCATTGCAGACATATTAGCTTGGATTGATCAGCGTGTACAACAGGATGAACCAGCCATTATTGCTGTAGATGCACCCACCCTCATCCCCAACGCCACAGGGAGTCGCTTACCTGATAAACTTACTCACAAATACTTTGGTAAATATCATGCTGGCTGCTATCCAGCCAACCAAAACTTACCTTTTGCACAACGCACTATCAACTTTGGCTTAGAACTAGAAGCCCGTGGTTTTGCACATGCACCCACTATTGATCCCCAAAAATTTGGTAGATATCAAATAGAAGTTTTTCCCCACCCAGCAATAGTTAATTTATTTAATTTAAAACGCATTCTTAAATACAAAAAAGGACGTATCAATGAGCGTCGTTTAGAATTAATTAAACTTTACAATTACACTCTTAATATCTTACCCTCTCTTTCTCCTCCTCTGCGCCTCAGCGGTTCCTTTGCTTTAGAAATTCCCACCACTGGCGCAGCCCTCAAAGCAACCGAAGATAAACTAGACAGCTTAATTTGCGCTTATGTAGCAGCATACTGGTGGTATTGGGGTGAACAGCGCAATTTAGTACTAGGCGATCGCACTACTGGCTACATTATCATTCCTATGAAAAAGGGGCTAGAGTAATTTCTAGCCCCTAGTCCCTAATTCCTAGTTTTCTAAATCGTTGAGCGTCTTAAGTTTGGTTGCAACTAGAATAATTTCTAGCCCCTAGCCCCTAATTCCTAGTCCCTAATTCATTCTGCCCAAGCAATCAATCTTGGTTCATAAGGACTAGACAAATATTGGTTTCTTGGCAACACACGCAAAGACAAGCCTTGCAAACCAGAGGTGGTGTAAGTGATGTCGGCTGTGTAAGTACTCAATTTTTGTCCATCTTGTCCTTGGTGATGCATTACTACTGGTGTAGCGTTGACGATATCGCCATTAGGATTGATCGCACCTTGATATAATTCCACTTGCACATCATCATTTGTCAAAGTTGACAAGTCAATTTTGGCTTTGACGGTAACGGTTTGGTTAACTTCAATATCCGCAGCTGCCGATACATCAATATCTTTAATTTTGATATTGAACCAATCTTCGCTTAATTTTGCTTTCCAAGCAGCTAATTCTTTGACTGGGGCATAGTTATCGGCTGTCAGAGTATGATAGCGATCGCTGGCTGGGAAATAAGCTCTTTGAGCATATTCTCGCACCATCCGCGCTGTGTTAAAGAACGGACAATTTAACCGGATGGCATCTTTCATTTTGGCAACCCACCAGCGGGGTAAGCCATCGACATCCCGGTGATCATAAAACAGCGGTACGACTTCCTTTTCTAGTAACTCATAGAGGGCGTTAGCTTCTATTTCGTCCTGATAATTAGGATCGTCGTAATTTTCACCGTGTCCAATTGCCCAACCTGTGCGGACATAATCAGCTTCATCCCACCAGCCATCTAGGACGCTTAAATTAGGCAATCCATTCATTGCGGCTTTCATGCCACTAGTCCCAGAGGCTTCTCTGGGACGACGCGGCGTATTCAACCAGATATCACAACCCGCCACCATCAATCGGGCGATGTGAATGTCGTAGTTAGGAACGAACACCACTTGTTTTTCTAAATGTTGTTCGTGGATAAAGTGATTGATGTCGCGGATCAGTTCTTTCCCAGGGATATCTTTGGGATGGGCTTTACCAGCAATTACAAACTGCACTTTTCGGTTTTTGTTCCCCAACAAAATCCGCTTAATGCGTTCTAAATCACGCATCCAGAGAGTAGCACGTTTGTAGGTGGCAAAGCGACGGGCAAAACCAATGGTTAAGACATTAGGATCAAGAACTTCTTGGGCTTGGTCAATTTCTGAGGCGGAAGCGCCGCGATCGCGTAAATGCTTGACTAAATGATCTCGCACATACAAAATCATATCTAAGCGGCAGCGTTCGTGATTGCGCCACAACTCCTCATCGGGAATCGCGTCCATTCGCTCCCACAACTGGTTATCTGGTGGTAGGGAAGACCAGTTTGGCCCTAGGTAGCGATCGTATAGTTCTTGAGTCGATTTAGCGACACAGCTACGAGCATGGACACCGTTGGTAATAGCTGCAATTGGCACTTCTTCGACTGGAACTTTCTTCCATAAACCTTGAAACATCTGTCGTGACACCACACCATGCAGTTGGGCGACACCGTTAGAAAATGTCGCCATTTTCAAGGCTAGTACCGCCATACTAAAAGGCCCGGATAAATCACCAGTGTTTTCACGCCCCAGTCCTAAAAATTGCTCTTTGGGCAAGCCAAAAATTTCTGCGTAATGCCCCAGGTAATACAACATTTTGTCGGGAGCAAACAAGTCAATTCCTGCTGGTACTGGTGTATGGGTAGTAAAGATATTGCTAGAAGCTACTATCTGTCTAGCTTGAGCATAATTTAGCTTCTCTTCTTGCATGAGAATACGAATGCGTTCTAATGCCGAAAATCCCGCATGACCTTCATTCATGTGGTAGGCAGTGACATTGTATCCCAGCGCCTTCAGCATTTGGACACCACCAATTCCCAACATCATTTCCTGGTGGATACGCATATCGATGTCGCCACCGTATAGCTGATCTGTGATGTCGTGGTCGTAGGGATTGTTGGGTTCGATATTAGTGTCTAGCATGTACAGTGGAACCATTCCCACCTGGACACGCCAAACTCTGGCGTACACCTTGCGTCCTGGATACTCGACTGCAATCCGCAGTTCTGAACCATCAGAATTGCGCTCCAGGTGTAGGGGCATATTGTAAAAATCATTGCTCAGGTAACGTTCCTGTTGCCAGCCATCGGCATTGAGGTACTGAGCAAAATACCCTTGTTGGTATAACAAGCCAACACCAACAAGAGGTAGCCCCAAATCACTGGCAGATTTGAGGTGATCCCCGGCGAGAACACCTAAGCCTCCAGAATAAATAGGTAAACAATCTACAAGTCCAAATTCAGCCGAAAAATAGGCATAGCATTCTTTTGGCTGTTGGCTGCGTTGTTTTTGATACCAAGTTCGTTCTTGCAAATAATCTTCTAACTGACGGTTAGCTCGATCCATTTGCGCTAGAAAGCCTTCATCTTCGACAACTTCTAAAAGCCGTCCTTGACTGATAGTACCCAGCATTAGCACTGGATTATGATGACTAGACTCCCATAGGTCGGGGTCTAAACGCCGAAATAAATCTTTAGACTCAACGTTCCAATCCCAGTGCAAGTTATATGCCAGCCGCCGCAGCGGTTCAAGTCGCGGCGGTAGTGAAGGAGAAACGTTAAATGTACGAATTGGCTGCATAGGTTGGCAAAACTCCTAGTTTTAGCTATGGCTATTGTTTACTGTCTTTCCCCAATGTTGCCAATTCTTGATACTGTGTTTGTGAAAGTACGATGACTTTGTTAAGCATTGAGAACTATTCTTTCCCTTGCTGGTAAAGTTTACACCAAGGGACTTTGTAAGTCTATGCGTTCTTCTCAGACATATCCTTAGTATATTAAAATTTAACTATTTACTGATATCTAAGATATACATACATAATTAAAGTTGAATTATAAAATGTTTAATATTTATTTTATATTTGCAGTGCGATCGCTGACGTTCTTTTCATCCCACCCCTAAAAGGAGATGGGATTTCGTGTCAGTGGTCAGTGGTCAGTAGTCAGTGGTTAGTTGTTTTCGCTACTGATATCATGTCCGCGTAATTAGTTATAATTCCCGCATCTGTGCAAAAACCAGGAAACCCTCTTTCCCCCTGCTCCCTGCCCCTCTGCCTTTGCTAGCCCCTAACCCCTAGTATGCAGCCTGTACGTGCGGGAATATTTAAAGAAAGTTGTTTATTTTCACTATTCCACTTAACTTCAGCATTGCCATATAAAAGCTTGTTGGGTTGAGTATGCAAACTTGTCATATCTAGATTTGCTGTTATGGCTGCTGTACCAGCGTTAACACCAATGATCAATTCTTCTTTTTCTAAAGTTCGTGCAAAAATATAGAGTTCTCCTTGAGCAAACAGAACTTGGTAATCTCCTGTACGCAAAGCTGGGTGAGCATGACGCAGGGTGATTAATTGGCGGTGAACTTTGAGAATTTCTTGATCCCAGTTTGCTTCTAGAGGAAAGCCGCGACGTGAATCGGGATCTATAGCCCCAGGTAAACCCACTTCATCACCGTAGTAAATACTGGGCGCACCAGGAAATGTCAGCAATAGTAAAGTTGCCAATTCTATACTAGGCCGATCACCGCCAGTAATGGTAACTAACCGCGCTGTGTCGTGACTTGCAAGTAAATTCAGTTGTGTTAGTTGAATTTCCCAAGGATATAGTTGCAGTAGTTCTTGGATTTTGGCAGCATATTCGGCAGCAAATAAAGGCGGATAGGGTTGATAATCGCGGCTTTGCACTTGTTCTAGGACGACGCGATCGCCCGCAGTAAAAGCAATTGTCGGCCCAGTAAATAAATAATTCATCACCCCATCAAATTGAGTCCCATCTAACCACTCACGGGAATCTACCCAAACTTCGCCCACAATATAAGCTTCGGGATTGATGGCTTTGACGCGATCGCGAAATTCTTGCCAAAAACCAGGAGTTTTAACTTCAAATGGCACATCCAACCGCCAACCGTCGATGCCGAGTTTAATCCAATATTCGGCAATTTCCATGATGTATTCTCGTACTTCTGGATTATCGTGGTTAAATACTGGTAAGGCGCGATTATCAGCCCAACCTTCGTAGTTTGCAGGTAATTCACCAGTGTAGGGTGCAAGAGGCCAATCATGGATTTTGAACCATTTCACCCAAGGCGAAAGAGTGCCATTTTCTAAAACGTCGTGAAAAAAGAAAAATCCCCGACTGGAATGGTTAAACACTCCATCCAAAACAACTTTGATATTTCTTTGATGAGCTGCGTCTAGTAATTCTTTAAATGCTTCATTACCTCCTAGTAATGGATCAACCTGATAATAATCGTGGGTGTGATAGCGGTGATTGCTAGCCGACTGAAAGATGGGTGTGAAGTAAACGGCGTTAATGCCTAAATCTTGGATGTAGTCTAATTGCTCGATAATGCCCCACAAATCTCCGCCTTTATAACCTTGGAGTGTTGGCATAGCTTCCCAATCTTCCCAACGGGCTTCGTGCAACAACCGTCTGTGTGGCTGTTTGCTTCTAGCAAAGCGATCTGGAAAAATTTGGTAGAAAACGGCGTGCTTAACCCAGTCTGGTGTTTGAATCTGCATGAATTATTTTTAAATACCTTTAGGAGCGATCGCTACAAATACTTGCTGATTTGCGGCTCTCAATTGTGATAGAGAATCACTCAGTAGTCTAAAAGCTCTGCTTTCCCCATCTCTTCCTCCTCTTGATACAAATATTATCAGTATTAATCAGTCTCCCTCTTACTGATGCTATTCATTACTAAGTAGTTTTATTTTTATTATTTAATACTTCTTGATTTTTCTCTGTTTAACTTTATCCGTAATCATAGAGCTTGGTATTGGATCATTAATAGAGAATTTCTGAAATATAGAACTCTTATTTGATTTGTGAACAAGACTCAGTATATTCTTATTTTCTTTTCCCTGTTCCCTGCTTCTACGATTGATTCACCAAATCAAACCGGATTACTATAGTTATTGATTGTAGGTGAAAGTGACCAATACCTTTTTAGGTAATCACAAATGTTGTACTTGTCACAAACAATTGTTTTGCAGCCGAGACAATTGATCAAAATGAGTTATAAATTAGCAATCGTGAACTGAAATTCATAAGTTATCCCTAAGTTTGCAACTTTAATTTTAAATAATCTATTAGAACAATAGATAACTATATTTGCATTGATGATGAAGCAAATTCTCTTGCTAAAATCGATGTTTTGTTTGTAGCAAATGAACTAAATTTGAGGTGAAAATGAGACACGAAAAACTCTCCCCTGGGCTGCTATTGGCTTATGAAGACTTTCAAAGTGCAGGAGTACCAGCTTTAATAACACACAAGCGATCGCTTGGTATAATAGCCCCTAAAAGTACTATCAAACCAACTAAGAGCATCGTTTTTATCTACTGTGATTCTGATGCAGACTTGAGTCAAATGTCGCAATACGGCATTGAAGTCAATCAAAATTCTGGGAGTGTACGCACAGCTTTTTTACCCATAAATAGTTTAGATGCTTTATCTGAAGATCCTGCCATTCAGCGTATCAAACCATCGCGTAAATTAAAACAGCGAATGGACATTGCACCCGCAGCCGTGAAAGTGCCAGATTTTAAACATAAAACTGGACTGACTGGTAAAGGAGTAATCATCGGTATTGTAGACAGTGGCATTGATGCACAACACCCCGCCTTTGCAGAACGGATTTTACGGGTTTGGGATCAAACACTACCTGGGCCAGGAGTCACAGAAGGCGGTTACGGGGCTGAATTTACAGAAGCGCAAATGACCATTTCTCAAGATACCGATGGTCATGGTACTCACGTTGCTGGAATTGCCTCTGGTGCTGATACTACATATTGTGGTGTTGCACCAGAAGCTGAAATGGTAGTTGTCAAATCAGATTTACAAGATGCTCATATTGCCGATGCTGTCCGTTATATTTTCCGTATAGCTGGCGAATTGGGAAGACCCGCAGTTGTAAATCTCAGCTTGGGTGGACATGCCGATGCTCATGATGGTAGCGACTCCCTATCAAAAATCATTGACAGCGAATCTGGGTCTGGACGAATTGTTTGCTGTGCTGCGGGTAACGAAGGAAACGACAATATTCACGGTCAAGCAAAAATACCTACTAAAAAAATGCGTGGTATGCGTTTTAATGTTCCTTTGAATCAAGTAGGCATCGTTTGGTTAAACGGTTGGTATTGTCATAACAGTGAATTGGAAGTTTCCCTGCGGAGTCCTAATGGTTTTGTCACTCCTTTCCAAAAAATTATTACCAACGGCAATCCTACTCAAAATTACGATTTGCCAGATGCACAAGTCGAAATTGTTACACCAGGGCCAGACCAAGCCAACGGCGACCATAATTTCTTCGTGCAAATTCGTGGCAAAGGTAATTCAACAGTACAAGGCGGTATCTGGCAGTTACGAGTACGCAATACTTCTTCATTAGAAACCAGACTTGATGTATGGACACTAGATGATGCATCGGCAGTATTTTTCACAGGTAAAAGTGTCAAAGATTCTGTAAAAATAGGTTCCCCAGGAGCCGCAGCTAGTGCAGTTACAGTTGCTGCTTACACTACTAAAATTAAGTACACAGATATCGATGCCCAAGAGCGAGAAATGGGTTTGGAATTAAATACTATTTCTGAGTTCAGCAGTGAAGGGCCGTTACGGAATGATGCTCAAAAACCTGATGTGGCAGCACCGGGGGCAATGATTATCTCTACGCTTTCTGCTAATGCCAATTTTGATCGTTCAATGACGTGTAACTCTAAGTTTGTAGCTATGGCTGGTACGAGTATGGCAACACCGTTCGTTACCGGATTAGTAGCATTGTTGTTACAGCGTGACCCTCAACTTGATCCAGAGGCGGTGAAAGATTTGCTACGCAAAAATAGCGCTATTCCCGGCAAAAAAGCCGGAACGTTTGATGATAAATGGGGTTTTGGTCTAATTAATGCAGCTAATTTGTAATTAGACGTAAGTAAGGACGCGATATATTTATACATAATATATCGCGTTTCTTAAATAGGATTGAGTTTAATAGAGCGATCATATTATTGAACTATTGACAGTTTTTTCATGATGATGTTTGTTTTAAAATTGCTATATCCAAAATAATGATTTATAAAATTTCACTCACTACAAGTGTAGCAATACATATAAAATAGTTTAATTAATATTAAATATTTAAATACTAATTATTTTTAGCATTTAAATAAGCTAATGCAGCAAATATTACTATTAAATTTCACAACTTAATCAATGGTTAAACTTCGTATTCGAGAACTAGCCCAAGAAAAGGTTTATCGTCTACTTAGTCTAAGTTCAGGAGTTTCTGAAGAAGCTATTCGGACTTATGCAATGCAAACGACTGAGGATATTCAAAAAATTGCCACAGCCTTAAATTGTTCTGTGAATAAATCTGGTACTGCCAAAGCATTTCAAATGTTAAAGCCTGACAAAGCTAAAGAGACGGCTCTTAATCTACTGAGTAAATCATCTAAGATTTCTGAAGTTGAAATTGAAAAGTATGCAAATGAAAATGAAGATTTTAACATTACAGAAAAAATAGAGGACTTGAAAAAAATTGCTGAAGTATTAGACGTAAATATACTAGAGCTAATAAAACCTAAAGAAAAAAGAGAAGCAGTTAAACTCAAAATTCTTAACCTAGCTAGAGAAAAAGGATTATCATTAAAAGATTTAGCTAATCAGTCTAAAATAGAATTTCCTATTATTTGTTTTTATAGTTCACAGCCCCTTGAAAAAGTCAAGTTACAACACGAGCCATTTCACACAAATCTAGAGAAAATTAGCAAAGTTTTAGATTGTAGTATAGAAGACTTGCAGGATACTCTAAAAGTAGATTTACCTCCGACTGTACTGCGAGTACAAGAATTTCTGGATGCGACTGATTTAACTATTAACAATTTGAGTATGCTTACTGATACAACGCCTGAATTTATTGATTTAATTGCTAATAATCCTATTGATATGAGAAATATTCCTGATTGGGGAGAAGAAAAAGTAGTATGTGAAGCTATTTGTATCTTTTTACATTGTAATTGTTAGCAATTAACCTATAAATTACTAGATGAAAATTTATCAACAAGATATCCGTGGTCAGACTTATCTCAGTCATATTTTAATTAAACAAAATTTACAAAATACCTTAGGAGGGCAAAAGTTCATTCCAAAGACATATATCAGTATTATTAGTATTGTTTTTGCTGTTTGTTTAAGTATAGTAAATCTCCTAGCTAGTGGTGTATTAGCAGCTATTCACGATGCTTTTGATGTTAATTATTTTTATTTATTAGAAATTAATACAATTCTTTTATACACTATAGCATTAATCATACTGGGAGTTCGCGGTTTTCAAGTAGCGGATACTATTTGTGTGATGGCACTAATAGTTACTGGCTTTGTTATTTATGTTTGTTTTGAGGCAAATTCCAAAATTTTTGGAATAGGATTTTGGCTTTTCTGTCTAGGATTGAGCATAGCTTTAGGATGGTTAGGAGCAATCATTACAGCTTTTTTTATTGCCGTTAGTTCTATATTCAATGGAGTTGTAGGTGAATTTCTAGCTATTGTGGCTTATGGGATAACAACTGAAGCTTTGATTACAGGTGGATTAAGTGTTTTATCAAGAAAAAATCCAGGCGATGGTATTATATTTTTGATTGGCGCAATAATAATTATTTTTTCAAGTGCAATTATTGCCCGAAAAGCAATCAGAGGTTCGCCTAAATTTTCTTGGCTTAAGGAAACAAGTGTGTTTTGGACTGCAACAGGTGGAACATCCTTTTATAAAGCAGATTTAACAGATACTTGTTTTGATAATGCACATTTACCTCAAACAGATTTTAGAGAAGCTAATTTAACTCGTACTAGCTTCAAAAATGTAACTGGATTAGAATTTTCCCGACTCCAAGGAACGATTTTAGAAAATCCCAGAGTGCGGAAATTGTTAGTAACTAAAGTAGGCGAAAAAGAGGATTATACAGATGCTGACCTCAAGGGCGCTAATTTAACAAAGGCCAAATTAAAAGATGCAATACTCAGCGGCATAAATGCCTTAGATGCAGATTTTTCAGGAGCAGATTTGAGTGGAGTTTGCATCCAGGAATGGAATATCAACAAAGATACGCGCTTTACAAATGTGAAGTGTTCGCATGTTTATTTAAAGTGTACCAAACAAGGCGATCGCATTATTCTTACAGAACGTAAACCAGATAGTGGCGAGTTTAAAGATGGTGACTTTGAAAAATGGATTACAAAATTACAAGATACAGTCGATGTCATTTTGAAGGGAAGTTTTAATTCCAGGGCTTTAGGTATTTCGCTGAATAAAGCTGCTATTGAACATAAAGAATTAGACCAGTCTCGTTATAGTGTTGAAAGTAAAGGTGATGAAGTATATGTTGTTAAGGTGGGTGTGTCACCAGAGGCTGATAAACCTGCTATTCATCAAACAATTACAAATTACTATTACAATGAATTATCTATTCAAGGTGAAAGAGCAAATATATTACTCAATCCATCCAAAGAAGTTGAAATCATGAAAAATAAAAATCAAATCAGTGCTGGTGGAAATTTAGATATGTCTAGTGGTAATAAGATTACCGTAGGTGGAGATGTCACCAACTCTAATTTGACGTTAGCAGATGCGAATAGCCAAGTTAGTAATTCGATTCAGCAGTTGAGAGATATTAGTACTGATGCAAGTGATGAGTTAGCAAATATTTTAACAACTCTGCAAAAATCTATTGTTGATGATTCTGTTCTTTCTGAAAGTCAAAAGAAAGAAGCGTTAGAAGCGGTGGAAACCATAGCAGAGGAAGGCAAAAAGCCACCAGGAGAACGAGTAAATAAACTTTGTTCCTTAGCTTTAAATGCTCTTAAAGGTATAACAACTGCTGTTACAGATGCTAGTAAGCTAGCTGAAGTCTTAAAAAACTGTTTACCTACCCTCACTAAAATATTGGGCATTTAGAGACAACAGGCAAATATTGGAGTAAATCTGTAATTAGACTGAGATATGAGTATATGACGTTTGTACTCAAGATAGGCGATCGCCAACTATAAATTTGATAACTTGGTATAGGGCAAGCTGAGAATTGCCTACCTGATTTACTAAGGAATGATTTATGAACTATCAAAAGCTAGATGCAGCCCTGGCTATGGCGCTAAATAATAATGCTCAAACCCAACAAACACAGGGTTTAGACGTGTTCATCAACACTGAATCGGTATTAGAACCTGCCGCAACTACTGTTTTAGAAAACCTCGGTATCAATGATGTGAATAGCGGTAAAGATATGTTTACAGCAAAACTTTCACCAACTGCTATCTCTCAGTTGTCAGAACAGCCTTGGGTAAAGTATTTGAAGTTATCACAAAATTTGCGTTTAGTTAGTAATAAACTAGGATCAAGAAAATTAGGTGTTTAATTATTATTCATGGAATTTTATCTTTTGACAAAATGAAAAGAGAAAAAGTTTAGTCAGCGGTTAAAAATTTAATATTTTCAACCGCCAGTTATCAACTATGTACTTATAATTTATATTTCCAACTTTTTAATAATAATCATTCCCCGCGAACGGTCTGATGACGAATCTTTATCTACACATGCGTCATACATCAATTTTGCATCACATTTCCAAAATCGTGTATATCGTTTTGGATTAGTATCAGCTACGGTCAATTCCTTAGTTGTAGAATCATAATCAGCTAATAAGGAAAAATGTCCACCTTCTAAATGCTGATTACCGTGAGCAATTTTAGTATTAAAATTGAGAATGTGAATGTCATTTTCATTCATAACAGCACTTTCAATTTCTTTGACAAATGCATCAAAAGTCATTGCTGATTTATCAAAGTGTTCAACTTTAGCAAATAGTGGTAAACCTGCTGTTTCAATGTATTTAACACAGGTATCATAGGTTTCTGCCAAGGTCATACCATCATCTAGAACAGTAGCAATTGGTAATCTAGTTACATAAAAAACATCATCAACTGATGTTGGGTATCCTAAAGCTGTGAAACCATAGGCAACGGCAGTAACATTACAACATCTAAGAGGCTGTTGAAACTCAGCCAGTTTTATTTTTACTAAATCTGTACTAGGCATTTAATTTTAACCATCCTCAATATTTAATGTTTATTTTTAGAAATCTACCGAAATCATTTGTCACTTTTAAAAAACGAGGACAGGAACATTTGATTGAAAGTCATTCTCAGGAATGAGCAATACAATTCCCAGCTGAATTTAAACTGAGATTTTAGGAATTATTCATTAACTCAGTAATAAATACCAGATACTTAGTCAATCAAGCAACAGTATAGTAACATTATTTTACTTTTTTCATGTACTCAAGAAGTTTCATAAACATTTTTCTACTTTTCCCCGTAGACACTGAGAATACAGAAACAGAAAATAAAAGATCTTGAACACTTTCTTCAGCAGTGAGCGAAGCCGCCGTAGACACTGAGAATACAGAGACAGAAAATAAAAGAGGTATTTTTTAAATTCATCAAAAGGCGACGGGAAACTCACTTTTGAAAGGAGTGTCCATTGCTATACTTCGGCTACGCTCAGTAACCATCGTCCCATCGCCGTCAGTAGTCAGTAGTGAGTAGCAAAAACAACTGACTACTGACCACTGACACGAAATCCCGCCTCTTCCAAGGGTGGGATGAGCGTCAAATTTGTGTAGCGATATTTAATGACAACCCGTAGAACGTCTATGCCCTCTATGTACTCATACTAGTTAATACAAATGTTATGGTTGTATACTTATAGTAGTCTGCCAAGAAAAGTTTGCGTGGTGGCAGGCTTCAAGGCAGGAAGCAGAGGGTAAAGATTCTCTCCCTTGCGCCCTGCCCCCTGCACCCCTGCTAGGTCTACACGGTAATATTGGGTTGGTGAACTACTAGGCAGGATGATCTATCATCAGCAGTATTTTATAAAATTCATCCCTGAGAATCTGCAATCTCCTCTTATCAGCTGCCACATACAGTCCTAAACTGTAGGTGGGAGTTGAAAGGCAGTCTGGAGAAATTTTGTGAAAAAAGTATTATCAATCATTCTTGGTGGTGGTGCGGGTACTCGGCTTTATCCGTTAACCAAACTCCGCGCCAAACCAGCAGTACCAGTTGCAGGTAAGTACCGTTTAATAGATATCCCTGTCAGTAATTGCATCAATTCCGAAATATTCAAAATTTATGTGCTGACACAGTTCAACTCAGCATCTTTAAATCGTCATATCGCCCGTACATACAACTTTACTGGCTTTAATGAAGGATTTGTGGAAGTGCTAGCTGCACAGCAAACCCCAGAGAACCCCAACTGGTTCCAAGGAACAGCTGATGCTGTACGTCAGTATTTGTGGCTATTTGACGAATGGGATGCAGATGAGTATTTAATTCTCTCAGGGGATCACCTCTACCGCATGGATTACCGCCAATTTATCCAGCGCCATAGAGAAACTGATGCTGATATTACTCTTTCGGTCATCCCGATTGATGAGCGCCGGGCTTCGGACTTTGGTTTAATGAAAATCGATGATTCCGGTAGGATAATTGACTTTAGCGAAAAACCCAAAGGCGATGCTTTAACCCAAATGCGCGTCGATACAAGCGTATTAGGATTAACAAAAGAGCAAGCTGAACTACAACCTTATATCGCTTCGATGGGGATTTACGTCTTTAAAAAAGAGGTGTTGTTCAAGTTACTAAGGGAATCTCTAGAAAGTACCGATTTTGGCAAAGAGATTATTCCTGATTCGGCAAAAGATTACAACGTTCAAGCTTACTTATTTGATGACTACTGGGAAGATATCGGTACAATTGAGGCATTTTATCATGCAAATTTAACATTAACTCGGCAACCTCAGCCGCCTTTTAGTTTCTACGATGAACACGCTCCAATTTATACCCGCGCTCGATACTTACCTCCTACTAAGCTTTTAGAGTGCCAAATTACAGAGTCTATTGTTGGCGAAGGTTGTATTTTGAAAAACTGCCGCATTCAACATTCTGTATTAGGAGTGCGATCGCGGATTGAATCTGGCTGTGTCATTGAAGAATCTTTACTCATGGGTGCAGATTTTTATCAAGCATCTGTAGAGCGTCAAGGTAACATCGAGAAAGGTGACATACCCGTAGGTATTGGCACAGATACACTAATTCGTGGCGCGATTATTGATAAAAATGCCTGCATCGGTCATGATGTCAAAATTATCAATAAAGATAATGTGCAAGAAGCAGAACGCGAAAGTCAAGGTTTCTACATTCGCAGTGGTATTGTCGTTGTGCTAAAAAATGCCGTAATTCCTGATGGTACGATAATTTAATCACCAATGCCCAATACTTCAACTACGCTCAGCACAAGTCAGTACAAGTGCCCAATGCCCCAAGTCGGCGGGAGAGTAACCTTTGCCACCCACAAAGAAATGAAGTTTCCCGCTGACTTTCAATGACTAAATTGTTGTTACTGATTGGACTTCCAGGTAGCGGTAAGTCAACTTTGGCTAAACAATTGGTGACAAAATGCCCCCAGATGCAGCTAATTTCTACAGATGCCATCCGGGGGCAACTTTTTGGCTCAGAAGCAATTCAGGGGTCATGGCCGTTAATTTGGCGGGAAATCGAGCAACAATTTCAGCAAGCAATCGCCACAGGCACAACAGTAATTTTTGATGCCACTAATGCTCAACGACGTAACCGCCGCAAACTGATCATCCTAGCTCGTGATGTAGGGTTTACCCACATGACAGGGATTTGGGTAAATACGCCTGTTTGGTTGTGTTTAGCGCGGAACAAAAAGCGTCATCGCCAAGTTCCAGAAAAAATCATTTTGCGAATGCATCGTCAGTTAAGGGATGCTCCCCCAAGTCTGGCAGAAGGACTAGATGACCTAATTCGTCTGCTTTGAAAGTTGAAAGTACGGAAATTGCGCTGTTGTATTCAGCAGGAACCACACTTGATTCTCGATATTGTTTGTTAATTTAAAATCAGAGTCTTTTAGCTTGGTATTATAGCGGTTCTTATACAGATGGAATATACCACTCTAGCCCCTAGCTCCTAGCTCCTAGTCCCTTTTTTAGACTAGAGTGTATTGCCCATAACCAAGAAGCGCTATATACCTAGCGAAATCATAAATCTCACATCTTAAGAAAAAACATAACGGAAATTTTTACAGGAGGCTGGTAGATGGCTGCAACCGACTTTAAAGACTATTATGCAATTTTGGGAGTTAGCAAGAGTGCCAGTCCAGAGGAAATTAAACAAGCATTTCGTAAACTAGCCCGCAAATATCACCCTGATGTTAACCCAGGTAACAAACAGGCAGAAGCGCGCTTTAAAGAAGTTGGCGAAGCTTATGAAGTTTTGTCAGATGCAGACAAGCGTCAAAAGTACGATCAATTTGGTCAATATTGGAAACAAGCTGGTCAAGGCTTCCCCTCTGGTGGTGCTGGTGTCGATATGGGTGGCTTTGATTTTAGTCAATATGGCAATTTTGATGATTTTATCAATGAGTTGTTAGGACGTTTTGGTGGTGCTACTCCTGGTGCTAGACAACAAAGCTACTCTTATAGCACTTCTACACGTAGACCAAGTAGCGGTTTTGGTGGATTTAATGACTTTGGATTTCAAGATGTAGGTAGTAGTACTGGTCAGGATAGTGAAGCTGCGATCGCTTTAACTTTTGCTGAGGCGTTTGCTGGTGTGGAAAGACGCTTTATTTTAGGCAACGAAACAATTGATGTACGCATTCCTGCTGGGGCTAAAACTGGTACTCGTTTACGGATACGAGGCAAAGGTCAAATTAATCCCATGACTCAACAACGTGGGGATTTGTATTTAAAAGTGGAACTTCAGCCTCATTCGTTCTTTCAAATTGAAGGCGATAATCTCGTTTGCGAAGTAGCAATTACGCCAGATGAAGCCACCTTGGGAGCCTCAATTGATGTACCTACACCCGATGGATCAGTGAATGTAAAGCTGCCTGCGGGAGTGCGTTCTGGACAATCTTTGCGTTTACGCGGCAAAGGCTGGCCTCTACCTAAGGGTGGACGTGGCGATCAGTTGGTGAAGGTAGCAATTGTCCCACCGAAGGAACTTAGCCAACAAGAGCGAGAATATTATGAAAAAATCAGGGCTATACGTACCTATAATCCCCGTAGTCATTTACAGCAAGTCAAGCTGTAACCAAAGCGATCGCAAATTGATGAAGACTAAAGTTGCTGCTACCCAAAAAAGCCTGCTTAGGCAGGCTTTTAGATATTAAGTTCGTTTCACTGACTTAGTTTTGTGGCACGTTTTGCCCCATTCTTGCTGCTACCATAGATTTAAAAGCTGCCATACTCTGCGGACTAGGTTGAGTAGTCTGCCACGATGGACGGGCTATTAAGCGACCGCACCAAGCATTAATTTTGGGATATTCACTCAAAGATATGCCGATACTGGGCAATATAGGTACTATAGTGCCAGCCACAACCTCGGCAAGAGTCAGATTGTAACTGACAAAGTATGGGCGATCATCTAAAAGATTTTCAAAAAACTTCAGCACTGTAGCGATTTTTTGCTTTGCCTTCTCCATTTTTTCTGAATCTCCTCCAGGTAAGCCTAACATCTGAGGTAAAAATGTTGTAGCTGCTGGCAAAAGCTCATTAATACTGACTAGTTGCACCATCCGCACAATTGCCAAATCCTTGGCATCTTTTGGCAACATCGCAGGCGTGGGATATTTTGCCTCTAAATAGTCCAGAATTGCCAAAGATTCTACTACATTAAAGTCGTCATCTACCAAAGTGGGAACATGGTGGAAAGGATTAATCGCTAAAAATTCTGGTTTAAATTGCTCTCCATCCAGTTTTACTTCTACTAGTTCAAACTCCAGTTCTTTTTCTAGCAGCGTAATCCAGACACGGCGAGAATTAGGAGAAATAGGCGTGTGATAAAGTGTCAGCATAATTTATTCTAGATGAACGTTAAAAACAAATAACCCTTTTACCTTTCAATCTAGGGCGCTAACAAAACTTGCTGCACCATCAAATTCAGTTCACCAAATGTTGGAGATATAATTCGCTCTTGTCCAGTATAAATATTAGTTTGATAAGTATCACCAACCAAAATGAGGACAGAAATTTTTTGGGCGATTGGATCAACAATCCAATATTCGGGGATTCATTGACACTAGCGCCCCGTCAATTAACTCATAACGATTATCTGTTTCGTCATCGTAATTTAAGTACTCCTCAAAAGTTAGTTTTACAGGTACTTTGGTCATAATGGGAGCTTCCTAATCTGACACGGCATTATCTATAATTTACCTTTATTGAATTGTTCTAACAAAGTCTCAATACTGGCATTGTGATCCAAGAAAGAAAATAAATGCTGATAAAGAAGTTTTCCTGTTTTATCTAATACAAATTGGGCTGGCAGAGGCGCTCCCAGAGCTTGTCCCACTTGATAGGTGCGAAAAACGCGACAACTAGGATCACTTAACAGCGGCATTTTTAATTTTAAATCCTTTACAACTATTTGACTTTGCCGTTCATCGGTACTCGTAACCATCAAAACTTCAATACCACGATTAAGAAATTGCTCATAGTTTTCATTCAATGCCTTAATGTGAGGAAAACAAAATGGGCAATATTGCTTTTCAGTAAAAATCCGGGTAAAAGCTAATAATACTGGCTGCTTGTCTCTATAACTTGACAATTTTACCAAAGTTCCATTAGTAATATCTGGCAGTTGAAAATCTGGTGTTCCGATTCCCAATCTGAGGCGAGTCGTTGCTGGAACTGGTAAAAAGTTGCGGAAGAAGCGTTCGTTTAATAAGCCACTAAAATCAGTTGAAGTCAGCATATTTTAATTCCTATAGATTGAAATCTCATTTTGATTACTAACAAGACTTACGCAAAAGCATGAAAAATAATGTGAGAAGAATTACTAATGCCCAATGCCCCATACTTCGGCTTGCTTCGACTGCGCCCTTCGGCTGCGCTCAGGCTAAACTCAGCAACCAACGCTCAGTATAAGTACCCCATGCCCAATGCCCAATGCCCCATGCCCCAAAAGGCGGGACGACTATTTTGAACATCCCACAAAGGGATAGAGTTTCCCATCGCTGTCAATGAAAAACCACAGATAGACACGGGGGCTAATACTGTTTTAAAGTGTACCTGTGTTTATCTGTGGTGATTAATTCTGCCTTCAATTCAAATCAATTAGTTGGAACTTTTCTAACTAATCAAATCTAGACAGCAGAGAAGTACACTTTTGACTTCACTGGATCGGGATTCATCGTCTTATCCCCAGGTTGCCAACCAGCAGGGCAAACTTCGTCGGGGTGAGATTGAACGTACTGAATTGCTTGCAATGTCCGCAGGGTTTCATCAACGCTGCGGCCAAAAGCCAAGTTGTTGATAGTGGCGTGCTGTATGATACCATCTTTATCGATGATAAACAGACCACGCAAGGCAATACCTGCTGCTGGGTCAAGGACGTTGTAAGCGGCGCTAATCTCTTTCTTAATATCGGAGACTAGAGGATAATTTAGGTCGCCCACACCACCAGACTTGCGATCGGTTTGAATCCAAGCGAGGTGGGAGAATTCACTATCCACAGAAACCCCAAGGACTTCCGTGTTGATTTTTTTGAATTCTTCGTAGCGATCGCTAAAGGCTGTGATTTCAGTTGGACAAACAAAGGTGAAGTCTAAAGGGTAGAAAAACAGGACGACATACTTACCGCGATATTCGGAAAGTTTAATTGTCTTAAATTCCTGATCTACTACAGCCGTTGCTGTAAAATCGGGAGCTTGTTGGCCAACACGAAGGCTTTCTTCTGTTCCGTAAGTGAGGGACATTAATCTAAATTCTCCTTCAACTTATATCCGTTATAGTGGCGCTAAAATTTGGGCTAAGTAAAACTTGCTCATCCACGCCGATTCACCCTTTCAGGTGACGCTCGATAGCGAAGCGTTAGCGAATCCTTGAGCGTCTGACTCGCTCTTAGCGAATCTAAGCCGCAGGCTTTACGCTTCGCTAGCACAGTCCCCTAGGTCAGGAAAACGCCACTTGCTATAAGTCGGCATAGCCGCCCAACAAAGCGGCTTCCCTCCTTCAGGGCTGATTCACAGTTTGATTACGATCTGTTACGACTATATCATAGTCATAACGATTTTGAGTAGCAAATGCCTGATTTAGATACAAGAGAATGGTTGCTCACCAATGGCTTGGGAAGTTTTGCCAGTGGAACCGTTTCTGATGTCCGTACGCGCACTTATCACGGTTGGCTGTTTGCTGCGACCAATCCCCCTTCTGGTCGTACTTTGTTAGTTTCGCATTTAGAAGCTAGTTTGGAAGTATCTGGGCAAGTTATAGCTTTAGGTACGAACTTTTGGGGGAACAGTAAAATTGAGCCGACAGGCTACAAACTGCTGCGCTCTTTTGATATTAACCCAGTTCCCAAATGGATTTGGAGTGATAATAAATGGCAGTTAAGCAGACAATTGGTAATGCCTTATGGTTGGCAAGAAAGTAGGGAATGGAGAATAGAAAATCAACAAAAGAGTGAAAATTCCCACTTTGAGTTATGCCATCGAATTTTGATACATTATCGTTATGAGGGGAGTGATACAGCGATTTTAAGGCTGCGACTGTTAATTTGCGATCGCGACTTTCATCACCAACAAATTGCTAACCCAGGCTTACAGTTTTCACAATTGCTCGGTCAACAGCAAGTTTGTTTGCAAGCAATTATTTCTGGGAACTTCGGTACACCTTGGCATTTGCGCTGGACACAAGGAGAATATCAAGCGGATGGAGTTTGGTATTGGAATTATGGTTTACCAGAAGAGACACGTCGCGGACTAGGCGATCGCGAAGATCTCTATAGCCCTGGTTATTTGACTGTTACTCTCCAGCCTGGAGACGCAGTCACTTTAGAAGCACGCATGGGTTTTCCCGATCCCCAGCAAGATATTCTTACCTCTGAAACTTTTACAGAAGTTGTAGATGCCGAACAAGAAAGGCTCTCCCAGGTGTTTGGGTGGAGCGAGGAAGAAGCAGGGGAGCAGGGAGCAGGGAGCAGAGGAGTAGGGGGCAGGGAGCATACTTCGACTACTTCGACTACGCCCTTCGACTGCGCTCAGGCTCAACTCAGCACAAGTGCGCTCAGTAACCAGGGAGAAATAGGTAATTTTTCTTCTTCCCCTCTGCACCCCGCACCCTGCCCCTCTGCCTCTTTCCCATGCCCAATTTGGCAGCAACTATTAAAAGCAGGGGATCAATTTATTGTCTATCGAGCTTCAATTGCTGGTCCTACAGTTATAGCTGGTTATCACTGGTTCAATGACTGGGGTCGTGATACGTTGATTGCTTTGCCAGGTTTGGCACTAGTAACCAAGCGCTTTGACTTGGCAAAAGGACTATTGCAAACTTTTGGGCGTTACTGTCAACAAGGACTAATTCCTAATGCTTTTCCTGATGCTGATGGGGAACCGTTTTACAACAGTATTGACGCAGCGCTATGGTGGATTGAAACTTTAGGTATTTACTTGGAAGCTACCCAAGATTGGCAGTTTTTAGCAGAGCAATTCTCAGTTGTGCAGCAAATTCATAAAGCGTTTATTGGTGGTACACGCTTCAGTATCCAAGTTGATGCCACTGATGGCCTAGTTAGTTGGTATGCTCAAGGTGAAGCCCTGACCTGGATGGATGCAGTGGTTGGAGGACAGCCTGTGACTCCTCGTCACGGTAAGCCAGTAGAAATCAACGCCCTGTGGTATTCTGCTTTGTGTTGGATGAGTCAATGGGCAGAACGATTGAGTCAAATGCAATTGGGCGATTCGGTACGTTTAGCAAAGCAGGCACAGCGTTATGCTCAGCAAGCGCAACAAGTAACAGTTTCTCTGCAAAAATTTTGGAACCCACAGCTAAATTATTTCTACGATACTATTGAGCCAGACGATCGTCGCAATTCTCAAATTCGCCCGAATGCAGTTTTGGCGCTATCACTATATCATTGTGGTTTTTCACAACGGCAAGGACTTTTGGTGCTGGATATGGCAACTGAGCGTTTGCTTACTCCTTATGGTCTTCGTAGCCTTGATCCTGCCGATCCAGAATATATCGGTAAGTACATAGGTAATTCAGAAGAACGCGATCGCGCTTATCACCAGGGTACTGTTTGGGGTTGGTTGATTGGCCCTTTTATCCGCGCTTGGCAGCGTTTCTATCCCCAAGAGCAGCTACCTTTTAGTTGGCAACCCTTATTAGATCACTTGTTATCTGATGCTTGTATTGGCTCTGTTTCAGAAATTTTTGATGGCGACCCACCTCATAAGCCTAAAGGTGCTGTCGCTCAAGCTTGGTCAGTAGCTGAAATTATCCGCCATTTGCCTCAGTCTGGGCTTTAGAAAAATGAACTTTAGTTTTTCAAAATGGCTCAGGTCGGATTTGAACCAACGACCCCAGGCTTATGAGTCCCGTGCTCTAACCAACTGAGCTACTGAGCCAAATTTTTAAATCCTTTGTTAGGATAGCATACAAATTTTGCTATGACTAGTATTTGGGTAAAATATAAAAGAAGCGATCGCCAATGTACTTGAGTTTGGACTAATCTGCATTTAGCAGGAATGAAGAGAAGGCAAAAGAAAGTTACCCAGCTTTGTTAGAGGCTGAGTTAAGTGGAATCGTTAAAAAAGAAGCAGAAACTAAGCAGCAGTTAGATTAGCGTTCTTAAGTGATTCTTCGGTTTTAGGTTTTTTAGATGCGTGTTTTTTGACAGTGAGATAACGGGGACGTTGAGGTGGCTGATGCCCTTGGGCACGCCCAGGTGATAACCCTTGAGTTTTCGGGGGTTGAGCAGGAGTGCCAATAGTGGCTAAAATTAGAGGAAAGGCTTGTGCTACACGTCCTGGAGACAGTTTATCCTGAGTCGATTGCCAGGGCAAGGGGGAATCAATACAGGCAACTCTTGCGAACCAGAGTTGCCAAGTTAGCAGGGGCATCAAGTCACTCCATCGCTCTGCGGCCCGAGTAGAACTCAATTGAGGCTGTGTCCAATATAACCTCTGCTTGGCAAATCGATACCAATGCTCTAAAGCAAAGCGGCATAGGTATTTTTGCCAGAGATTCTCTAATGGAGGCATTGTCTGACCCAACCAAGCTAGCCATAAAGGTTGAAACTTCCGATTACGTCCTACTGGTTGGAGTACCTCGACGCGAATGATTTCCATTGCCCGGTTTGGGGACTGAAGGAAATGAAATCCACTCCAACGCATTACTTTCACTCGACCAACTTTCGGGTCTTCAACTTCCAGAGTTTCAGTTGCCTCTGGCCAAGTTTGGGGGTCATTGAGCTTAAACTTGTGACCATGTTTACATGGTGCGCCTCGTCCTTTATAAGTACCGGGTGTACCCCATACACATCGGTTAGATGCTAAACGCAACAATAGGTCTGCGTTAATCTCCTCCGTGGCTTGGACAAATTTGGCGTTGCCGTAGCCTCGGTCATAAGCTGCAAGTGGTCTAGTGCCTAACTCACGGGTGACAAGTTTTAGTTGGAATGCGGCTTTACTCGTTGGCGTTTCAAAGGTGGTTATCCGTTCATGTTTCAACGGTAATGCCCAACTCCCATCCGCCTCTGGTATCCACGCTAACGTACTGTAACTTTGTCCGATGCCTATGCTCCCCCCTCTATCCCCATGAAAAGTTCTTTCTTTTAGTGTCTTCGCTTCTGGTCTTGCCCAAAAGCTATGATCTCCTGCTAGAAATGGCTGTTCATCCGTCTCTACCTCCTGTACCAGTAGCTTCATCAGCAACATTTTCGGTGGACGACTATCATGTAGTGCTGCATAAATGCTCGACCATTGCCGTCGAAATACTGGGCTTTGTGACAAGCTTACAAATGATGGGATACTCGGACTTGTCAATACTGCATCCATCAATTCAAATACTGCATCTTTGGCCTTCCCCAAACTATCGTAGATACCTTGGCGGAATTTTTCTAGTTGTGTCAGGATCATCACGTCAATGATTTATTGATTACTTTCATTGACTTTACGGCAGTCAGTGTTACTGCTGACTGCTTTTCTCTAGCTTTTTAGTCCAAACTCCAGAATGTAAGAGCGATTGTAGAAGTTCAAAGTTATGGGTTTTGAGACAGGATAGCCCAGCGGTAGCGAGTCCGCGAGCGTCGGCAGAAGTTAGAAACTCTCGATATCTAACTTTTAAGTCCTAATGTTTGTACCTCACTGATATCGTGTTCGGGTAAAGACTTATCATTAAGACCGCAGGGGGCAGCACTTCGGCTACGCTCAGTGACCGGGGCGGGGGCAGGGAGCAGGGGGAGAAAGAGTTTTCAGGTTTTTGCACAGATGCGGGATTCATAACTAATAAGCCGGACATGATATGACTTGTAAACTGCTGTAACTTAGGGATCAGACAAAAGTTGAAATTTTTACCCTCTTTAATGACTGCACTAACAGCACTTACACTTACTAGTTGCAGCACAGCTACTACTGAACAGTATGAAGCTACAGCGCTCACCAGTTACACTTGGCAAGTTAAGTATGCCAATAACTTAACTAGTGACCCACAACCTCGCATTGAAACCTTTGCTAAGACTTCAGTGTTAAATCAAAATGGAATAAAACCACCAGGAAAAGTTATTGGTCCAGATGACCAAGGGCTATGGTGGCCTACTTTACCGCCACGACCAAGTATTGATGAAGTTGAACAACGCAAAAAACCTCAAGAAGAGGCAGGTAAACCTGAATTGTTAAAAGATGTCAAGTACCAAATAAGCTATGGAGTGGGTAATGCAAAGAAGACGCTACCGACTAATTATGATGTTTATCGACAAGTAGTGAAAGCTTATCCGACACAGCAGGCTTTGCAATTGACTTTGGGCGTGAATGATAACTCAGTTGAAAAAGCTGAACCTGTAGGCAAATAGTAATAACCTACTTTGCAAAAACCTGAAAACTCTTTCTCTCCCAGCCCCCTGCCCCCGCCCCGGTCACTGAGCGTAGCCGAAGTGCTGCCCCCTACGGTCTTGATGATAAGTCTTTACTCGAACACGATATTACTGGTTTGAATTAGCTTTACTTTAGGTGAAATAATAATCCAATTCCAGCGATCGCAATGATCACACCAGCGATCGCTCTCCAACTAACTTTTTCACCCATACAGATAGCAATGGGAATGACAAACAACGGACTAGTTTGCATTAATGTGATCGCAATTCCCGCCGCTGTAAGTTTAATTGCTGTTTGTTGCAGCCAAATTCCTAAATAAGTTCCACAAGCAGCAGCAAAGAAACTCGTTAAAATCACTCGCCACGATTGCCAATAAGGATAAAATGCTTTCGCTTTGCGATCCTCAGAGAACAATATACAAACCAAAATCACTAACACACCTGCACTTAAGCGCAACAAGGCAGCCCATAAAGGTGAAATACTAATTGTCGCAAATGCGGCGCGAGAGAGAACTGCCCCAGTAGCATTGGTGATTGCTGCTAATAAACCAAAGCCAATTCCTTGCCAAATGTGCGTTACAGAGTCATCGCTTGTGCCGGGAACTCGTTCTGTTACTACCCAAGCAACCCCCAAAATCGTCAGCAAAATGCCGCACCAAGCCTCGAAATTGAGTTGTTCTTGCAGAAAAATCATCGCTGCGATCGCGGTTATGGGAGGTGAAAGAGTTCCTATAAGTAAGACACGACGCGCACCCAAATAATTTATGGCAGCTAAAAAAGCTGTATCACCCAAACCAATGCCTACAGCACCACTGAGAAATAAAAGACATATCGGTGCAAAAGTGAGGTTTGGCAAGGATTCACTAGTAATTACAATAGTCAGAACAAGCAGGGCGATCGCAATCACCCCTTTAATTAAATTTAGTTGTAAAGGTGGAATACGTTGTCCTAGAAGTCCATATACTACCGAAGCGATCGCCCACAAACAAGCAGCCGATAAAGCCGCCACCTCACCTTGCCCAGAAGCTACCGAGAAGACTAAACAATTATTAAAAATAAGATGTATCCCTGAATAATTGCCTGAAACTATTTAATACTACATTAAAATCATTGTATTAAGCATTAGCACTCTCTCCTTACAAGTGCTAACTCTCGAATAAAATTTAATTCTTTTGACATAGGCAAAAGTCGTACTTTTTTAGCTCAATTTTTGGTATTTTATTAGATATAAAATGTTTCTAAAAAATTAAATCTTCTATATATCTGACTAATTGCTGGGAGGAATGAGATGAAATACACTTTCGACATTGTAGGAGTGTCTCCAGTTTGGCAATTCTTTAATACCCAACAGCAGAGCTTGAAAAAAATACAACATCAAGGAGTGGAATATTTAGGAACACGTCAATGCACTTTAGATGCATTGATAAAATCTGTAGAACCAGTACCAGCTAAATGGGATTGGAATTTAGATCAAGTTGTAGATACAGTAGTTCAGTTTTGGTTAAATAACTCAGAGAGTATTCGTTATTGGAAAGAACGTTTAAGTGATGCAGGCAAGGATAATTTACTCGTTGCCAGGGTAGCAGATATCACGGCTTTACAAGCTGAATTTGAATCTTTATTAAAACAAAATTGGTAACTGCTACAAAATCAATACTAAAAGGTTTTGGGTAGCCTAATGTAACGTCAAAAGAAGCAGGGGAGCAGGGCTTTTCTAAGAAGCGCTTCGCAAACGTACCCATGCTCCGCTTTGCTCTATAGAAAGGAAGGGCTTATACCATTTCACGAAATTATTGATACAAATTATTTTTCTTACTCCCCCTGCCTCCGGTCACTGAGTTTCGACTACGCTCAACTGCCGCGTAGCCGAAGTGCTGCTACCTCTGCTCCCCCTGCTTGCCCAAAAGTATCAACTTTAAAGTGAAACGGTATTACTCCCCCTTCCCCTCTGCCTCTTTGGTCAATGAATTGCTTGATATGCTCGTGGGGTTTTTCCTGTCCAACGTTTAAAGGCACGGTGAAACGCACTCGGTTCAGAAAAGCCTAGCAAAAAAGCGACATCATGTATGGGTGTATCTGTAGTTTTGAGGTATCGTAGTGCTAATTCTTTGCGTGTTGCATCCAATAGTTGTTGATAGGAAGTGCCTTCTGTTTGCAATTCGCGCTGTAAATTACGGACACTAATAGCCAAACTATGAGCAATAGTTTTCAGTGAAGGGACTTCTCCTTTTAAGTGGCGAGAAATCGCTTGCACTACAAGTTTACTATGAGTATTCTCTTGGCTCATTTCATTTAACATTGCTGTTGCATGTTGTTCAAATAGAGACAATAGGCTGGGATTGGCTGATAAAATTGACCAATTCAAGCAATCAGCATCTAAAATCAGGCGATTAGTTAATGCTTTAAAGTGTATGTTTGTACGAAATATGCGCTCATGTTCAGAAATATTTTGAGGGCGGGAATGTTGAAACCAAACTGCATGGGGATAAAGTTGCTGACCTGTTAACATTTTGGTGGCTGTGATTAAGGCGGCAAAGGTACTTTCAATTGGATGTCTGGGTTCTTCTAGTAAATAGTTTTTTAAGTGGTCTACAATTTCACAATCACATAATACTTGTCCTTTACATACTGAGAAATTAATATAAACACCTTGGCTAAATAAATGAGTGTAGCGAGAAAGTTTTTCGAGAACTTGGTTAAAGGTGTTGCAATTTAATAGGACATAGCCGACAATACCGATCGCAGCAACATTAAAAGCTTCTCCTAAGTGCAGTCCAAAGTTTTCATCACCTGTTAACCTCACCGCCTCACGCCATAAATTTCTGAGAAATTCTCCGGTAATTTGTTGGTCGGGCATTTCTATGAGTTCTAGTTCAATTCCCGCCGCTTTACACAAACTCTCAGCATCAACTTTGTAGGTGGCTGCATATTGAACTATATCTCTGACAATAGACACAGAGAAAGTTGCCTCTTTCATAGGGTTTCAGGCGTAATTTTCTAAATCGGCGTGTTCAGTCAATTCTTTGGCGCAGGATGTCAATTGCAGATGTTGTAAACAGCATATCTTGAAGTTAAGCGCAACACACGAAAGGAATTTACTGACCATGACATCCGTACAACTACACTCAAATTTAACTCATGCATCCTTGACTCCAGAGCAAATTGAGAATCCAGTCACAGGCGATCGCATGACAATTTTATGCTCAACTGATGAGTATGTAAAATTTCAGTTTGAGCTACCACCAGGGTCACAAGGCAGTCCTCTCCATTATCACGATACCATCACAGAGACCTTTGAGGTTTTAAGTGGTTCTCTAGAAATGCAATTTGGACACTCAGGAAACATCAAAGTTCTGCGACCTGGAGAAATCCTACAAGTGCCGCCTGGATTGCAACATAGCTTTCGCAATGCATCTCACGATTGGGTGACTTTTATTTCAGTAGTTCGACCTGCGGGTGATTTTGAGCATTTTTTGCGATCGCTTTATGGATTAGCGATCGATGGCAGAGTCAATCATGAAGGAACCCCAACTAATCTTTTGCAATTTGCTTTACTAATCGAAAAAGCAGACACCATTGTTGTTGGGCCACCAGTATTTTTACAAAAGTTGATGATCAAATTTTTAGCCACAGTTGCTCGATTTTTGCGGGTGGAACAGTCATTAGCGAAATATAAATAAATCAATATTAGTCAAACTTAATTAGAGGCAAAAACTCATGAATCGCTTACAAATTATCAAAACAACTGGTATCTTATTTATTTTGTTTTCTATTCTGTTAAATGTACCTTATTATTTACTCACTCAGAATTTTGAGTATGATGACATCTTACGCAAACCGACTGGCTATGTCCTGACTCAGTTTCATGCTGGCGGTGCTGGATTAATTCTCACTTGGTTTGCTTTTGCTGTGATGGCATTATTATTTATTCCAGCCAGTGTTTTACTGCAAAAAGTTTTGGGGCGCGAAGATACTCCTTATCTGTCTGCCGCTACTATCATGGGAGTGCTTTCTGGAATATTACAGTCTGTTGGGCTAATGCGTTGGGTGTTTGTAATTCCTGTATTAGCAAACTTGTATGTTGAATCTGCCAGTCCAGCCACTCGTGAGGCAGTTGTGGTTGTCTATCAAGCGGTTCATCAATATGGTGGTGTGGCGCTTGGCGAACAAATGGGGCAATTTCTACTCACCTTCTGGACATTAGGTGTAGGTATGGCAATGCTAAAGTCTCCTGTGTTTAAACCTTGGATTGGTTGGCTTGGTTTAGTAACAATACCTTTTTGGTTAATTGGACAAACTGAACTACTCGCAACAGTAATTCCATCAATGCCTGTGTGGGAAGTTACTCCGATTGGTTTTATGATTTGGGAAGTTTGGCTGTTGGTAATTGGAGTACATCTGTTGAGGTTTGCTAGTAAAAGTAACTCTCGTTGGGTAAATAATTCCAAGATGCCAATCATTGCGTCAGAATAAAAGATTACTTCCACTAAAAAATGGGGTATAGGGAAGAGTTATTAACGCCCTATGCCCCAATCGGCTTTCTAGAAAGTTGGTATTGCTAAATCACAATTATCATGATGTAATACCAAGTTGCGAAAAGAATACGACAGATACGTAGGTTGGGTTAAGCGCAGCGCAACCCAACATATAGGACTCCTATTTGATTTTTGAACACGATTCAGTACATATCTATCCCTTCTTAACTGTTCCCTGTTTCCTGTTTCCTGTTCCCTACCTACACAAATAAATTCACCAAATCAAACCGGATTACTATAGATGAAGGTGTTGGGTTTCCTTACGTCAACCCAACCTACTAGCTAATGATTTGAAAAAAATTTATTTGATCAACAATACAGAGATTTTTTAATCAAGATAAATTTTAGCGAAGATTACAATGTTATTGGCTAGAATTACATTGATTAATTTCGGATAAATAAGTTGATTAATTGAGAGAATGAATTTATTTTTAAATAAATGAAATTGAGAACAACCTTCTCGGTTTGACTTTTAAAAATTACCAGCAATATGAGTCACATCTGCGGAATGTGGGTATGAGATACAAAAATACTCTACCCGCTTTAGTCAGGGGAGGGATGTACTTCATTTACTTGCAAAGTGCTGTAATTATTAGCTATTTAGTTGAGAAGATTTAGTTTGAGTGTTCGCTGCCTCATCGGGTGTAGAGTTTTTCATATCTTCTACCACATCTTCTACCTCTGGTAAAATCCGTTTCGCATCCTCCATCACTTTTTTAACCTCTGGTGCAGTATTCATTACCAAATTAGTTGCTTGATGAATATCTTCTGTAGATTGATGAACCTCTTCTTGAATTTTTTCTGCACTTTTTTGTAAACCAAAACTTCCTCTAACTCGTTCGACAATATCATTATCTAAGCGCTCACTAAAACCAACTATAAATGCAATTGAAAAGTAGAAATAATATATAGCATTAGTATTATTTTCTGATAGTTGATTTGATGTATTACTTTGTACGAAAGGAAAATTTATAATCCGGGAGCTAAGTAGTGCAAAAATAAATATGCCAAATGCTGTCCCAATTAAGGGTTTAGCAAAGCCAACTACAATAGGTGTAACTGAGCCTGCATATTCATCTTTGTATTTGTAATCTTGCAGTCGAATTAAAATACTGACTATACTACCAAAAGCTCCAGATAAAGCAACCATCATTATTAACTGATACTGGTCGTAATTGAATCTACGTTTTATAGTTGAGCTTTGCTCTATATTTTCCTGATTTTCAGCTAAATTGATGTTGGTATTTTTTGGAGATATAGAAGTAGAATTGGATGGTAAAGAAGTATTTAAAGAAAGAGTATCTAAGTCGTATGTTAACAACTTCACAGTCCAAAAAGAAACTGGGATTGCAATCATATATACTGGTATTGCCATTGCCAGTCCAATAAGGACTTTGGTTGGTGTAGGCAATTCTCGAACTGAACGCTTGAAAAGATTAACTATCCAACCGAGGGGCTTTTTACGGTTCAAAAAATACTCAATACTATATCTGATATTTTTTGCTAAAACTATTTTTTCTGTCTTTCTCATCAGTAGAAAAGACAAAGCTAAGTTAATTGCATTAAGCTTTGACTGGAGAGAAATACAATCGGTCAAATTCTGATGTCTTTTTTTTTGAATTACTGAAATATACTCTCCAAAGCGCTGTAACAAAACAATTTGCTTTGCTAATTCATCTTGTATTTGTTCACTTTTTAAATTTACTTCCAATAGTTGATTTTTTACTTTATTAATCAGGTCATTAATATCATGTTGTAGCTTGTTAAGCAGATTGTGGCATTGCTCATGGCTGTCTTTATTAATCATCAGTCTATTCTCTTTTTTTGCAATTATCTAACTCATGCATAAGCTGATGTGCATCTAAAATACATAAATACTATTTATGCTTTATGGTCGTTAACTGTTGACGATTGACATTCATCAGTTAAATGCGTAACAGCTGATCAGCTGTTACGCAGCATTACGGTACTAATTAAGTATTTCATCCACCAATTTTTTCCCTTAATACTGAGATAGCTGCCAAATCTTAACAATGTTCTCAGCACTACCGCCACTGGCAATTGTCTGTGCATCTGGGCTGATGGCTACAGAATAAATATAGCCAGAATCTTGTTTTAATGTGCGGATTTCTTCACCAGTTACCGGATTCCAGAGTTTGATTGTGTTGTCACTACTGCCGCTGACTAGAATTACACGATTTAAAAGCTTGCCAAAAGCGACAGAATTAACTTTATCAGAATGCTTTTTCAGAGTGCGGATTGTCTCGCCCGTCGGCAAATCCCATAGCTTAATTGTTTTATCTTTACTACCACTAGCCAGAGTTTTACCATCTGGACTAAAAGCGACAGAAAGCACCAAATCCGAATGTCCTGCTAAAGTGCGGATTTGCTTTGCTGTTTCTAGATTCCATAATTTGATTGTGTTATCCCAACTACCACTGGCTAAAGTTTTGCCATCTGGACTAAAAGCAACGGCTGCTACTGCTTGAGAATGTCCTTCTAAGGTGCGGATTTGCTTTCCTGTTGCTAAATTCCATAATTTAATTGTCTTATCTAAGCTACCACTGGCTAAGGTTTTACCATCGGGACTAAAAGCAACGGCTGCAATTCCATCATTATGTCCTGTCAAAGTCCGAATTTCTTCTGCGGTTGTCAGATTCCATAGTTTGATAGTCTTATCTTTACTGCCACTGGCTAGAATCTTGCCATCTGGACTAAAAGCGACAGTCCAAATCCAGCCAAAGTGACCTTTGAGAGTGTGGATTTCTTGTCCAGTTGCTAGATTCCACAGTTTGATTGTCTTATCGTCACTGCCAGTAACCAAAATATCGCCATCTGAATTGAAAGCGACAGAATTTACATCACTAGAATGTCCTTTAAGAGTTTTGGTTTGATAAGAACTTTCTGAGGACTTGGTAGTAGTGAGTGGCGGGATAAACTGTAAAGACCAAATTCCTCCTAATCCCAGTAAGACAAGAGTAGTATTTAACAGCAGCCGTTTTTGAAATTGATATTTTAGTAATTTGAGTGAAATTAGTTTGGTTTGCGGTTCTGAGACTGTTAATAGAGTTGGAGGTAATACTGATGGCTGATTTGTCAAGTCTTTTATGACTTCATCAGCCGATTGGTAGCGCTGTGAGATGTCTATTTTTAGTAGTTTATCTATAACTTCACTCAGTTTTACGTTTAGGGCTGCCTCGTTTTGATGAGAATTACTCCAATGTTGCTGCCAAGAATTAACCCAACCATAGCCTTGTTGCATCCACAGTTGGGCTGGGCGAATCCCCGTCAGCAGATGAAAGCAAGTTGCCCCCAAACTAAATAAATCACTAGCTGGGTAAGCTTTGCCATCTTGCATTTGCTCAATTGGAGTATAACCATGTGAGCCAATAGTTGTACCTAATTGAGTTTGTACTGCGGCTGTTAATTGCTTGGCAGATCCAAAATCAATTAGCACTAATCGCTTATCACTTTGACGGCGGATAATATTTTGCGGTTTAATATCGCGATGAATTACGCCGCGGTTGTGAATAAACTCAAGAATAGGCAGTAAATCCAGTAAAAGTTCTAAAATTTGGCTTTCACTGTACGTTTTTCCTCGTTGTAATTCTTGTAATAAATTCTGTCCGTCGATAAACTGCTGCACCAAAAACAGATAATTATCTTGCTCAAAATAAGCTAATAATGCAGGAATTTGATGATGTTCTCCCAAATGTTGTAATCTTTGAGCTTCTTCTTTAAATAACTCAATTGCTTTCTTTAAAGCTGAAGTTTCTTGCATTTTTGGCGCGAATTGCTTGACAACGCACCACTCATTTAGTTTATCTACATCTTCTGATAAATATGTTCTACCAAATCCACCTTCATCCGATAGCACCTTGACGACACGATAATGACCCCTCAACAGTGGAATTAATGGTGTGTTGCAACTCTGGCAATATTGGTTGCTATCAACATTCTGAGGATTGGGGCAATCGGGATTCAAACAGCAGATCATACTGGGAATCCATTTGCAATTGGGTATATATGAATTTATGACGTATTAATCTTACTATGAAGTTGCCAAAATTATGATGTTCCAATGAAGAAGTAATTTATAGGTAACTCAGTATTTTAAAATTAACAATGAATGAAATTCTCTAGCTGATTATATTTCACGGTTTATAGCTAGAAAAAGATAGTTTTCATGTTTGTTCATAACATTCTGAAACAAATTCAACTATCTATCTGAAGAAATAAAAATAGTTATAACTTATAACCAATAGGAGTGAAATTATGGTAAAACGAATTAACAAAAAATATCAGTTCAGATTTAATTGGGCTTTAATTTTTTCTCTAAGTGGTAGTCTAGCGATCGCAAATTATATCCTACCGATAAATGCCTTAGAAGTTCCACAATCTGCTGGATACAGAATCGCTAAAACACCAGATGAAAGACAACCTGAAGCAGTACAACAAGGAATTGAGCAAATCCCAACTGCTGAACCACCCGTTTCTCCACAACCCAAACCATCTATTGATTCACCTCTACCAGTTCAGACAACGCCTCAACCTACAGAAGCTAGTCCTACTCCTCAACCACCAGTAAATCCCAACCCAACGCCTCAACCCACAGAAGCCAGTCCTACTCGTCAACCACCAGCAAATCCCAACCCAACGCCTCAACCCACAGAAGCCAGTCCTACTCCAAGACAAGTAAATCCCAATCCAACACCTCAGCCTCCAAGGAATAGGACTACTCCAAGACCAGTAAATCCCAATCCAACACCTCAGCCTCCAAGGAATAGGACTACTCCAAGACCAGTAAATCCTAATCCAACATCTCAGCCTCCAAGGAATAGGACTACTCCAAGACCAGTAAATCCTAACCCAACATCTCAGCCTCCAAGGAATAGGACTACTCCAAGACCAGTAAATCCTAATCTAACGCCTCAACCTGCAAATAATTCTGTGTCTCCCCGTCAAGACAGAGGTCGCCAGCCAATTAATAACCCAGGTAGAAGTAATAACCAAACTCCCAATAACTCGCCTATTTCCCCACTGGGAACAACTAGTTATAGAAAGATTAACTTTGTAGATGTTGCATTTGGTATTTTGTCTAAGGGTGACTTTAAATCTCAAGGTAGATATTTCCATTTCTACCAATTTGAAGGCAGAGAAAATCAACTAATCCAAATCAGGCTGGTTGGTAGCGCCGACCAACGCCGTTCAAATAACTTAAGCTTAAATCCTGTGATGTTGCTACTCGACCCCAATAATAAAGTGATTTTAAAAAGAGGTAGCTCAGGAACAACCAAAGATGCATTTGTATTTGTGCGATTACCTGTGAAAGGGACTTATACTATTGCAGTTACTAGCCAAAACTCTGGTGATACAGGTCGCTATAGTTTAGCTCTTAGGAATGACAGAGCCAGTTATAACCTAGACGAGTCTGGTGAACTAACTGCCCAAAGCTCAACTCTTAGACAAAATGGTAGTCCTTATAATGTTTCTCAATTTCAAGGCAAAAAAGATCAGCTGGTGAGCATTCGTGTAGATAGTACCAATGAACAGTTTTCTCCTTATATAGTTTTATTAAATTCTCAAGGAGAGAGAATCGCTGCCAATAATGACAAAGATGGTATATACAGTGCTTTAATTGATCGAGCCAGATTGCCTAAAGATGATACTTACTATATAGTTGTTACTTCAAATAATCCACAAGAACGCGGTACATATAGATTGACTATTTTCTAAGCTAGTCAAGTAAATCAGGTTGATCGCGGACAATTCTGTCATATAGTGGTTGAAAATTGAACCATCCGCCTGAGTGTGTTCCTAGTTGATTTTGTGCCAAGCGAGCTGTTTCGTGGCTGAGAAAATCAGGTCTACCAGCAGCTTCTGCCAAGAGTTGTGCTTGGCACGTTTGCTCTAGACTAATGTACCACCAAGCAGTTTCATCCACTGTGTGTCCTACAGTTAAGATGCCGTGGTTACGCAAAATCATTGCTTTGTTTTGACCTAAAGCTTTAGCAAGTTGTTCAGCTTGAGATGTATTTAAAACAACATCTGCAACAACATCTGCACAATCATTAAATAAGGCATGGTCTTCGTAAAAAGAACAGGCATCTTCATTGAGTGGGTCAAGGAGGCGACCCAAGTTAGACCAAGCTTTACCATATATTGAATGGGCATGAGCTGCGGCTATCACATCGGGTCGAGCTTCATAAATTTGGGAATGGATGGCAAAGGCTGCTGGATTTACAGGTGTATTACCTTTGACTACATCGCCTTCTCTACTGACTAAAATTAGGTCAGAGACACAAATTTGACCAAAATCTGTTTCTAATGGATTCACCCAGAAATGGTCTGTTAACTCCGGGTCGCGAGTTGTAATATGACCTGTACCCTCGCTAAAGCCCAATTTAGCAAATAAACGAAAGGTGGCGGCTAGGCGTTGCTTGCGGTGCAAGCGTTCGTCTTCAACTCGTTCAAATATGGGGGGTTGGGGTCTATCAAATTTAGACATAATCTTTTATAGAAGCAAAAGGTGATAAATATCACTTAGTTATAGCGATCGCTTTTCAACCACTTTTATAATTTTGCATGGTATTTTGCATTACCGATATCTATACGACGGTAGACTGTTTATCCTTAGGCTAAAACTAATACCACGAGGTTAATTGCTATTGGATTATCACTTTTGGGATATGTTTTTTCAACTTATAATCTTTAAATTTAGTATTTGAAGTTTACTTTAAATGCCTACAAGTAGGCAAGAAAACAATGATTCAGAAATTAGATGCTAACCATCATCTGACTAATATAGATTTATCTCTGCATGAGCTGACTCCAACACAACAGGAAACTTTGCTAGGGGGTTATTGTCAGCTTAGTGAAAGTTATCCAAATGTCAGGATAATCTCTATTAAGAAAGGTGTGAATAAAGTAGAAACAAAAATTAAAGGTGTAGGCTCTGAAAACTACAGTAATAAAGACGTTAATAGCATAGATAATTCCAAAAAACTTTACATCAATGGATTACTAATTGACGACAAAAACTAATGCCGTTGCTTTATAGTGCTTCTAGGTTGTGTGCAATACACTCCTGTAAGGAAAAGGGGCTAGGAACTAGGGGTTAGGAACTAGGTGGTGTATTTTATTTCATTATTATGCAGAATTTCGCTCAGTAATCGCTGCCAAGATAGTTGTAGTGTATTTTCATCCCAATGCCAGCGCAATAAATTAGCGGGTTGATTTGGGGCAATTCCTGGTAAATTAATGGCTTGTCTGGGTGCATTGGTAGCTAAAGCGATCGCATTTTCTACGTCACAAATACCCCACTTTACCAAATTTTGTACTCCCACTAATAAAGGCCAAGTCGTCCCTGATAGAGTGCCATCTGGGAGTCGTGCCGTACCGTTTTTCACTTCTATTTGCCGACTGTCCCAAGGATACACGCCATCGGACAGCCCTAAGGGAGAGAGGGCATCACTCACCAAAAACAGCCCTTTGGTAGCCTTGAGCAAAATTTGCAGCATCATTGGTGAAACATGCTCACCATCAGCAATAAAACCACACATTACACCGGGATGGGTAATTGCTGCCCCTAATAATCCTGGTTCGCGGTGATGTAAGGGAGGCATGGCATTAAAGGCATGAGTTACCATCGTTGCACCGAGTTCAAAGGCTTGTTTGGCTTGGGCAGCTGTTGCTTGAGAATGTCCTAAACTGACGGTGATACCTAAAGAACGCAAATATGGAATAACTTCACCAGTAAGATCTAACTCTGGTGCTAAGGTAATAACTTTGACAATGTGAGCATAATCACCCAAAACTTTTTTGATTTCATCAATTGTTAAAGGTAAAAGATACTCTGCTGGATGTGCGCCACGCTTTTGGTAATTTAAAAATGGGCCTTCTAGATGCACTCCTAAAATTTTTGCACCCGCTTTTTGATCAGGGATAACATCAGCAATTACAGCTAGCGATCGCTGGATATTTTCTACCGATGTTGTCACTAGTGTTGGTAAAAATCCATCTATCCCAGCATCCCATAAAAATTGCGAGATTTTCTCTAAACTATAAGAATTTGTGATTGTTAAATCCGGAAATGCCAAACCTAATGCACCGTTAATTTGTAAATCAACACCACCTAAAGAAATCCAATCGCCAGCAACATTTAATACTTGTAAATCTGATGCTGAAACCCGCTGCAATCCTGTATGCATTGGCAAGATTTGCTCAATTATGCCTTTTTGGTTAACTAAAAGCATCTGCAAATCTTTGTAACCAGGAACTCTAGCATTGATAATATTTATATTTGTCGAAATAACTTGTTGTGTTGCTTGTGTCATCACATTAGCGAGAAGATAAATCAGTATCACCCGATTTTAGATTAATCCAAAATTCTATGACTCCTCTTATCGGTATTATTATGGGCAGCGATTCCGATTTGCCTACCATGAAAGATGCGATCGCAGTTTGTGAAGAGTTTGGGATAAACAACGAAGTGGCGATCGTTTCAGCCCATCGTACACCAGAACGGATGGTGCAATACGCCCAACAAGCCCACCAACGCGGTCTTAAGGTAATTATCGCTGGTGCAGGTGGTGCGGCTCATCTTCCCGGAATGGTAGCATCTTTAACCCCATTGCCTGTCATTGGTGTACCTATAGCCACTCGTAACTTGCAAGGGATTGATTCTTTATACTCAATTGTCCAAATGCCAGCAGGTATCCCAGTGGCAACAGTAGCCATCGGTAATGCCAAAAACGCCGGACTTTTAGCAGTGCAAATTCTCGCCACTCACCAACCAGAACTACTCAAAAAAGTGCAACAATATCGCCAAACCTTATCTGAATCAGTCATCGCCAAACAAGCAAAATTAGAACAACTAGGCTACCAGCAATATTTACAAACTTGAACACTTATTCTTTGTACCTTTGCGCCTTTGCGCCTTTGCGTGAGGCTTCATATCTTCAATCATCCAATATTCGAGTAACAATGTCAGAAATTCAAATTGCTATAGAAAGCGAAGATGCACCAAAAGCCGCCGCAGCTTTACTAGAAATTGAAGGGATATCTGGGAGTTACGAAGTCCCGACACAGCGAGAGGGAACACTCGCAGCCATAGCAACTATTGTAGGAATTGTCGGCGGTACTGCGGCCTTAGCAGAGCAAATCCGCAAATGGTATCAAGAAGCAAAGCAAGCCCATCCTCATAAAGTATTTGACGTGATTATCGTCAATCCTCAGACTCACAGCCGGATTTTTATGGAAGAAGCTACCATAGAGGAAATTACCGAAATCCTCAAATCTCTCGGTTAATAACTGTGCAAACTATCCGCATCCAACTTCGAGAATTTAGACAAAAAACAGTCGATTTACGTTACTGGCTACCACAGCAAAAACACTATGAATCCCGTTCTCTGCAATTGGCAGACATTGCTGATTTATTGAAACGAAGCAAGCGGGAGTACTATAATCTGCTGCCTAATTTATCAGGAATAGGGCAGCAATTATTTTTTTGGTTAGATGGCGATGGTAGATGGCTAAGTCGCGCTATGAATAATTGTCGCGGTGCTGGGCTGGTAGTTGCCATTGATACTACAGAATTAGCTCATTTACCTTGGGAAGTGCTGCATGATGGTGATAATTTTTTAGTAAATCGCGTGAATCCGGTAGTTTTGCCTGTGCGGTGGGTGGAGAGAGACACCGAATCTTTCACCGTAGAACCGCGACAGTTGCGGGTATTGTTTATGGCAACAGATCCTGAAGATGTAGAACCCAAATTAGACTTTGAACAAGAAGAGGCGCAAATTCTGGCAGATACGCGAGATTTGGGTTTAAATTTGCGAGTAGAAGAAAGCGGCTGTGTGACTGAATTGGGGAAAGTGTGGAGTCGCTATATTGATAGTTTTGATGTGTTCCACTTGACGGGACACGCTTCAATTACCCGTGAACCCCCTTACACGCCTTATTTTATTACCGAGACGGAAACGGGGGAACGTCAGGAAACTACCGCCGCAGAGTTGGCGGAAGTCTTGCAATTTCGCTTTCCCAAGTTGGTATTTTTGTCTGGTTGTCGTACCGGGGAAGCCGCTGATAACGGTGCAGTCCCTTCAATGGCTGAGGCGTTGATTGCTCAGGGGGCTAGGGCTGTGTTAGGCTGGGGTCGCTCTGTGGAAGATGGAATAGCTACAGTAGCCGCCGCACATCTCTATGGTAAGTTGGCGGGGGGATATCAATTAGCCGAAGCATTGGCTAGCACCTATCAGTATTTATCTCAACTTCAAGTTAGAGATTGGCACTTGTTGCGGTTGTATGTGCAAGGTGAATATCCTGGTGCATTTGTAGAACCTCTGGGAGATGTGCCACCGCCACTAGTAGAAACGGCCTATGAACAGTTTTTAGATCCCCAGACGCAACAAGTGAGGGTAGCGACAGCAGCCGAGTTTGTAGGGAGACGGCGGTATTTGCAGCGTTGTCTAAAATTTATTCGTAATCATTTAGGTTTGCTAATTCATGGCTTGGGGGGCGTGGGTAAAAGTACCCTCACAGCGCGGCTATTAGAAAGGATGGCTGGCTATGACAGGTTGGTGATTTATCAAGAATTAGATCAAGATAAACTGCGAAAACTGCTAGCTGAACAATGTACATCAGAACAGGGGCAAGAAATTCTCAATGGGAATTTATCCCTGATGCAGCAACTTACTAAGTTTTTCCAGTCAGGTTTAAATAGCAAAGAACAGCGTTTTATCTTAGTTTTGGATGACTTTGAAGCGAACTTAGAATTACGGAATGATGGGGTTTGGGTTTTAAAGCCGCAAGTTGTAGATGTGCTGCTGGCTTTGTTGAAGGCTATTCAAAATTCCCGACTTCCCCACAAGATGATTATTACCTGTCGCTATGATTTTTCACTACCAGAACTAAATCATCGCTTGCATCGAGAAAATTTGGCAGCGTTAAAAAAGGCAGATTTAACCAAAAAATATCGCAGGTTGAATGCTTTTAATGGTGTGTTGACAATTGATGCCCAGTTACAAGAACGCGCCAAGAAAGCAGCAGATGGAAATCCCCGATTGTTGGAATGGTTAGATCTAATTTTGCAAGACACTACTCTGCAAGTTCAAGGAGTAGAAGCGATTTTGCAAAAGATGCAGACGGAAGAAGAAAGATTTCGAGAAAATATCTTGGCCAAAGAATTGCTGGAGTTGCAAAGTCCCGGTTTGCGGAAAATGTTGGGTAAGTTATTGGTGTATGAGTTACCAATTCCCCAAGGGGCAATTTCTCCGATTTGTGGTGATATTTCTGGTTGGGAAGGTTATCTACAACGGGCGGCGAGTTTGGGTTTATTAGAGGAAGTGACGGTGAATGGGGCAGAGATGCTGTATCGTGTTCCCCAGATTTTAGCACCGTTATTAGAGTTTGTAGGTGAGCAATTGTATCCGCAAGCGGCACAAATTTTACATCGTCTGTGGTGTGAGGAGGCGGAAACTTCGACGGAAGGGCAAAGGTTAGAAATTCATCGCTTGGCTTTGTTGGGGAAGGATGAAAGAATTGCGGGGGAAATTAATCAAGCATTAGCACCTGCTTGGAATAAAAAAAACAGATATCGAGAAGTTGTTAATATTTGTCGTTCTACTTTAGATATTGTTGAGGATTATCATATCTTTCACAATCTTGCTAGTGCTGAAGATGAACTTGGCGATATTGAAGACTGTCTTCAGCATTATCAAAAGGCTTTAGATTTATGTCCTTCAGAGGAGGAAAATGAAAAAGCTTCGATTATTCACAACTTGGCAATTGTTCATGCGAAACAGGGAAGAGTAGAACAAGCGATCGCACTTTACAATCAGTCTTTGGATATCGAAAAACGCATTGGTAATATCCAAGGTGAAGCCACGACGTTGCACGGTTTAGCCGTCATCTACGCCCAGCAAGGAGAAGTAGAACAAGCGATCGCATTTTACAATCAGTCTTTGGATATCACTAAACGCATTGGTAATATCCAAGGTGAAGCCACGACGTTGCACGGTTTAGCCGTCATCTACGCCCAGCAAGGAGAAGTAGAACAAGCGATCGCACTTTACAATCAGTCTTTGGATATCACTAAACGCATTGGCGATGTCCAAACTGAAGCCGCGACGTTGCACCAATTAGCAGGAATCTACGCCCAGCAAGGAGATGTAGAACAAGCGATCGCACTTTTTAATCAGTCTTTGGATATCACTCAACGCATTGGTAATGTCCAAGGCAAAGCAATGACTCTGTGGTGCTTAGGAGGTTTGGCAGAACATCAGGGTGAATACACTAAAGCGATATCCTATTTGCAACCAGCTTTAGAGATTTTGCAGCGATTGAAGTCACCGGATGCTGAAAGTGTGAGGGCGAGTCTTGAAAGGGTGAGGGGTAATTCTTGAAGATTTTTGTCTCACGCAGAGGCGCAGAGGCGCAGAGAAAAACGCGAGAGTGTTTTTTAAATAAATGAAAATTGCTGTAATGAGGCTTTGAACTTCATTAATGAGTCTTTAAACTCCATTAATGAGGCTTTGAACTCCATTAATGAACCTCGGAGCTTTGTTAATGAGGCTTTAAACTTCATTAATGAGTCTTTAAACTCCATTAATGAGGCTTTGAACTCCATTAATGAACCTTTGAGCTTCGTGAATGAGTCTTTGAACTCCATTAATGAACCTCAGAGCTTCTTTAATGAACCTTTGAGCTTCGTTGTGAACTTTGTTAATGTAGCAGAATGTTTTTAGAGGATGTTTTAAAAGTGGTCGGCTGTAATTTTAGGCACTTATAGATCCCCCTAAATCCATGCCACTTGCTACAACGGGGGGAACCCCCGCAACGCAGTGGCTCCCCTTAAAAAAGGCTACGGTGTACACACTAGTCTGATAACCTTATTCCGTATCGTTTTGATCCCCCCTAGCCCCCCTTAAAAAAGGGGGAATTAGAATTAAAGTCCCCCTTCTTAAGGGGGATTTAGGGGGATCAACCACATTTTGCACATAGCACAAAGATGTGTGTACGCCGTAGCTTAAAAAGGGGGACTTTAAGAACTTTTTCCCATATTTTCAAGGAGTGTAAAAGGATAAACGCTAAAAACTATGATGAATAACCTCAACAGTAGCAATTTCCATTTACCTTACAATCCAAAGCTTGTAGAAAGAGCAAAAGAACTTCGCAAAAATATGACCCCAGCAGAAAAAAAGCTGTGGTGTGAATATCTGAGTGATTTTCAATTTCGGGTTTTAAGACAAAGACCAATTAATCATTTTATAGTTGATTTCTACTGTCCTACTTTACAAGTAGTTATTGAAATTGATGGGGATAGCCATTTTACAGATGAAGGTCAAGATTATGACATAGAGAGAACACGTATTCTAGAAGGCTATGGTTTAAAGATTATTAGGTTTACAAATAGTCAAGTTTTAAATCAATTTGATAGTGTGTGTGAGCAGATACAGGGTTTAATCCCTCCTAAACCCCCTTTTAAGCGGAAAATTCCTAAAAGTCCCCCTTTTTAAGGGGGATTTAGGGGGATCTAAAACTATTTGATACATCATTAGGGACTTTTCAAACATCCTCTTAGATTAAATCAGGATCTACGCCGAGCGATCGCAATCGTTCTCGTAATAATTGCATTTCTTGCTGTGCTTGCTGAGCTTTTTGTTCTGACTGCTGAGCTTGTTGTTGAGCAAGTTTTTTATCTTCTTCTGGTGTTAAAAACCGTTGTCCTTGTTGGTTATACCAATACATCCATTCTCGTGGTATGCCGAGATAAGTTCCTCGTTCGATGCCAATTCCTAAACCAATCTCTGGTAGCCAAACAGGATTTCCATCATGTAATTCATAAACATTATTAACTAATTTATAAACTTCTAAACGTGGCTTACGGCGACGAAATGGGTTGTAAACTACATAATACAAAATTCCCAATCTTGCATAATCGGCTTTTTTGGTTGAGTATTCACCGCGATATGTCTGAGACACTACCTCCAACACTAATATCGGTAATTTCTTCTCTTCCCAAAGCACATAACTGGGACGGAGGTTTTCATCATAGAATCGCTCTACGCCCAAACTCAAAAACCCATCTGGGACTATCGCTGGTAAATCTGGGTCATAATAAATACCCATATCTACGCCAAAAAACCAATCCATGCGTTCTGGCCAAGCCATTGCCAAAAGCGCTTTGAGTAAACCGGGAATCAAATCTTGTAATTCATTATCCACTGGCGTATCGTCAGAGTCTGGTAGTTCCTCAGATGACGGCAAACAAGCCAATGGATTGTAATTTAGCATGATTGATTTCCCGTTGCTCAGTTATGAGTACATCTTTAATTTTATAAGAGTATCAAAGAAATTTGGACATGGCGAAAATACAGTCAGTGACCAAATTCTGTGACAATGATTAACAGTAAGCCGGAATACTGAATCTAAGTACTCATGAGTCAGAGTTCTCAAAATAGCCCTTTGTCACACAAGCCTGTACCATCAAATTGGTTATACGCTTTCTGGAAGTTCTCTCGCCCACATACGATTATTGGCACTACTTTAAGTGTCTGGGGTTTATATTTAATTGCTATTGCTGTTTCTTCGGCAGGATTTTCTAGCATTCCCCTCAGTAGGGTTTTCGGCGCTTGGATTGCCTGTCTGTGCGGTAATGTTTATATTGTGGGCTTAAATCAATTAGAAGATGTTGATATTGACAAGATTAATAAGCCTCATTTACCTCTAGCATCAGGAGAATTTTCTCGGACGCAAGGACAATTAATTGTCATTTTGACTGGGCTTTTGGCTTTAGTTATAGCATGGTTTACAGGCCCTTTCTTATTCGGCATGGTGGCTATTAGTTTGGCAATTGGTACGGCTTATTCTTTGCCGCCAATTCGCTTAAAGCAGTTCCCGTTTTGGGCAGCCCTTTGTATTTTTTCGGTGCGCGGTACAATTGTCAATTTAGGTTTATTTTTGCATTTTAATTGGGTATTGCAACAAAACTCATCAATTCCGCCTGTGGTGTGGGTTTTAACAGTATTTGTTTTGGTGTTTACCTTTGCGATCGCTATCTTTAAAGATATCCCTGATATGGAAGGCGATCGCTTATACAATATCACTACTTTCACTATCCAACTCGGCCCGCAAGCGGTGTTTAATCTGGCGCTTTGGGTGCTAACTGTTTGCTACCTAGGCATGATTTTGGTTGGCGCTATTCGTTTAGCCTCAGTTAATTCAATATTTCTGGTAATTACTCATTTAATAGTGCTGTGTTGGATGTGGATGCGGAGTTTAGTTGTAGACTTACAAGATAAAAGTGCGATCGCCCAGTTCTATCAATTTATTTGGAAACTCTTTTTCCTAGAATATTTAATGTTCCCTATTGCTTGTTTGTTGGCTTAAAAAAATGTTAGAAAATTTGCAAGTAATTGATATTCTGGCAATATTTGCAGTTATTGTAAGTATTGCCTTTCTTGGTTATTTCGCCTGGAAAACCTTAATCACCTCCAACTTTTTTCAAAAAGGAATTAATCTTTATCAGCAACAAGACTTTCAAGGTGCAGAAGCAGCTTTTCGTAAAGTCATTTCTATTAACTCCACCAATGATGTAGTTCGCTTATTACTAGGAGATGTTTTAATCAAAAAAGGTGAAGTGAAAGAAGCCAAAGAATTATTTGAGGAAGTGATTCGACGCAGTCCCAAAAATCCTGATGCATATTTGCGTTTAGCGAATATTTTAATGCAGGAAAATCAGCAATCAGCAGCCAAAACTAATCTGCAAACAGCTAAAGATTTATTGCAAAAACAACGCCAACCTGAAAGGGCAAACAAAGTTGCTCAACTATTAGATCAAATAAGCGCCAAGTCAACTTAAGCTGAAATACTAGGAACACTTGTATTTCTTCTTCTCTATAGCCTGTTCCCTGTTCCCTGTTCCCTACACCTACAAGTGATTTAGGAATCAAATCGGATTACTATATGACTGAAGCAAAGGGCAAAGTTTACCTCGTCGGCGCTGGCCCTGGAGATGTAGCATATCTGACGGTTAAAGCTTATCATCTCTTGGGTCAAGCTCAGGTATTAGTCTATGATGCTCTAGTAGATGACCAATTGTTAGATTGTGTACCCCTTGATTGTCTCAAGATAGATGTAGGCAAACGTGGTGGTAAACCGAGTACACCACAAGCTGAAATTAATCAGTTACTGGTCAAATACTGCCAGGAAAATCAACAAGTTGTCAGACTGAAATCGGGTGATCCGTTTATTTTTGGGCGTTGTACTGCCGAAATTGAAGCTTTGCAAAAATCGGATTGTGAATTTGAAGTAGTCCCAGGCATCTCCTCAGCCCTTGCAGCCCCTTTGCTGGCGGGGATTCCCTTGACAGATACCGTCTTGAGTCGTTGTTTTGCCGTGTTGACAGCCCATGAACCGGAAGCTTTAGACTGGGAAGCTTTATCTCGGTTAGAGACACTAGTAATATTGATGGGCGGACGACATTTGCCAGAGATTGTACATCAATTAGTTCGACATGGGCGATCGCGCTTAACGCCCATTGCGATCATCCGCTGGGCAGGCACTCCTCATCAACAAATTTGGACAGCCCAACTGGGTGATATTTTAGAACAAACCGCTGGCTTATCTCTTTCGCCAGTAGTCATCGTGATTGGCGAGGTTGTGGGGCTTCGTAATTACTTACAACCTAAGAAAATAGTTAAAATTCCCAGTCTTGAAATTATGTCAAGCAACCACTCTCCATCTTCTCAGTTTCCCCTTGCTAATAAAACAATCCTAGTGACACGTTCGCTTGGACAGTCGAATCAATTTAGCGATCGCCTGACTGCCTTAGGTGCTAAAGTCATTGAAATGCCTACTTTAGAAATTACCGCACCTTCAAGTTGGGCAGATTTAGATCAGGCGATCGCTAACTTATTAGATTTTCACTGGTTAATTCTCACTTCTGTCAATGGCGTAGACTACTTTTTTGCCAGGCTAAATGCCCAAGGTAAAGATATCCGTGCTTTAGCTGGTGTAAAAATAGCCGTTGTTGGGGAGAAAACAGCCCAAAGTCTCAAACAACGCTACATCCAACCTGATTTTATTCCACCTGAGTTTGTTGCCGATTCTTTATTGGCAAGTTTTCCTGAAGAATTATCTGGGAAAAAAGTTTTATTTCCTAGAGTCGAAAGCGGTGGTAGAGAAATTTTAGTTAAAGAATTAACTGCTAAAGGTGCAGAAGTAATAGAAGTTGCGGCATATCAATCTTGCTGTCCTAGTAGTATTCCAGATTCAGCAAAGTTAGCTCTGCAAAATCATACAGTAGATATCATTACTTTTGCCAGTTCTAAAACTGTACAATTTTTCTATCAACTCGCACAAAGGATATTTCCTCAAAAAGCTGTGGCTAATGAGTTAGAAAGCGTTTGTATTGCTTCTATCGGCCCACAAACCTCAAAAACTTGTCGTGCTTTATTCGGACGCGTAGATGTAGAAGCAGAAGAATATACTTTAGATGGATTAACCCAAGCATTAATTCGTAATTCGTACCTCGACTTCGCTCGGCAACCTAATTCGTAATTCGTAATTGAGATATACGGCTGTTCCCTGTTCCCTCTTCCCTGCTATACACATGAAACGCATTATCGGCTTAACTGGAGGTATTGCTACAGGTAAAACTACTGTCGCCAATTATTTGGCTAGTGCTTACAATCTGCCAATATTGGATGCTGATATTTATGCTAGAGATGCAGTAACTATAGGTTCGCCTATTCTTGATGCGATCGCCCAACGTTACGGCAAACAAATTTTACTTGCAGATGGTAGCCTCAACCGTCAAAAGTTAGGTGAAATTATTTTTGAAAGTCAAGATGAACGCAACAAGATAGAGGAGTTGATTCATCCTTATGTAGGCGATCGTTTTCAAGAGGCGATCGCCCAATCTCCTACACAAATAATAGTGTTAGTAATCCCTTTGCTGTTTGAAGTCAAGATGACTGATTTAGTTACAGAAATTTGGGTTGTGTATTGCTCAAAGTTACAACAACTGCAAAGATTGATACAGCGAAATCATCTTAGCCAAGAACAGGCACAAGCCCGCATCAATAGTCAATTATCTCTTGCAGAAAAAGCATCTCGTGCTGATGTTGTGTTAGACAACTCCTCTACTCTAGAAATACTGTTAAAGCAGGTAGATATTGCTTTAAAAGTTAAAAGTATAAATTAAAGCTAGTTCCTCTTTAAAAATTCACATTTATGACATTATATATACATATATAAAGCACGTATGGATGTAGCAAAGATGCTAAATTAAAACTATGAAGGTATGATTATTTAAATAATTTTTTTTATAAACTAGTACTTCTACTGGAGATAAGTAGACCGTTTTTATTATAAAATGTGCAATAATTTCATCTTTTACAGCGTCAAAGATTCTACCAAACGCTGAATATTGTCTTAATTAAGTATAAGTGATGAGTAAAATATCGTTACTTAACTTTCATTATGTATGAAAGCAACTAATTTGCATTTTAGTTAATTATCTTAAAATTACTTTGTCAGCATGTCCCAAGATAACTAGTTTAATTTGCTAATTTATTAATAATCAGGTGGTGTACTGTCTTCATGATTTAGCAATCATTTGGTTTTTATTTTATTAAATACATATTTATCTGTAGTTAACTGTTTCTCTTACTATCTACAGGTTTGATTATTTTATAAATTAAAATTCATGACTTGATATTGGAAAATTCACTTATGTCTTTTATTAAAATAGGAATTAACTTAAGTTCTAATTTCATCAACTCTTTACCATTGCTGTTCTCTCCAGTAAAGAGATTAAGCAAAAAGCGTAAAATCCACGATTACAGTCACTTAGTTTGGGGAAAAGATTACGTATTTGAATCACTTAATGACGGAACAGAAGCACAAATGACTGGAATGGGTAAAGGTATAAAACCGCGTGACTACATTATTTTGCAACGCGGTTTTGAAACTTATCGATATCGAGTTGAGCAAATCGATTATTACTCTGACCCCTCAGATATGTGGATGGCCTTACTAAAGCGCGAATCAATTTAGTTAAATTTCTCCACCAACTACAACATCTCTAATTCGCAAACTGGGGCCACCACAACCAACAGATAAACCATTTTGTCCACCTTTACCGCAACCGCCAGACTCATCCCAGTAAAAGTCATTGCCAATTGCTTCAATATCAGCGAGGGTTTGAAAAACATTACCCGAAAGTGTGACATCCTTAACCGATTCAGCGATTTTACCGTTTCTAATCATCCACGCTTCCCCAGCGCTGAAAGTAAACATTTCGCCATTGGTCATACCACCAAGCCAGTTACGAGCATACACTCCTTCTTTAATACCAGTAAATAAATCTGCAACTGGTGTTTTACCTCGTTCTATCCAAGTATTTGTCATCCGCACAATTGGGCTGAAGTGATAATTAAGACAGCGGGCATTACCTGTAGGTGCTTCTTCCAATTTGCCAGCAGTTTCACGGGAATGTAAACGTCCCACCAAAACCCCATCTTTAATTAGTTGCGTAGTAGTTGCGGGTGTCCCTTCATCATCATAAAAATAGCTGCCGCGATGTCCCTCTGGGGCAGCACCATCAAAAATTTGTAGTTCTTTGGGGCCAAATCGCCGGCCGATGGTCATAACTTCTAGTAAATCTGGGTTTTCGTAAGCCATATCAGCTTCAGAAAGATGTCCAAAGGCTTCGTGAACAAACAAACCAGTTAAAATTGGGTCAATAACCACAGTGTAAGTATTGCCCTTCACCGATGGTAGAGATAAAGCTGCAACAGCCCTTTGGGCAGCACCTTTGACTTGTTCATCCAAATCGGTTAAATCTTCATAAGCTTTACGAGAACCTGTGGTTTCTCTGCCAGTTTGCACAGTTTCGCCGTTTCTGGCGGTAGCAGCAAAGCGCATTTCCATATCCACCCAAGATTGCTCAATCAAAGTACCTTCTGAGGTGGCGAGGATAACTTTTTGGTTACTGTCACCGTAACGTACTGAAGTAGTAGTGATGCGATGGTCAACGCTTTTCAATAAATCAGTATAGCGATCGCACAATTCTTTTTTCTGGGCTAGGCTAATCTGACGGGGGTTTGTACCCGTTAAAGGTAGTTGACAAATTGCTTGTATGGGATCAATAGGAGCAAGTAAAGTTTCTTCATCACCAACCATCTGTGCAGCTGCGATCGCTTCTTCAATTCGTTCTTTAATAGTAGAAAGCTGGTTAAAACTGCTCAAACCCCAACCGCCTTTATGACAAGCGCGAATATGTCCACCAATGGAGATGCCTTCGCTGAGGGTTTCTACCTTGTCACCGCGCAACAAGATATCAGTCCCTTCTGCTTCTTCCAAACGAATCATCAAATAATCTACATGGGATGAGTAGCGGCTAATTAGGTCAGAAAGTAAATTTTGTGCGTCAGCAATTGTAGTCGGCATTTGTTGGTAGCACCACGACGAACTGCTTTCATTGTGCAATTATTCGGGCAACGTCGGCTACTAACTAACACTCTTAATCTCTTCTTAGCGCCTTTGCGCCTTTGCGTGAGGCAATCTTACTAGAGATGAATTTACCCCACGCAGAGGCGCGGAGAGTGAGAGTTTAAAGTCAACTACAATAATAACTACACAAATTTGCTTAATTATTATAGTTATGCGCGATCGCGTTTCGTTAGAGACTGTATCTGTAAGTCTGCCTTTTGGCATTGGTTCGATGTCTTGGAAAGTAGACACCACACAAAAGAAGGCGGCTTGGTCGTTGTATGTAGAATTGGTGACGCGAATTGCTGTGCAACCATTGGCACTTGACCAAGGTTTAGTACGAGAAGCGATGAACTCTCTTTATAGTTTATTTGGCACTACCCGCGAAGTTCTCAAAGCAGCTGGGCCGGATGTGGGGGCTTCTCGTGATTCTGTCGGGGGAATTGCGATCGCGGTGTTGAATAATGGGTTAAGACCGTTTTTGTCAAAGTGGCATCCGTTATTGCAAGCGTGGGAAGCTAGGCGACCTGTGGGGGTGAGTCCCAAGGAACACGAGCAGGGGTGGTCTGAGGAGGCGACGGCGCGGCGAGAGTTAGAGGCTTTGCGGGTGGGTTTAAAAGAGTATGCTCATGCGTTGGCGACTATTGCGGGTGTGGAGGAGTAATAGATGGTCAAGGATGTTTTCCTCTGCCACAACAGCAAAGAAAAAGCAGAGGTAGAAAAAATTAGAGAGCATCTGTTAAAAGAAGGAATAGATGCTTGGTTAGATAAGTACGACTTTGAGCCATTTCGACGTTGGCAAGACCAACTTGAAGAAATAATTCCTCAAGTCAAAGCTGTAGCTGTATTTATCGGTTCTTCGGGTGTAGGGCCGTGGGCAGATATCGAAATGAAAGAGTTTCTTGTTGAGTTTGCGAAAAATCATCAGCTTCGCATAGGCTTAGTTATTCTTCCTGGATGCCCTGATAAACTTATAAATACAGTTCCGAGATTTTTAAAAGGCTTTCATTGGGTAGATTTTCGGCTACAAAATCCCGATCCAATGGAACAGTTGATTTGGGGTATTACTGGACAAAAGCCAAAAACACAACCCATCAGTTTATCTCAATCGCCTCAAAAACCTTCAGACAGAAGACAATTTTTGAAATGGGTGGGTTGGGGAATTTTAGGCTTAGTAACGTCAGTCGTGGGTGGAGGGATTTGGAGCCAACAACAAGATCAGCCTGTTGTAACAAATAATGACCCTACAAAGACTGAACCATCTCAGACTGCAACACCACAAACAAATCCTACTAACAGCATCCCTCCAACGGAGCAGCAGGGCAAACCCAACACACTTGATTCAGACAAAGGCATAGACTACACCAGACTACGCGTCCTACTAGCAGCAAATAACTGGAGAGAAGCCGATATAGAAACCTATCGGGTGATGCTTCAGGTTGTAGGTAAAAAAAATAGCGACTACTTGACCTCAGACGAACTCTTAAATTTTCCTTGTACTGACTTACGGACAATTGACCAACTGTGGGTAAATTACAGCTATGGATATTTTGGCTTCAGCGTCCAAAAAAAAATTTACTTGAGCGTTGGCGGTAAAGCTGATGGCAACTATTATCAAGAAGCCTGGGAGAAGTTTGGCGAGAGCGTAGGTTGGACAGTGAAAGTAGGATATTCTGAGGTTAAAGACGAGCCAAATCAATTTCCGTCTGAGAATAGAGGACACTTCCCGTTTGCGAATAGGAAAGGTCTTCTGAATCTCTTCTCTCGCATCGAGACTTGTAAAGTTTAAAATCTAAGGTTTTCAGACATTTATAAAGATTTATTACAAGCCTCTTATGCACGGTAGAATCAACATTTCAGAATTTCGATACCTGGCACTGCGGGGTTATAACAGTTTGCCAGAATAAATTTTTCTGCTACTTCATGCACCTCCGTATCTTCAGTTACTCTTTGTTTATCCCAAGGTAAACTCATCTGTCCCGGTGACTTTTTTGATTTAGCATCCTTCTTCATTGAGGGCAAAAACCGACTTCCCCAGAGGTTTCTTTTCTCTGGCTTTGCTTGCGGTCGATATTTCTTACAAAACTGGCGATATTTAGCTGCACATTCTTCTAAAGTTCTCCCCAACAGCAAAAACGCGGGATGCCATTGAGTGATATCATGTCCGTTCAAATAACCGTCATTGCGACCGAAGGGAAGCAATCCCAAAAACCTTGCGATTGCGTCGTTTCACTTCGTTCCACTCGCAATGACATATTAAGGGTGATTTGCCGGACATCATATGATACCATCATTACTCAAACGGTCATGAGTGCCATAATTGCTAAAGTCGTAGAAATAACCCTGCTGTATTCTTGCTGCTTTTGGGTTAGCGTGGATATATCGCAGAGTGTTTAAGAGGGTGTTTGAAAAGTCTTTAATGATGTATCAAATCAGTTTAGATCCCCCTAAATCCCCCTTAAAAAGGGGGACTTTGATATGTTATCGTTCCCTTTTTAAGCTATGGTGTACACACATCTTTGCGCTGGTACAAAATGTGGGATTTTAATTCTTGTTCCCCCCTTTTTTAAGGAGGGTTAGGGGGGATCTAAACACTGTTAGACAACTTGATAAAACTTATATCTAACCGTAACTTTTAATAAAGAGACTTTAATTTTATTTCACAAATTATCGATGAGTTTAAAAGCATAAACCTTATAAAATATGACAAACAACCTTAACAGTAGCGATTTCCATTTACCTTATAATCCAAAGCTTGTAGAAAGAGCAAAAGAACTTCGTAAAAACATGACTCCAGCAGAAAAAAAGCTGTGGTCTGAGTATCTGAAGAATTTTCAGTTTCGGGTTTTAAGGCAACGGCCAATTCATCATTTTATAGTTGATTTTTACTGTCCGACTTTACAAGTGGTGATTGAAGTTGATGGAGATAGCCATTTTACAGATGAAGGTCAAGACTACGATATAGAGAGAACAAAAATTCTAGAAGGATATGGTTTAAAGATTATTAGGTTTACAAATAGTCAACTTTTAAATCAGTTTGATAGTGTATGTATGCATATACAGAGTTTAATCATCTCTAAACCCTAAATCTTATGTTTACGGAAAAACTTTTTGCAAGCGTTACCATTAAATCATCCATACCAAAAAGCAACTCTTGAATTAGTTTACAACTTGCGCGAAAATTTGAGAGTAAATCAAGAATTATCAGCAGATGATCAAGAGTTAATTATGCGACTAGAACCACTTTATCAAAGAGACAGAGAACAAGCTGTACAGTCAGGAGAGCAACGTCTAGTTCTACGCCAACTCAATCGTCGTATTGGTGAAATCGATGCGTCATTAATCGAGCAAACTAAAGGCTTATCAATTGAACAATTAGAGAATTTAGGAGAAGCATTATTAAATTTTTCTAGTGTTGCTGATTTAGAAGCTTGGTTAAACCAATAATATTGAGATATACCTGTATCTTTATCAAGATAAACTTGAGAAAAAATCGTCATTTTTGATTTAATCTAGCTTTAATCGCTGGATGTACTAATTCATCAGGGACATGATTGCGCTCAATATATTCATTAATTTCTGCTTGATTATCTAAGTAAAAACTCAAAGCATCAAAGACTTGCGCTAAAGTTAAATTAGGTAAATGTAACGGGATTTCTTCTGGTCTAATACCTAAACGCCAATTTTCCACAATTGCTCTCACAGGTGTTCTAGTTCCCTTAATAATCGGTTCACCCGATAAAATATCAGGCTGTCGGGTAACATAGCGAGAGTTTGTTGTAGTTGTCATATTAATAAAATTTTTTGCAGTATCTGGTGTTTACGTATCACAGACTAAATTGAATACGATGCCTACGGCGAGTTAAACCTATGCATTTTAATTGTAAGCGCTGAAGAGCGACCGCTATTATTCAATAATGCGATCGCTGTAAATCAACAATACACTATGTAGCTATGACTTCACTCACCAACAAACTTTGGTCATCAATGCTATATCGTTGACTCTTAAGGTTACAATATTAAGTCTTAAGGCTATAACGTGAACCCTTAAAGCCAGAACATTCAGGCTTAAGGTTATAAGATGAAGTGTTAAAGCTAGAACATGAAGCCTTGAGGTTTCAAGATAGAGGCTTAAGATTAAAGCGATCAGCGTTGACTACATTACTTCCAGCTCACTTACTACCAAAAACTCTCAATTCTCGAAGCTCATCACCTTCCCGCCGACTCCGCGAAACCCAATTTTGAGCATCTTCACCAAAAAGCGGATAGGAAGCCATACCTTTCAAATCGCTCCACTTGCGTTTTGCTTGCGCTTGAGTGACGTGTTTTTTTACACGCTATACTAAATGCCCCATCACTGTCAATTGCTCTTCTGGAGTCAATTGCTCAATCTCGCTTAAAATTTTTTCAAGTGACGGACTCATCAAGCTGACCTAAACAATTGCGGTGAATGATACGAAATATTGTACTGTATTCTATAAGTTAAAGATGCGATTATAGTTTTTTCAAACTCTGCGATCGCTGTTAACTATGAAGTAAAGATGCGCTCAGTGATTAAACTCAGAGAAATCACGGGTATAAATAAAAAAACTACTAAAAAAACTGCGCTTTTTGCTGAACTAAAATCCAAGTTAATTGAGACAAAATAACATTGTAAAGCTTTTAAAGATGTAAATATATGCCTCGAAAAAAACGTGGTTCCCGAATTATAGAAAAAGCAGAGTTTAGAGTTGCGGGACTAAAAGCTATTGACCCTAATATCAGTTTTGATGATAATTGTAACTTGCAAAACCTGACACAATTAATCGAGCAAGTTCAAAAAATGCTTGATGATTATAATGCTGCTATAGCAATGGTTGACTCTTCTAAAATCAAACTGGATGCGATGGAAAAAACGTTAAGTCAGGTTTCTGATAAAATGGTAATGGGCGTTCGTTTCAAATATGGCAAAAACAGCAATGAATATGAACTTGCAGGTGGTGTTCGAGACAGCGAACGCGTCCGTAAAAGTAGATTGACACGCTTAAAATCTAATACAGAGAAAGTATCAAATGAAAGTCCAATAACCGCCTAGTAACGTTGCGCGATAATTTAAGCAAGTTTGTGAAAATTCAAGGTTTCCAAATCCCTGATTTCTTTGACAAGTCGGGGATTTATTTTCTCACGAATGAATCAGGACTGCTATATAATGAGACTTTGCATGAACCCAGAACTTCTGCAATCTTAAAATTGAATGACTAGGTTTATACATGATCAATTTGCCAAAGACTATCTTGAAGAATTATTAAAAGATTACGGAGAAGTCAAAGCATCAGAAAAAGTTTCAGGAGAGATTAAAGAAATAGATGTTTTATTCACTCCAGCAAAACAGCAAAACTCTAATTTACAAATACTCGGTTTGCTAGGAAGATTCGCTGAACATCCTGCGATTATAGAACCATACCGCAATCCAGTTTCTATCGATGAAATCTGCGACTGTATTTTAAAATTGCTAGAAATAAAAGCTTCTCTGCGACGAGAAGCTAAAGCTAGTAAAACCAAACTTCAAAACTCAGAAATTCCCAAATTATGGATTCTTACACCTACCATATCTGAAACTCGATTGTCTAGCTTTGGAACTATCCAAAAAGCAGGTTGGCTATCGGGAGTACATTTTCTCCCAGATGCCTTACGAACAGCAATTGTGGCAATACACCAACTACCGCCAACACCGGAAAGAAACATTATGGTTGAGGCTTCTGGGTAGGGGAAACGTACAATCACAAGCAATTATCGAGTTGCAAGCGTTACCATTAGATTATCCATACCAGAAAGCAACTCTTGAATTAGTTTATAACTTGCGCGAAAACTTGAGAGTAAATCAAGAATTATCAGCAGATGATCAGGAGTTAATTCTGCGACTAAAACCACTTTATCAAAAAGATAGAGAACAAGCTAAAGAAGAAGGAAGACAAGAAGGAGAACAAGACTTAATACTGCGTCTACTCAATCGCCGTATTGGTGAAATCGACGCTTCATTAATTGAGCGAATTAAAGGCTTATCAATTGAACAGTTAGAAAATTTAGGAGAGGCATTATTAGATTTTTCTAATGTTGCTGATTTAGAAGCTTGGTTAAACCAATAATTTGTCACTGACGATAATTTACAATACATTCTGCTTTTAACACGGTAAATTGCTCGGTTTCTAAAACTGAACAGTGTTTCGTTAACTTTGCTAATGCTGGCGTATTATCTTGTTTTAAACTGCTTAAAGCTTCTTTAAAAGCTGGTTGAAAACTTTGCAACCAAGTTTTTTTAGTCAAATATTCAGGTTGAAAGGCCGTATTTTCTACCAACCAAAAACTTATTTGATACTTTTTAATTAGTTTTTTTGCTGCTACCAAATCTTGACTATACTGGGCATCAATCAAATCAGAGGTGCGTTGGCGAATCTGGGAATAATAGCCCAGATGAAAAGGTAGGGCATATTCTCTACCCACTAAAATAGACCTTTGAGCAAAAGTCGGGATATTATCAGCTTCGTCAGCAAGAGTTGCAATTAGAATATCTTGGGGTTGCTGTAGGAGAAATTTATAAAGAGATACTTCTCCAGATTGCCTGTAATCGGTTGTAGGGAAGCGTCCGGAAAAATTAGGATAAAAAAGCAGGATTACAGCTAAAGTTACTGTCAATATTAATTGCAAAATTTGAGGTTTTTGCTGATAAACACGCAAAAAGCTATCTAACACAGTAGTTAAAGCAATACCTGCGGCTATAGCCATAACAATACGCAGCGTATGAATTGTATAACGGGTAGGAAAAAACAGTTTGAGCAGTAGAGTATGGGCAGCAAAAAATAAAGTTAAGGATACTATGATGATTTGAGGTAATATTTTAATTTGAGTTTTAATTAGATTAATTAACGGAAACCGGGATGAATATTTAACTACTAATGGTAATAATAAACCCAACCAAATTAAGGGAGGCATTAACGGTGGCAAGATGCCGCTATGTTGCCCTATGAACCAAAATTGCCAAGGATTAGGATCAAAAAAAGGATGCCGTCCTCCTGGCCAAAACTCTGGCATTTTCCAGGCTTGAGAAGCGGTGACAACTGGTCCAAATTCAACAGAAGCGATCGCATAAGGTAACATGACTATAAATGCTAGTCCCAGTATGGCTAACACCCACAAATAATGACCACGCGATCGCATGAATAAAATTCCCAACGAAATTAATATTAATGGAGGGTAAAATAGACCTTCTAGCACAATTATGAAACAGATTATTAACCAAGATTTACGCAATAGATAGTATAGAAATGCTAACAATAATGAATAAACAAAAGCCTTAGGTGTCGCAGAAACCAAGTCACTTTTGAACCAAAGACTTTGATTCAGTAACAAAGTACTAATAAATCCCGCAAGTGGTACTGGAAAAATTTCCAGACACAGCCGAAAACAATAAATGCTGGTAATTAATCCTAAACAAATAGGCAATATTTTACTCAATAACAAAGGAGTAACACCTAAACTCGCCATCATTTTGTAAATAGCAGCAAATCCTAATGGCGTGATTGATTTAAAGTAATCTGCAATTAAATCATGGGGAAATAATTCTGGATTAATAAACCGTTGCATCCAAAATACATACTCTCGTGCATCATCTTGAACAACGTACTCACCTCTAAAAGCTTTTTGTAATCCTAAGATGCCATAAAATACTGCAAATACTAAGCTTATAATTAACCAAAATAAAGTTTGTCTAGAAAATTCTTGCTTGTGTTCAGTAGATGTTTCGTAAATAAAAGCAGTTAAAAATCTATGCACTGAATAAAATAACAAATAACTACAGAAATTTACTTAATTATATTTACAGCGTTTTTCAGATGAATAGACCACAGTGAGCAAACTAACCCCAAACATCGTCGGATGAGATTCAATACTTTTAGGTTAAGGATTATAGCGGTTTTCTGATGAATGAAATACACCACTCTAGCCCCTAGCCTCTAGTTCCTAGCCTCTTTTTTTTCTGCAACCGAGAAGCGCTATATGTGTTAAGTTATCAAAGCAGCGAGGTTAAATGTTGGACTGCTCGTGATTCTGTGGCAGGAACTGCAATATTGGTGCAAATCTCAGAAAAACTTAATCTGCTCAATCAAATAAAGATTTTCTGCACAAATTGCAAATTGCGAATTGTCGTTATAGATTATCAGGGTCAATATTTAATTCTCGCAATTTAGCGGCTAGGCGCTCTGCACGTTGCTTTTCTTGTTCTGCAAGTTGCTTTTCTTGTTCTGCACGCTGCGTTTCCTGTTCTGCTAATTCCTGTGGTGTCGGCACTAACTGTCCTTGTGCTGTAAAATAACGTAGTTGATTGTCCTGCACACCCAAATATAAATCTAACTGCTGACTCCATAACCAACCTTGAGGATTCGGTTCTATTGGTTGGTAATTCCCGTCTACTAAATGAAACCCCACAAATTCCAAATTATCCGGATCAAACCAAAAATACTCTGGTGTGCGGAAGATATCTTGGTAGATTTGTTTTTTTAAGCCTTTGTCTGTGGCTTTTGTAGAAGGCGAAAGTAACTCGACAATTATATTTGGATATTTACCATCTTCTTGCCAAATCACCCAACTTTTGCGCGGTTTACGATCGCATCTTAGCACGACAAAAAAGTCTGGACCGCGAAATTCTTCTGATTTAAGTTGACGTTGGCTATAGTAAATTGTCAAATTTCCCGCCGCATAAAAGTCATTACGGTTTTGCCGCCACAATTCTAAGCATTGTAATAACAGAATAATTTGGCGTAGATGTAAATCGCTTTCCAATGGTGGTTCGTGACTTTCTATATCTCCTGGCGGAAATATTATATCTTGTACAGGTTCTAATTCTTGGGCAACTGACATGACTTTATTGGGGCTAGAGATCAACGGTTGCAGGTAAATGTACAAATGTAATTATTATCATAATCTTAATGATTTATAGTTATGTGCAATCAATTACTACTCAAAAACACACTTCTGTGCCACCTTCCAATAGCGAGAGAACCGTTTAAGATCAATATAGCCGTCATACTCAAAAAACGGCTCCACCTCCAACACTTCCAACTGTAAAGAACCCTCAATTTCATTGCAGATATCATCAAACCTCGGACTAGGACTTGCTGCTGTTGCCACTAAATCCGCGTGATGTTCTTGGGCAAAAGCTATAACTTCTTGCGCCACATTACCACGGCGAATGATAACAGGTAACTCTAGTAAGCATTCATAAATAAACGTGATGCGTTTAAGACTCAGTTGCCACTCTTCTATCAAAGCTTCATCCCAAACCCAGATTGCTGGGGCATCGGGGTATTCTTGTAATGCAGGGTTGTAGGGACTAAGGCAGTCTCCATGTACCCAAACTATTGGTTGATTCATTTTTTACCTTTTTTGCCACGTTGCCAACTTTGACTATTGGGTTTTTTAGTAAATTCACCTTGGGGAAAAAGTCGCTGTGATAATTCTTCATAACTGCCTTCAAAATCACAATGACCGTAAAGGGGGCATTTTTGGCAATAAACGCCTTTAGTATACCGTTCTAAGTTCTCGCGGTTAAAAAAATACGGTTTATGACTAAAGGTGCTGGCTACCCACTGCCATGACATATTATTACTGGCAGGATCACCATCTAAAAGATGTTCCAAAAACCACTTAGCTCCTGTTTGCCAGCGGATGCGCCGCCAATGGACAATGTAAGCTGCTAACCACATGCGGATATGGTTATGCAAGTAACCAGTTGCGCGTAAGTCATGGCTGAAGTTGTCGATGCACACTCGCCCTGTAATGCCTTCTTTGATATCTGTGGGTAAATCTGGTGTGTAGTCTTGACAAGTGTAGCCAGTTTTGTATTCTTCTTGATCTTGCCAGATATCTTTGCCTAGCTTGGCATATAAACGCTGCCAATAGTCGCGCCAAGCTAATTCGTTAATTAATTTAGTGCCATCTTCAAGATTGTTTACCTGTTTAAGTACATAATCTCGAACTTCTCGCAGACTCAAAACACCATAACGAATGTAGGGCGACAGTCTCGTAACTGCACCTGTTAAAAAATTACGAGTTTTACTATATTCTGCTGCATTCACTTTTTGCAGTGCTTGTTCAGCAGCTTTACGCCCACCAACAACTTTGCTGATGTAAACATCACGTTCTGCGGCTGTGGTAAATTCCTCACGGAGGTAGGTTAATAACTGCTCACGATTAGTAAATTCACGTAGCATGTTTTTGGAGTTGGACATTTATTACGAATAGAAATATGGGACAGTAATTATTAGGCGATAACTTCGTTAAGCTTCGCTAACGCAATCTCTCAAGTTCCCATTATGAGCAATATTCCTGAAGTTGGACAACCAGCGCCTGATTTTTCTACTCCTGACCAAAATGATAATTCAGTTACTCTGGATGATTTTAGCGGTAAATGGGTCATCCTCTATTTTTACCCCAAAGATGACACCTCCGGCTGCACTACGGAAGCTAAAGATTTCACGCAACTGTATCAAGACTTCAGTACCCTAAACGCAGTAATCCTAGGCGTAAGTCCAGATTCCGGGAAAGCCCATTGTAAATTTATCGACAAACATAACTTGTCAATTACTCTTTTAAGTGATTTAGAACATCATCTCATAGAAAACTATGGTGCTTGGCGCTTAAAGAAATTTATGGGAAAAGAATATATGGGTGTAGCGCGCTCAACTTTTCTGATTTCACCTGAGAAAATTATTGCTTATGCTTGGCCAAATGTGAAAACAAAAGGACATGCCCAACAAGTTTTAACTAAATTGCGAGAACTTTGTGAACAACAAGATCCCCGACTTCTCAAAGAAGTCGGGGATCTGAGCCTCTAGTTTAATTAACCTAAGCAATAGATATTTTCTTACTCAGCAGAATACACACAGTCACTACTAAAAAAGCCAACTCAGCTAATAAAAATGCACCTATTGATGTGATTCCTATTTGTTTCATCAACAAAGATATGATCGCAGTTCCTCCAGCAGTACCACCAAAATATAATCCTGTACCTAAGCCTGCCTGAATAGAAGGTATTTTAGTTAATACTAAAGAAATCATACTAATAAAAACTAAGCTAACGCTGACACCAAAAGCAAGTATTAATCCTATTGCTAGGATATTATTATCATTCAATAATGTTAATCCCATCAAACCTGTCATTGAGCCTAAACCAATCAATATAGATTTATTAGCACCTAATTCTGCTGTCAATTCTCCCAAAGGTACTGAAGCGATCGCTGACACTAAAAGTATTTCCGAAACAATAAAATCTACCTGGAGTCCAGGCAGCTGAGTTTGCAATTCTTGAGGAAATATCGATATTAATAGATTAACTTCAATTCCTGTCGCTAAACCAATTACAAAAATTAAAATCAACAGCAATTTAGGAGCTTCCGCAGACATAACTGGATTTAAGATATGGGGATCAAAAGCATGTCTAGGAGTAAATAACCGCAAAATATATGCTCCTAAGACTAAAGTGATCGCTCCTAAAAGAAAAGTAATTGATGCACCCATACTATAAAGTAAGGTATTTCCCATTGAAGCAATAGCTGCTACTAATCCAAATACGAACACCAGAATGGCATTAGCTTGGGGTAATTCGGCTACAGGTGCAAATTGCGTTAAAAGTGCGATCGCTGGACTACGAAAGCTGCTCATGGCTATCACCCAAGCAGTCATTAACACTGGTACTATCCAACGTGTACCTACTGGAAAATTCTGTTTTGCTAACAGCGAAACAGTGACAAAAATTAAACTTGCCAATACTACCCCGACACTAATCATTGGCAAACGGCTACCCAAGCGCTGCTGGATATGATCGGAAATTCTGCCAATCAAAGGTTCCATCACTGCTGTAAGTAAACCCTGTATTATTCCTAGCCAACTTGCCAGTTCGACAAATTCTAGTCGTTGTAAAATTTTGGGCTGATAAAATCCATACACCATCCAACTGAAGATAATCGCTGCTAGTAAAGCGGCTAATCCCCAAACTTGTCGCCATAAAATCTCAGGGCGGGTATTGAAAGAGTTAACCATAATCTTGCCTTACTTTCCTTAATAGGTTATGCGATTGTATGACAAATCGCATTAGCAAAATCGCATTAAAAATTGCATAATTTTAAGCTTAAGATAAAATACTTTGTGCAAAGTAAAACATGTTGATAGCGATAATCCCAGTAAATAGTAGTAATAAACTACGAAAAACGTTGTCAAAATTATATTGTTACAAAATAGTGAATATTTCTCTCATCTGAATAAATATATATACTTTTTATACTTGTATCGCGTAGTAAAAATAATTGATTTCCAGCAAAAATAAACATTATTATGCATTTAACATCCAAAACATCCATAATACAGATGTTTTAATCCAGTTTCTAAAAAACTAACGCTACGGTCAAATTAAGGTTATGACTTAGGTATTAACTTTACGATACTGATAGTTAAGTACATAACATTCTCAAAAGAGCTATTTAGTATAATCAATGTCAATTCCAATGCTAGTAAGCTCTTTGGTATAAATGATATAATTATTTCTTATCATTTCTTTATAGATAGCTATCTGAGTGTTATTTAGTTATTAGCTCTTTTATTAATTAGACGTTGCTAAGTGTTAAACCTGATACCTTTTCTTAGTAATAGGACTTACGTACTAGTGACGAAAAATAATCAGCCTTTGCGATTACTACTCTTAGAGAAGCCGCTAACACGTCTACGTTTTACTGATAATGACGTAAAGTCGTAATCTTTGCGTAAATCCTGATATTATTTGCGATCGCCTTTATATGAAGCACATTCAAGCATGATTGAGAAAATTTTTCAACTACTGCTAAGAGTATATTTGATTTCATTTTGAAACTAATAAAAATACTATTTCCGATATGATTTATGTTTAATTAATTAGTCGTCTCAACAATTGCTGTCATAATCATTCATTTTGCAGATTAAATCACCTAATTTTGAGCATAATCCTTTATTTTTTGTTTTAGTCTTTCTGATATATTTTCAAAATCTCTTGTGTTTATCAAGTACATTTACTTCATAGTAAGGTACAATAAGCATTACTCAAATTCTTATGAGTTACAAGCATAACCAAAGCATAAATTAGCCATAATTATATTAGTTTGTACTTATCAAATAATTTTGTATTGTTTATCCAGTAATATTACGGCTGTTTATGTAAAATATATAATTTTTTAATATATTAAAATACATTTTCCTCCACTGGCTGATCTCATTGAAATCTAGCTGTTGCAAGGGTGAGTCCGTAATTTTGCGCCAAAATACCAAGCTTAATGTACTGTGTGCTGTTGATACTAAAAATTAGCCTGTTAGATAGGGGATCGTTATTTTGTATATTAGTAATCAATAAGTTAAAGAAATACCAATTTTATAATTTCTTTGTTATTTTGTATTTAACGGGACAGTTATTCAGCATTTGCTGAGTTTAAATAACAATTAGTTCAACTATATTACGCGCAAATCTTATGCCAATTACTAACTTCGTGCTTGCCCTAATTACGTTCATAGCAAGCATACAAATGATTGGGATAGATTGCATAGGAATCATCAGAATCCACAACAAGTAGTTTATCAACAAGGGAAACCTTACTTACAACCATGCTCAAGACAAAACGTCAACATATTATTATTCCTGCTTTTATTAAGTCATTCGGGGTAAGCCATCAAGCAGCTAGTCAAAATCAATTGGCTCAACCTCAATCTGATATATTGCAACCTTTGCGTAATTGGCTAGACGAATTGGAAGTTCAAAATCGTAAATTTGCTCACTTTATTGCTAAATTCATTCCTGCTCAATGTCCCTTTGAACGCGATCTAATATTATTTGGCCGCAAAATAGCTCATATTCCGCCCATGTGTAAGCTCAATCCATTATATGAGCAGTTTGTAGGCTTGCGTTTTCGCGCTTTGTGTTATTTAGTAGATCAGTGTGGAGAAGATATCCAATCTTACTGCTGAGCGTCAACCGAAAAACACGGCATGGAAATTAAAATTGAGCATCAACCCAGTCAAGAACGTCTCAACCAGTTGGGTGTGTTCAAATGGGCAATTTGGCAAAAAGAAGTATCCAAATTTCCCTGGACTTATGATAGTCAAGAAATTTGTTACTTTTTGGCAGGTGATGTGGTTGTTACGCCTCATGATGGGCAACCAGTGCAAATGGGTAAAGGAGATCTAGTTACTTTTCCCGCTGGAATGTCTTGTATATGGGAAGTGAAAAGCGATCTAAAAAAGCATTATCGCTTCGATTAGTCAAGAATTAAGAGTTATTTCCCGCGTCTTTGTGCTGTTGAACGCAAAGATCTCAAAATTTAATCTGCACCTTGATTATAAGGAGATTCGCAACAAGCGTCATAGACTAAAGTTGCAGTGTTGGTATCCCTTTTGGCAGGGTTATTTAAAATCTTTCCCTCTGCTCTCCTTCGGATTCGCCAGTCCAACGCCAGTCGCTCCTGGGGAGCCACTGCGTTGCGGGGGTTCCCCCCGTTGAAGCAAGTGGCATGAAAACCACGGCAGTTCCTACAAGTCGGCGGCACTTCCTACAAGTCGGGGAACCCGCCCAACGGAGTGCCTTGGGAACCGCAAGGGCGGACTGCCTCCCCATGACCCACAAGGGGTGCGGCAGTCGCTTTTGGGGGAAACCCCCAAGACCGCGCTGCCTTACCGCGCTGGCTCACCTGCTCCCTGCCTCTTCTGGTCATTCCTCCACTCATGAGCCAGGAGGTTCATAATCGTGTTAGTGGATAGTTAGAAACATCAGATGCTTTCTAGCAGACAAATGTTTCCACTTACTACCATTATGATGAGGATACTGATTAAAAATGTTACTACATTTAATGACCTGGCAGGAAGTTGAAGCCTACATAAAGCAGTCGCAGGGGATTATTCTTCCTATTGGTTCTACAGAACAACATGGCCCCACAGGCTTGATTGGCACTGATGCTATTTGTGCAGAAGCGATCGCAGCTGGTGTGGGTGAAGCAACTGGTGCGATCGTCGGCCCTACAATCAATGTTGGTATGGCACTGCATCATACAGCCTTTCCCGGTACAATCAGCCTGCGTCCCAGCACTTTGATTGCGCTAGTGCGAGACTATGTAACTTGTCTAGCAAAAATTGGTTTTACTAAGTTCTACTTCATCAACGGACACGGCGGTAACATCGCTACCCTTAAAGCTGCGTTCTCAGAAACTTATGCTCATTTAGAAGATTTGCAAATTGCCAATGCTCAACAAGTGAAATGTCAAGTAGCTAACTGGTTTATGTGCAGTTCTGTCTACAAGCTTGCGAAAGAATTATATGGGGATCAAGAAGGTTCTCATGCTACCCCAAGTGAAGTAGCTCTTACCCAGTATGTTTATCCAGAGGCGATTAAGCAAGCACCTCTCTCAGCAGAAGTTGGAAGTGGACACAAAATTTATGGTGCTGCGAACTTTCGCCAACGTTATCCAGATGGACGCATGGGTTCTAATCCGGCTTTAGCTACCCCAGAACACGGTAAGCAGTTTTATGATTTAGCAGTTAAAGAACTCAGCAATGGCTATTTAGAATTTTTAAATGCAGAATAATTACTGCACAGTTAAGAGACGTAATTTTTCTCGCGTCTCTTAACTCAATAATGGATAGGCTGAGGTAAAAAGAAGCAGGGGAGCAGGGAGCGAGGGGGAAAGGCTGGGACGGAGTTTTTACTTTGCCTAAATTCGAGCGGGGCTTGTCTGCGACACGCTACGCGAACATACCCATGTTCCGCTTTGTGCTTCACGTCTTTGTGGCAGGGCTTGCTCCCCCTGCTCCCTGCCCCCTGCCCCTCCGCCTCTTTGGTGAGGTACAAAGCGCCACAAACGATATTCTTATCTCTATTTGCAGCTTGCGATAAGTTCTATATTGTAGAAAGTCCCTGGTTTGGGATTAATTGAACGTAACTCTTGGATAAAAGCATTAAATTTTCTATTGCTTGTACCAAAGCCAGCTTCAGCACAAGCAGATAAACCTCCTTCAATGGGAATGGGAGATCCGACTCTGGGACTATATACAATGAATTTATCAACAGTGCCAGTACCAACTGCAAACCCGATAACCTTGCGAATTGTTCGCAGAGCAGCATTATCCAAGGAACCACCAATACTACCAATACTGATATTAACCGCACGACTTTCAGCAAAAGCCGGTGCGCTAATTGACAATACTACTCCGACAATCATGAAACAGGTGAACTTCTTCATTTTCTTCTCCTCCAAAAAAATTGAAAAACTAATACAGAGGTTTCGACATGGATGAAGTACATCACAAACTTTACCATGTAAGCTTTTCAGACATAGTGTTGTACCTCACTCGACTGAAAATCTATGTAGCTAAAAAATGTGGAATAACTGTTTATTATACTGTCATTGTACTTTTTTAGTGTATCTAAGTTCAGTAGCTCTTATAGAGTAGGGGTCGGAATCCTGTTCTGTACAAAATCTTCTGTTTCCTGCTTTCTTCAAATTGGATAAAAGATAATAAGCTATTATTTAGAATTGATTCATAAAGAGAATCTAAAAAAGATCCAATCTACCTGGGAGTAGGCTGTAGCCTAGGTCGAGTCTAGTTTAATACCCATAGATGAGCCGACTGCCCACGATTGAAAATCCGCATAAGTGAGTCCTAGTCGTCGGGAAGTATTGATTAACAAAAGTGGTGTGCAGAAAAATTATGATGAAAACGTTAGCTCAAAGTTTGACTGGTATTGAGGCTAGGTTACAAATCGATTGGGTGTTGGTCAATACCTGCTTACAGTTTGCGATTTGGGCGTTCATCTCTCTATTGCTGGCTGAAATATTAAGAGATAGCTATCATGTTTTGTGTCATCAAGTTAGTTGGTTGGCTACATGGCATAACAAGCATCATGCGGCGTATCGCCGAGATTTATCAGTGGTTTCCCTTAAAGCTTACCAAGAGTCTCAGCTGTACCACGATATTTTAGAGTCAATTCTCTTAGTAATAGTTTTAACGATAATTGCTTTAGTTGTTCCCAAAATGGGTCTATGGCTGGGAGTAGCCTATGCTTGCGCTTTTTTAGTGGGTGCATCTCTGCGATATTTTCAAGGGAAAATTGATACAGACTACAACCATCTACCAGGCCCTTTAAAGACAATTCCATCCGTTTGGTGGGTGAATCGGTCTTACCATTGGCGGCATCATTTTGATGATGTCAATGCTTACTACAGTGGTGTTTTTCCCTTTGTGGATAAAATACTTGGTACAGGACTTTCTCTTAAAGGTAAAACCGTGGCTTTAACTGGAGCATCAGGCGCTCTAGGGCAAGCGTTAACGGCTGAACTCCTCAAGCACAATGTTAAAGTGGTTGCTTTGACCACTAATCCGGAAAAATTAGCAACGCACACTCAGTTGAAAGTAGTTCCCTGGCAGTTGGGTCATGAAGCTGAACTGAGGGATAGTTTAGAGAAAGTTGATATTTTAATTGTTAACCACGGAGTAAATGTTTACGATGACCGCACACCCCAAGCAATTACTTCTTCTTATGAAGTGAATGCTTTTTCTGCATTACGGTTAATAGATATATTTTTGGCTACAGTAACTGGCCCACAAGCAAAGGCAACTAAAGAAATCTGGGTAAATACTTCTGAGGCTGAAGTGTCGCCAGCTCTCAGTCCGCTGTACGAACTTAGCAAACGGACATTAGGGAATATTGTGACTCTCAAGCGATTGGATGGAGATTGTATAATTCGCAAGTTAATTCTTGGTCCGTTTAAGAGTCCACTAAATCCCTATGGAGTGATGTCAGCACAGCAAGTAGCTTATGGCATCTTGTTTTTGGCAAAAAGAGACTACCGGAATATTATTGTAACGATCAATCCTCTCACGTATTTGTTATTTCCTTTAAAGGAAACTAGTAGTTGGCTATATTACCGAATTTTTAGCAAAACAGCTAAAAGTCAATAGATTTTTTGTATAATCCTCTTTTATCAATATCTTCCCTAATTTACGAAAGTAAGTTGATGTATGAACTCCCATATCTCCAAAACTGGACAAAAACAATAAGTCCTAAAAATTCCTTCCAGGTTTCTCATACCAATTTAAAGAATGATCGCTACAGATGTTGGTTGGGTTTCGTCCCTCAATTCAACACCTCAAAGCCTTATAGATGTTGGTTTCAATTCGTTTAAACGCCACTTCACTCAAGTCGGGAAACCCGCCACGGCGCTGGCTCCCCTTAAAAAGGCTACGGTGTACACACAAGTCTTTTAAACGAACCGTATTGATATCTCCTGTACCTTTTGCTCGTCACCGGATATTTAAACAAATCAAATTAATCAACAATTATATTAATTAGCTTTTATATTTCCTTTACTTAATTGTTACGAATTTCACATACTTTTTCCGGCTTTGATTACAACTGATAGTAGTTTGAATGTAAGTGAATAAATTACTTACCATCTACCATTGAGCTAGAAACATAATTCGTAATTCGTAATGACGCTCTGGTGCAGACGTTACAAGTAGCTTGTTTCCTCATAGGGGTACGCAGACTCGCTCTAAGCGCAACTGTGCCGCAGGCTTTACGTATTCGTAGTTAAGAAGATTAAATTTTACCTTGGTTTTTGGGTTTGCATCTGTTGCTTGATTTTGGAAAATTGCTGTAAAACGTTAAATTCAATTAATACTTAGTTCAAGGGATACATTTTACTTTAGCTGAAGCTAATCTAAAAAAATGTATGTAAAGCCTACTTAATAAACGCTTATTGGCTGTTATCTCGTAATGCGAAATACGTATGTCAGAAGTATTTTTGCTACTGATGGGCTAAAGCCAATAGTCTGCTGAGAATACTTGAGTTACTGTTAAATTATCCAGATTAGCAAAGGATACAGAAAATCAAATTGATTTTTGCAATACTATTTCCTGACAATCAGTTGGGTCAACCGCTTTGCAAAAGTCAAAAGTCAAAAGTTATTTTGCCATTTGGCAAGAACATCACAGGGTCTACCAGGGCAAAGTGTAATTTGATGAACAATAGCTTAGCAGATATTGGGAAATTAGGACTTAGGGGTGAAGAATCTCTGTACCAACTCAAATGTGACAGCTATTATTTATCTGAACAGTAACTCATAAAATTTCGTAGTGAATACCGCAAAGGATATTCGCAAATTTTGAATGCAAATATTAATTTTATCTTGAAATCCGTCCCACCCAATGAAGACACTACCCATTAGTAGATATAGATTTTTCCAAAAACTCCAGCCCTTATCACTGTTAAAAAAAATCACTGGTAGGTCTGTTACTGGCTGTTTGCAAGTATTTAGCACTTCAGGTTCTTGGTCAATCTATGTAGACGAGGGTAAGCTAATTTATGCCTGCTACTCAGAGAAGATGTTTGAGCCGCTTTATCGGAACTTGCAAAAACTGAGTCAGCAAATTTCTACTCTTCCTCGCGGGATTCACGAGCAGTTGCAGGCGATATTTGAAACTGGGATTGAAAATCAAGCAATACCAAACCCTGATTATCTGGCCATTTGCTGGCTAGTGACTCAGAAATATATTAGTCCTTCTCAAGCCGCCATTCTGATAGAGCAATTAGCACTAGAAGTTTTGGAATCGTTTTTGGGCTTAGAAGAAGGGAGCTATGAGTTTATTCCAGAAAGCTTTTTGGATGATATGCCAAAGTTCTGTCATCTGAATCTGCGCTTATTAGTCGAACAGTGTCAAAAGCCTTCTCTACATACAGAAAATGTCTATTCGTCACTGGAATTAAGTCAGCGATCGCAGTTATTACGCCCAACTCAGCCACGAACTCAACCCAAGCCTGAAGCACCAGCGTCTAGAACAGAATCTTCTCAAAGATTTTTGTCTCAACAAAATTCTGCTGTTGATAGTGGCTACCAGCAAACTTCTGCAACTTCTATTAATAAAAAAACTTATACTATATTCTGTATTGATGACAGTCCCGCTATATTAAATGTCATTAAAAACTTTTTAGATGAGCAAATATTTACCTTTATCGGAGTTACGGATTCCCTAAAAGCGTTGATGGAAATTCTCCGTACCAAACCAGACATGATTTTATTAAATGTAGATATGCCTAATTTAAATGGGTATGAATTATGCTCTTTGTTACGTAAACATTCACATTTTAAAAATACGCCTGTGATTATGGTTACAGGAAAAATCCGGCTGATAGATAGAGCCAGAGCTAAGCTTGTCGGAGCTTCAGGTTACTTGAAAAAGCCTTTTACACAAGGAGATTTACTGAAAACAGTCTTTCAGCACATTGTGTAGTTGAATTATATAGCAGAAAGAATTGGTCAGTGGTTAGTTGTCAGTGGTCAGTTGTTATTCATCTTGCTTCTCCTGCTTTTTTTACGTCAATGCTCAAACTGGACGACACCTAGACAAAATACTTTGCATATTTACTACTTGTCCAATTACTGCGATCGCAGGGGCTTCAAATCCTGTCTTTTCAACTTGCTCAACAATTGTCTCCAATTCACCAATTAATTCTTCTTGTTCGGGTCGCGTACCCCAACGCACTAAAGCAATTGGTGTCTCTAAACTTAGTCCAGCTATACTTAACTGTTCCACAATATAAGGTAGATTGTGGATTCCCATGTATATTACAATCGTTTCGGAACCGTGGGCGATCGCTTGCCAATTTACTTGTGGACGATACTTACCCGCTGACTCGTGACCTGTAACAAATGTGACCGATGAACTATGCGATCGATGGGTTAAAGGTATGCCTGCGTACGCTGGAGCCGCTATCCCCGATGTAATTCCCGGCACAACCTCTACAGATATTCCTGCTTTGACTAAATCTGCCATTTCTTCGCCACCACGACCAAAGATAAACGGGTCGCCGCCTTTAAGCCGCACTACGATTGCATGATCCTGGGCTTTTTCTATTAGCAGATGGGTTGTTTGTGCTTGTAAGAGTGAATGTCTCCCCATCCGCTTACCAGCGTTAATTTGCTCTGCTTGGGGATTAATCATTGCCAGAATTGCCGGACTAACTAAGGCATCATAGATAACTACATCTGCACATTCCAACAAGCCTTTGCCTTTGAGGGTCATTAATCCTGGATCTCCTGGCCCCGCACCGACTAAATAAACCTTTCCCAAATATTTTGACCCCTCTTTTTCTTTGCAGTTTACGTGTATAGTATCAATTCCCAAATTAGATCGGCTAATTCTGCACTTGCTCCCAAAGGTTGAGCCAATTGGAAAGTCACAGTGGGGAAATGTAATTTTAACTCTTCTACTGACTGGGCGATCGCATCTGTGATGCCACCTGTGAATAGAAAATATGGCAAAATTGCAATTTCCCTTTTACCAGCCGCAATTAATTCTTTTACCCGCGATTCTAAACTACCAGATGTAGCCCAATAAGCGCTGACTGCTCCCAGATTCGCCGCCATTGTTTCCACTGGTTGTTGTGAGCCAGGACGGCGGCTACCATGAGCTAAAAGAATCCATGCTTGTGTTTTGATAGTAGCCATTTGCTTTGTCAGCAATTTCTCTAAACCAGGTTTACTGCCTAAATGTGGTTCCAGGTCAATTATTATATCTTGACCAAAAGTCTGTTGTGCCAGTGCAATTTCTGTTGGTATGTCTGTCATTACATGAACTCCTGGTAGGAGAAATAGCGGGATGATTTTCAGGCGATTACACCCGCCAGCCAAAGCACTTTGAGCAAATTTCGTAATCTGCTCGTGCAGAGGCTTAGAACTCATTTCTAAATAAGCTATACCGACAATATTTTCAGACTTGGGTGGAGATATAGATTTTTGCAGTTTGTGATTCACTAGCCCTGCTAAGTGCTGCATAGCAATTTCTGGGCGTGGGTCACGACTTCCGTGGGATACCAGCAGATACGCTGATGACATTAGATATTAAAGCAAACAGGATATGTTTTAGTCTAACAGTACCCTATTGTTAAAAACAGTTTTTGTTTCTAGCCATCGCTACACTCCACACCCTGTTTTATATCAATTACTGTGTCATCCAAAACTAAATGTAGATTATCATTTACTGAGAATGCGATCGCCCTGTACCTAATTAATTCTAGAATTTCCCCTGGCTTCTTGTCTTATTGCTGTTCAGCGGTGTAGGTATAAAAGTTATTCAATGCCCCTACTGTTTCAAATTTATACGAAGGTATCCAATTACTCAGCTTGAAATCTGTACGATAAACACTAAAAAAAATAAAATCTTGTCTTTGCGTAGTCAACGCCAGAACTTCTTTCATCCGGGGGCTAGTTGAATCTACCATTTTGTCACAACTTGAATGTATTAGATTTTCTATCCACTTTGATGTTTTCTTACAAACATCCTCTTTTAAGTATTGGGTCAGTCGTTGTACTGCATACTCTTCATATTCAGCTTGACTAGGATTAGTTTTGGCCATTGTCACACCTAATACGGCTAGTCCTGCTACTCCCGTATATGCCATAATTGTCAAGGCTTTCATGTTTTCTAACTGTGATTCATTGTGGTCATTAGGCTCTCAAGACTCTAGATTAACTAAGTCCGTTCCTGGAAAAAACTCTTGATCCCTTCCCCAAAAAATTGTATAATCAGGATTATTGAATGGCGAGCGTAGCCAAGTGGTTAAGGCAGTGGTTTGTGGTACCACCATTCGTGGGTTCGAGTCCCATCGTTCGCCCTATATTATCACCAACAATGTGGCATTGATCTAAAAACATAGAGTCTTTGCCACAAAAAATAAATCCCATTTAAGTAGAAAGTTGGTTTTTCAGCTATTTTGTCAAGAAAATTATTATGTTATCTTATAGAATTTTTTATTTATATAAGTAAAATTGCTTTATTCACATTAGGATAACGGTTTTACAAAAGATAGTTTAAGAAATTCAATAATGGAGCAGATATGATTAATCTGCTCCCAAATAAATCTTGTTGAACGCACAGACTAGTGTTAGAAAATTCCTAAAAGAATGATGAAAGTCAGCCCACAGAGAGCGAGTAGAGAGATAATCAAGATATTACCTATACTGTGGTCAGAAGGTGCTAAATTTTGTGTGTTGTTAGCCATATTAACCGGCCTTATTTATATTAAATTTTGTGACAAAATTGCAGCGGTGAATAAATACTTTGCTGCTTCTTTAATTATCGACTACTTCTTAATTAATGCCTTGAGCGATCGCAAATCGTAATCTAAAACTTTACCGATGGTAAATAGTTGGTAGCCAGCTAAAAATAAAATCGATGACGCCAAAATTACTAAAAGATTAACTGACGCGAATATATTACCAGTAAATATAATTACTGCAATCCCTAGGGCTATTAAAATCCAACCTAAATTCTGATTAACTCGCCGCTGAAAAAGCACGAAGACCCCAGCACAACATAGCAAAATACCAGGAATACGAAATAAAATCCCCACTTGAATATTTGCAGTTAAAATGACAACGGCTGTAACCATTAAAGCCAAGCCTACAAGCTTCGTTGTCTTATCTACCGTAGCTTGTCTATTATTCTCGGTAATTGGAGATTGAAATCTAGTAGAGTTAGCAGTAGGAATAAAGTTTTGTGGATATTCTTGTTGATTTTGAAATATAAATGTGACTTTTGCACCTTGACCAAGGTCAATTTTATCTCCTAACTTCAATTGGTAAGGAGTTCTAGGTTCAAGCTTGACGTTGTTAAGAAATGTTCCATTAGAGCTTTCTAAATCTTTAATAAAATAATTATTTTTTTCTACATTGATTTGTGCATGGATGCGAGAAATCACATCAGCATCTGGCAAACTAGAAACATCAATATCAGGTGGACTTTGGTCATTTGGTTTACCAATATGAACTACAGCAAAATTTGCTGGTAGATCAAAAGAAGTATTAGTTTGGACATGCAATAGCTCTAAACTCAACCCTGTAGTGTTCAATTTATTGAAATTTTGCATGGCTTGTTTTTTGAATTTCTTTAGCTTGTCCTAAATTTAAACGGAGTATATATAGCAGTCCTAATACTAATTTACGTTCTATTGTAGTAGTTCAAGGTTGATGAGATTGCTTCCTTCCACTTTGTTCCAGTCGCAATGACGGAAGGAATACCATATTTGACTGTAACTTGGTATCAATCATCAAAAGGTGACGGAAACCTACTTCTTCTCTTTCAGAGACGAGTCTCGCGAACGAGGAGTGTCCGGAATAGTTGGCCTGTCGCCGTCAGGTGTCAGTAGTCAGCGATGCACTGAGTTTCGACACTTCGACAGGCTACTTCGACTGCGCCCTTCTCTACGAGAGGCTGCACCAACGGCTACTTCGACTACGCTCAGCAACCAACGCTCAGGCTAAACTCAGCACAAGTCAGTGCAGCGCTGCGTGGCAATCAAGTTTCGACTACGCTCAACTGCCGCGAAGTCGAGATTCAACTACCGCTAGCCGAAGTGTGGTGAATAGCAAAAACAACTAACAACTGACACGAAATCCCGCCCCTTCCAGGGGTGGGATGAGCTTAACACTGTTGAAACAACTCCTCAAAGCTTTTAGAGGTAGCTTCTGGTTTAGCAACAATCTCAACAATTTTATTGCGTGCAGCGGGTTCAAGTAGCGATTCTACGCAAACTTGGGCGACTTTTTGCCGAGGAATACTACCATCGAATAATGTATCAGCACTCTGCATCACGATCGCATCAGTGTTATCTTCATTTTTTAGCCCCCCAGGACGCACAATCGTATAAGTCAGACCACTTTTTTGGATGTATTCCTCTGCTTGTTTTTTCCAAACCAAAATTAGCCAAAACAAGTTCAACGGATGGAACAGCTTAGAAGTACACAAAGAAGAAACCATGACAAAATGCTCAATTCCCTTAGATTTAGCGATATCCACTAAATTTTTAGTTCCTTCAAAATCTACTTTATAAGGGCCTGTAGGGTCGAAGCTAGGTTTTGCTCCAGTAGCGCACAGCAAAACTGTACTGTCTCCCAAAGCAGCGTTTAGGCTTTCTGGCTTTAATACATCGCCTACTACCAACTCAGCTTCAGGAGGCAAAATAGCTCTAGCTTGCTCGACATCCCTCACCAAAGCTCTAACAGGAATATTCCGCGCTATCAGTTCTTTGACGATGCGACGACCTGTTTCACCTGTTGCTCCTGCTACAAATGCTTTCATGATTAACGCTATCCTGGGAAACTAATATGTGACTGTTTAGTTCTTTAATTTTAGTGATTCTATGAAGTTTGTGATAGATTATTGAGTTTTAGTCAAAAATGGTACTTCATTGCTAAATGACCCAAACAAACTGGGAATTATTAATATAGACAAACGCCAAAGTATACGGGAATCTATTCATGCTTTTAACAAACGGCGAATATCAATCTTTCGATATAACAGAAACAGTGTCACCCGTAGCGTCAAACCCAGCAGCCGAAGTAACACCTACAGAATCAAATGTAGGAACACCAACCAAGTTTTACGGACGTTATAGCGACTCAATGGCAATGTGCGCCCCAAAATATCAAGTTGCTGAATATCTTGATGCTCACGCCTCATGGTTTTCGCGTTGTGCAGAACCGATGAAGGTACAACCTTTGGGTGAAAATGGTTACGCTCTGATTATTGGTCGTTTTGGCTCTTTTGGTTATGAAGTAGAGCCGAAAATTGGTTTAGAACTATTACCCCAAGATGAAGGGGTCTACCGTATTCGGACAATCCCCATTCCTGATTATCATCCGCCTGGTTACGATGTAGACTATCGGGCATCACTACAGCTAAAAGAAAATTGTACTGAGATGACGTTAGTTGAATGGGAATTGGATTTAGTAGTTGATCTACACTTTCCTAGATTTATTCAACGATTACCTCAGTCTTTGATCCAGTCTACAGGCGATCGCCTACTAAACCAAATTGTCCGTCAAGTCTCTCGCCGCTTAACTCGTAAAGTCCAGGAAGATTTTCACCAATCTTTAGATATATGCTTTTCTGGCAATTATAAAAAAAAGTGGTGAATCAAGTAAGAGGCAGGGGAGCAGGGAGCATACTTCGACTGCGCTCAGTAACCAGGGAGCAGGGGGAAGAAAAGGCAGGGGGCAGGGAGCAGGGAGAAAAGGAGAAAGAGGTAATTATTTTTCTTCATTACCCTCTGCACCCCGCACCCCGAAGTTGCTCCACTTGGTGAGGCAGCCCGGTCTTGTTGTTCCAACAAAGAGGAGCCAGCGCGGTCATGGGGGTTTCCCCCAGGCGCGACTGGCGTTGGACTGCCGAACCCGGAGGGGGAGACCCCAAGACCGCACTTCTCTTCTGCCCCAATTCCTTTTCTTCCCTATGCCCTATGCCTTTGTGAGAATCTTTTGGATAATCTGTACGCCGGTAATCGCTTGCCAAGTAAAAAGCCCTAAAAGCACAAAATTTAATAAAATGTGAGTCATCCGCGCCCAGTTTGCCCCTTTTTGCATAAAAGGAGACAAAGCAGCAGAAGATGCAATCAAAGCCGTCATCCCAAGTCCTGCTAGAAGGTGAGGTTGCACAAATAACTTACCGTTATTGATGTAAGTGACCGCCATACCTCCAATTGCACCTGTTACCATCACAGCCAGGATGATGGAACCAATTTGGTAGTGTTTGATGTTATATCTACCTTTAATTAGTTCTTTTTTCTCGTCTCCTTGAGCGTTTCTGGTACGCTGTACTTGCAGCCCCAGGTAAGCCGCATAAAGTGATAATGCTAAAAGTACCCACATAAGCAGCGGGTGAAAAAAGTTTAGCCCAAATTTAACCGAAGGGGACAGTTCTATCATTGTGTTCTCACCCAATTCTTAAATCTTCATAAAAATTAGTATAACTTTAAGCATGGAGCATTGGGCATGGGGCATGGGAAGGAGGAATTGGGGCAGGGTGCGGGGTGCAAGGGAGATGAAGAAGAGGAATTGGGGCAGGGTGCGGGGTACAGAGGGGAATGAAGAAAAATTACCTCTTTCTCCTTTTCTCCCTGCTCCCTGCCCCCTGCCTTTTCTTTCTCCTTTTCTCCCTGCTCCCTGCTCCCTTGCTTCTTCAGCTCCTCTGCCCCCTGCTCCCTATAGACCTCTTGCAAAAGTGGTTAAACGATCTCAGAATTTAGTCTGAGACTAGACGAACAAAACCTGCTGATGCGGGACTTATTCATGACAGAAAATAACGATGTCTTGCTACTAAAGGCAGCAAAAAGTGGCGATATCAAACAACTGTGTGCGCTACTAAGTACTGGTGCTAAGGTTGACGCGGACGATCGCGATGGAACCACTGCGTTAATGTTTGCTGCTAATTTAGGTTACACCGAAATTGTGCGATCGCTGTTGGATGCTGGGGCAAATATTAATTTGCCTCGAAAACGCTATAATTTAACGGCTTTAATGTTGGCTGCTAGTGCTAATCGGCTCGATATTGTGCAGCTTTTAGTATCTAGAGGAGCTGATGTTGATGCTACCAATGAAGATGGTAGTACAGCTTTAATGGCAGCCGCACTTAAAGGTTATACCGAAGTAGTGCGAGTTTTATTGGCAGCTGGGGCTAAAGTAAATTTCACAGATAAAGATGATGACACTGCTTTAAAACTGGCTGTGAAACATGGACATACAGCAGTTGTAAAATTAATATTACAAAGTGGTGTAGATGTCAATGCTCAAGATGAAGAAGGCGAAACGCCTTTGACCATAGCAGCAGACTTGGGAAATCTACATGGGTTGCAAGCATTGTTAGATGCAGGGGCTGATGTAGATTTGAAGAATGGGGATGGTGGAACTGCACTCCTGGCAGCAGCAGCAGCAGGGCATAGTGCGATCGCAGCTGCTTTATTAAATCAAGGCGCTCAGATTAATCTCCAAGACCAAGATGGTGAAACAGCCCTACACCTCTCTGTTGTAGAAGGCTACATAGATGTAGTGCAAGTGTTATTGAGCCGGGGTGCAAATGTGCAAATTCAAAATCACCTGGGCGATACACCAATATTGGTAGCAGCATTGCAGGGACACAGCCAAATCGTGGAAGCATTACTACGTTTTGGAGCAGATATTAATAGCAACAACCTGAGTGAAAGACCGTTGTTGCTGGCTGTATCTCAGGGATACATTGATACAGTAAAAATATTGCTAGATTATGGCGCTGATGCCAATATTCCAGCAGATGATGGTAAAACTGCTTTGATCAAAGCAACCGAACGCAAATATACAGAAATAATCAAACTGTTGCTATCAAGGGGAGCAGATGTCAATTTTCGAGACTCCGCAGGGGCGACAGCATTGATGTGGGCTGCCTCAGCTGGTTATATTGAAATTGTGCAGATATTGCTCGAAGCTGGGGCAAATTTGAATTTTAAAAACCGGGGTGGCTATACTGCTTTAATGATTGCGGAATTTAATGGATATCAAAATGTAGTAAGGAGTTTACAAAAAGCAGGAGCAGAGGAATAGCGTGAAGACCATAGGCGATAGCTCTAATTTTTTATTGCTTGTTAATTTTCATCTTTATCTACCTCACTACGATGTCCGACTTCCACAATACTTACCAATAAAACATCATCAAAAACATCGTAGATAACGCGATAATCACCTACTCTAATTCGATAGGAATTTTCTTCACCTTTTAACTTTTTTACTCCGTTGGGACGTGGTTATATTGCTAAGTCATCTATTTTGGTTTGTATGCGGTCTTGCAATTCTTGAGAGAGTTTTCTAAACATTTTTCTCGCACCCTTGGTACATTTAACTTCGTAGATCACGCTACGTCCTTTTTTCTTTCATTGGCGATTTCCTTTTTCATGTCGTCCCATGCAATAAGACTATTATTGTCTATATCACTTTTAGCAGCATGATACGCTCTTAAATCGTTTTCGTCCTCTTCATCTTCGATTTTTTTTAGTAGTGCGTAAATCTCTTCTAAAGTACTGTCATAAGCTTGATGTAACAGTAGGTTGATTGCGTTGATTAACTGTTCGCGTTCGTGTTCGGTTTTCATTTTTAGACCTCTTTAACTGTTAATAATCTAAATGTAGTGGTTAACGTATATAACAATCCTATTTTACGGACAGTAAAGTAAAAGCGGAGATTTCATAGACACTTGATAGACATTTCGTGTCTGCGGTGTCTGCTGCTGGTGTCCTCCCGTATCTATCCCGTATCTATGCTGTATAAGGCTTTTTAAGTCCGATGGTGTTTAATGATTTGTTTTGTCTGAGTCATCCCCAAGTGCATACTCTGAGTTTGGGAGCAGCAAAACCTCAAGATTTTGATGAACACCTGAAAACTTTAGAACTGTTGGATCGCTCATCCGAAATTTTACCTGCAATTTTGGCGAGATTAAAAGCAGAAGCGATCGCCACTTTGGGAGAAGACTGGGTAAAAACCTGGCAAACCAATTTACCATCTTGGGAGGAAACCCCAGGTCATACCGTTTCACTTTAAAGTTGATACATTTGGGCAAGCAGGGGAAGCAGAGGAGGCAGGGGAAGACAGGGAGACAAGGGTATGGGGAGACAAGGGGATGGGGAGACAGGGAGACATTATCTTTCCCCAATTCTTCTTCATCTCCCTTGCCCCCCGCACCCTGCCCCTCTGCCTCTTTCATTCGGCTGTTGTTACATCCACTACTTGACTGGGCGCTGGTACAACTAGCACCTTATCAACACGGTTGCCATCCATATCCATCACCTCAATCCGCATACCTTGCCATTCAAAATGATCTGCGGCGGCGGGGATGCGACCCAAATGGGTAATTACAAAACCTCCTAGTGTTTGGTAGCTGCCTCGTTCATCAGATTCCCAATCTTCCATTTCAAAAAGTTCAAAAAACTCTTCTACAGCTAACATCCCATCCACAAGCCAGGAACCATCTTCTCGCTGTACAGCTTGTGGTTCGTCTTGTCCTGGTTCGGCTGGTACATCACCGACGATTTCGCTCATGATGTCGTTAAGAGTAATTAACCCTTGAATCACACCGTATTCGTCTACTACCAGTGCTATGTGAGTGATAGTTTGCTTAAACATTTCCAGAACTTTCAAACCACGGGTGCTTTCTGGCACAAAAACAGGTTGCCGTAATCCGATAGTCAAGTCTAAGGTTTCACCCCGGAAACTCTGGGTTAGTAAGTCGGTGACAGGAATGACACCTAGTACATTATCGAGTCCTCCTTGACAAACTGGATACCGCGAATAGGAACTTTCGGCCATCTTTTCACGGTTTTCTTCAGGAGAGTCGTCTAAGTCTAGCCAGACAATATCAGGACGGGGTGTCATAAAAGAATTGGCGGGGCGATCGCCTAGGCGAAAGACTCGCTCTACCATATCCTGTTCCGCTTCCTCGAAGGTTCCGGCTTCCGTGCCTTGTTCTATTAAAATTTTAATTTCTTCTTCGGTAACTTGCGGTTCAGTAGAGGGAGTAATGCCCAACATTAGCACTATCACATCCGTAGAAGTACTTAAAAGATGTACTGCTGGTGAAGCCAGGGTTGCTAAAGCCCGCATCGGAATAGCAACAATCGCGGCAATCCGTTCTGGGTTGTTTAGTGCCAGACGCTTTGGCACTAGTTCACCAATAATGAGAGACAAATAAGTGATAATCAGAACAACTATCCCAAAAGAGAGTGGTTCACTATAAGGTGCTAAGAACGGTACAAGTCGCACGTAGACAGCTAGTCGGCTGGCAATTGTTGCTCCTCCGAAAGCACCAGTTAAGATACCAATTAGGGAAATACCTATTTGAATAGTGGATAAGAAATGATTTGGAGACTCAGCTAGTTTTAATGCCACCCTTGCTTTAGCATCTCCTTGGTTGGCAAGCTGTTGTAGCCTTACCTTGCGTGCCGAAACAACCGCCATCTCAGACATTGAAAAAATGCCGTTGGCAATAATTAATACCAAAATGATTAAAATTTCAAAAGTGATGGAGGACATATTTAGAATTGCCGCTGATCAGAGCGAACTGAGTTAATCATTAGTATCGTATTAAAGGTATTCCTATAAATGCCTTAAGTAAGCATAAAGTAGTAGTTTTAATTCTTCCACAGAATTAATAACAGAACTGTTAACACTTTTAAAATAGAGAATAGCAACTGTCTTTAGATTTTTTGATCGGCAACGACTTCCCACTGTAGCAAAACTTATGGCCTTCTCTTCTATTGTGCGTGCCTTGGGGCGATCGCCACTCAGCACTGAATTACTAACTAAACTCAATCGGCAGCAAGATTTACGGTTAAATGGCATCTCTCGCTTACCTAAAGGTTTGGTGGCTTCGGCATTAGCGCAAAATTCCGGCAAAAATTTATTTGTAGTAGTGCCAACTCTAGAGGAAGCCGGACGCGTTTACGCACAACTGGAGATGATGGGATGGCAAACTGTACATTTTTATCCCACCTCCGAAGCGTCTCCTTACGAACCTTTTGACCCCGAAACGGAAATGACTTGGGGACAAATGCAGGTTTTAGCGGATTTGGTCAGTAGTCAGTGGTCAGTTGTTAGTGGTCAGTTGCCACAAACAACTAATAATGGACAAACGACAAAAATAGCCGTTGTCGCTACTGCTGGGGCGCTACAACCTCATCTACCACCTCCGGCAGCCTTTACACCATTTTGCTTTACCCTGAAGCCAGGGATGGAATTTAACCTCAAGACCTTCAGCGAAAAAATCACCACTTTGGGGTATGAACGAGTGCCTTTGGTGGAAACAGAAGGACAGTGGAGTCGGCGCGGTGATATTGTTGACATTTTCCCAGTTTCATCGGAGTTGCCAGTACGACTGGAATGGTTTGGTGATGAAATCGAGAAAATCCGGGAGTTTGATCCAGCAACTCAACGTTCTGCTGTTGACAAAATTGACCAAGTTATTCTAACTCCTACTAGTTTCGCCGCCATTTTTGCGGAAAAACTGCAAAATAATCCTCAGTTTCAAGCTTTAACGGCTGAGTTAGATGCTGATTTGGAACTTAATACCGCAAACTCAAAGTTACTGGAAGGTAGCCGTCGTTTTTTGGGATTAGCCTTTGAAAAACCAGCTTCTTTACTGGACTATTTGAGCGAAAATACTTTAATTGCGATTGACGAACCAGAACAATGTCATGCTCATAGCGATCGCTGGGTAGAAAATGCACAAGAACAGTGGTCAGTTGTCAGTGATCAGCGATGCACTGAGCTTGTCGAAGTGTTGTCAGTTGTCAGTGGATTGCCAAAAATCCATCGGTCTTTTGATGAATGTTTGGCTGATGTTGCCAAATTTAAAACGTTATATTTATCGGAACTGGCGGAAGAAAATAGCGGCATTAATTTAGCAAGTCGGTCTGTACCAGTTACACCGCACCAGTTTGGTAAGCTGGCAGAAACACTCAGGCAAGAACGCGATCGCAATTTTTCGATCTGGTTGATTTCTGCTCAGCCTTCCCGTTCTGTTTCTTTATTACAAGAACATGACTGTCCGGCGCAATTTATCCCCAACCCCCGTGATTATCAAGCAATTGATAAGCTAAATATCAACCATATACCAGTCGCCCTGAAATATTCTGGTCTGGCGGAACTTGAAGGATTTATTCTACCGACGTTCCGCTTGGTAGTCGTTACTGATCGTGAATTTTATGGGCAACATTCCCTAGCGACACCTAGCTATATCCGCAAGCGCCGCCAAGCTACCTCTAAGCAAGTAGACCCCAACAAGCTGCGTCCAGGTGATTATGTAGTTCACAGAAGTCACGGTATCGGTAAATTCGTTAAGTTAGAAAGTCTAACTATTAACAATGAAACCCGTGATTATTTGGTAGTACAGTATGCTGACGGTTTACTGAGAGTCGCCGCTGACCAAGTAGGTTCTTTATCCCGATTCCGCGCCAATGGCGATAAAGCCCCAGAACTGCACAAGATGACTGGTAAAGCTTGGGATAATACCAAAAACCGAGTCCGCAAAGCGATCAAAAAGTTGGCGGTGGATTTGCTCAAACTTTATGCTGCAAGATCCAAACAAGAAGGTTTTTCCTATCCCGCAGATATGCCTTGGCAAGAGGAAATGGAAGATTCTTTTCCCTATCAACCGACAACAGACCAGCTAAAAGCTGTGCAAGATGTGAAGCGAGATATGGAAAGCGATCGCCCAATGGATCGTTTGGTATGCGGTGATGTCGGTTTTGGCAAAACAGAAGTGGCAATTCGCGCTATTTTCAAAGCTGTCACCTCTGGTAAACAAGTTGCACTTTTAGCACCGACAACTATTCTCACGCAACAACACTATCACACCCTCAAAGAACGCTTTGCTCCTTACCCTGTCAACGTCGGCTTACTTAATCGCTTCCGCAGTGCTGAAGAACGCCGCAATATTCAAAAACGATTGGCAAACGGTGAATTAGATATAGTTGTCGGCACACACCAACTTTTAGGCAAAGGTGTATCCTTTCGTGATTTGGGACTGTTGGTGGTGGATGAAGAACAGCGATTTGGCGTTAACCAAAAAGAGAAAATTAAAAGCCTGAAAACTCAAGTTGATGTACTTACCCTTTCTGCGACTCCTATTCCCCGTACCCTATATATGTCTTTATCCGGGATTCGGGAAATGAGTTTGATTACTACCCCACCTCCTACCAGAAGACCAATTAAAACCCATCTTTCACCGCTGAACTCCGAAAGCATCCGCAGTGCAATTCGTCAAGAATTAGACAGAGGCGGACAGGTATTTTATGTTGTGCCACGAGTTGAAGGCATCGAAGAGACAACAGCCAATCTACGAGAAATGATACCAGGAGGCAGATTTGCGATCGCCCACGGTCAAATGGATGAAAGCGAGTTGGAATCAACGATGCTGACTTTCAGCAATGGCGATGCAGATATTTTGGTATGTACGACAATTATTGAATCTGGCTTAGATATTCCCCGCGTCAACACCATTTTAATTGAAGATGCTCACCGCTTTGGTTTATCGCAACTGTATCAATTGCGTGGTCGTGTAGGACGTGCAGGTATACAAGCTCATGCTTGGTTATTTTATCCCAAGCAACGGGCATTATCTGACGCGGCACGACAAAGGTTACGGGCAATTCAAGAATTTACTCAGCTAGGTTCTGGCTATCAGTTAGCGATGCGCGATATGGAAATTCGGGGTGTGGGTAACTTGCTGGGTGCAGAACAATCTGGTCAAATGGATGCGATCGGTTTTGATTTGTATATGGAAATGCTGGAAGAATCAATTCGGGAAATTCGCGGTCAAGAAATTCCCAAAGTTGATGATACGCAAATTGACCTTAACCTCACAGCATTTATTCCCGCAGATTACATCCCTGATTTAGACCAAAAGATGAGTGCATACCGGGCAGTAGCCGGAGTGAAATCAAAAGAAGAATTAACTCAAATTGCTGCCGAATGGAGCGATCGCTATGGTACTTTACCTGTCCCAGCTAATCAATTGTTACGGGTAATGGAACTTAAACAATTAGCGAAAAAGTTAGGATTTAGCCGCATCAAACCAGAGAATAAACAACATGTAATTTTAGAAACCCCAATGGAAGAACCTGCTTGGAATTTATTAGCAGCGAACTTACCAGAACATCTCAAAACGCGTTTTGTTTACTCACCTGGTAAAGTTACAGTGCGCGGTTTAGCAGTGATGAAAGCCGACCAACAATTACAAAGTTTGATTGATGCAATGCATAAAATGCAAGGGGCTATGGGAGAGGCAGTTGTAGTTTGATACATTAGTTAGGAGCAAACAAATTTTCTTTATTTACTCCTGAAAATAAAAATTCATGAAACATTAATCGGCATCTAACTCTATCTGGTATTGAAGCAGCACAATTACATCAGTACTCCATTTCACTTGAAAGCCAGAATGCTTGTTCTTACCAATGTAAGGCAGAATTACGCTTAATTCCCGACCTAAAACTGTGGGTTCCCATAAATTAGCAACCTTGCGCTGCAATTTGATCTCTTGTAGTAGTCTGTTGACTTGAATCCCACTTATTTTTTTACTGATAAGTTTTTCTAATTCTCTACCAATCTCTGTAGGAGTCAAGAATTGAGTTTCTACTTTCATTCACTTAACCTCAATAGCAATAGTTTGAGGTTAGAGTTTGGGAACTTCCTAATGGAATAGGGGATTAGCTAAAGGATTAAAGTCTTTTAGAATAAAGGATAGGGAATTTAGGAATCTATTTCAGTTTGGGACGTTCCCAAACTTTCTGAAAATAATTATTTTACTTTACCTATGCCAAAAAGTAGCTGGAGTTTAGATGTTCAATATCGAGTCAGAAATTTGTTAAAAGAATTGCTATCTTATGTTTTGAGTTACCGCGAAGACCTCCAGTTGCAATACAAGTGGGAGGATGAGGATAGTAGACCTAAGTTAATTGTTAAAACACAGCGAAGATCTATACAAAATCTGGCTCACTTTGAACAACAAAGTCATTTTTATGAAGCTATCAATCGTCTTAAAGACTTGAATATTTTTGAAGATAGACGCTTCCATACAAGAGGAAAAGACTACTGGCACTTTGCTTTAAGACTTTGGAGTAAAGATCAACAAATAAATCTAAGGGAGTTTGATAAAGAATGGCAATCTAGGAAAACTGATAAATCGAAAAAATTAGAGTATAAAAAACAGCCTAAAATAGAAAAGAATAATGTCATTGATGATGATTCTCAGTCTGTATTTAGTAGAGCAGATAATATTCATCAGCGCAGCTTTGCAATAGGAACAGAAATTGATACAAGTAGTATTATCTATTTAGATTTAGATAGCATTTTACAAAATAATATTGGCGTGTTTGGTAACTCAGGAACGGGCAAGACATTCCTGACTAAATTGCTACTATCGGGTCTTATTCACCAACAAGCATCTGTGAATTTAATTTTCGATCTCCACTCTGAGTATGGAAGGGAAACTGCATTGCGTAATCAGAAATTTAATACAGCAAAAGGCTTGCGTAATCTGTTTCCTAATGAAGTAGAAACTTACGTTACTGATACTGAATCTGTACTTTGCCGAAGTGTACTTGATGTACAAGAGTTCTATCTCAGTTACGATCAAATTGAAGTAGAAGATATAAAATTAGTTAGTCATGAATTAGGAATATCTGAAGATAATCTGGATAACGCTAACATCTTGTATACGGAGTTTGGCAAGTCTTGGATTACCCAATTGTTGAATATGACTAATGATGAAATCCAGATGTTTTGTCAGGAGAAGCGAGGAAACAAAGATTCAATTATGGCATTGCAGCGCAAATTACTGCGACTGGATTCTCTAAAAAATATGAGGACTGTTGTACTGCATAATTATATTAATCAAATTTTACGTTCGTTGGAAGCAGGTAAGAATGTTGTGGTGGAATTTAGTCCTCAATCGGATATGCTCTGTTATATGTTGCTCGCAAATATGATTTGTAGGCGCATTCACAGTTACTATGTCAAGAAAACTGAAAAGTTTTGGCAAACAAAGAATCAGAAAGATGCACCCCGCCGCCTAGTAATAACCATTGAAGATGCTCATCACTTGCTAAACTCCAACACAGTTCGTAATACTATTTTTCATACTCTTATTCGTCAATCTTGGAAGTTCTACATCACTTTATTTATTGTAGAGCGATATCCTTCAAGGATTGATAAAGAAGTGATGTCTGAGCTTGGTACTCGTATTACTGGTTTTCTTAATCATGAAGATATTAATGCAATATTTACCGATGTTGCTAGCAATCAAAACTTACGTTCTATGATGTCCAAGCTCAATTCTAGCCAACAAGCTCTCATTTTTGGTTACGGAATTACTACACCAGTAGTGTTACAAACACGATCTTACGATGCAAAATTTTATGATGAAATTAGTAATCGCTGTTCTTCAACCTAATTTATTTTGATACCAGAAAACTCAACACTCGTTTCTACTCAAACTTTACCATTTCTGCTCTTGAGAGCGATCGCAGCCTGATAACCTAAATAATTGGTATGTTATGACTTTCGTAGCGATTGGCAACTATAACTGAAGCTCTCTAAACTTATGCTTAAGATTAATTTAAACAGCTACAGTGAAAAACTGTGCAAGTTATGATTATCAACACATTCTGAAAAACTAGCTTAATAAATGTATGAAAATTAAAGCAATCATTCATCCAGCAGAAGAAGGCGGCTATTGGGCAGAGGTTCCCGCGCTTCCCGGCTGTGTTACTGAAGGAGAAACAATAGAAGAAGTAATAGCTAATTTGAAAGATGCTATTGAAGGTTGGCTTGATGTTGCCAATAGTCGCAGTACAGTTAAGTCAACAGATCAAGTTGTCGAAATTGCTATATGAAATCAATTTCTGGCAAGCAACTTTGTAAAATTGTAGAGCAAAAAGGCTGGGTTTTACGAAGAATTACTGGTAGTCATCATATTTATGAAAACTCTGAAGCAGAACAAATCCTGTCAATTCCTGTTCACCGCAATCAAGATTTGAAAGTTGGAACCTTGAGAGCCTTGATGAAAGTAGCCCAGCTATCAGAGGAAGATTTATTGTAATTGTGAATTATGCAAGGAATTTTTGGCTACGCTTACGCAGCCTCACAATCCAGATACTTTTATTTCAGCAATCTCAAACCACTCAGAGTAACTAAGACTGTAGAACCTTCATGCCCAATTACGCCAATGGGTAGGTTAACATTTCCTAGAAAGTTACCCAAGATTAGTACCATAATAAATCCTAGGGCTACTACTATATTTTGTTTGACTATGGCTTGCGATCGCCTACCTAATTTGATTGCTGCAACAATCTTCTCTAATTTATCAGCCATTAGCACGATGTCTGCCGTTTCTAAGGCGACATCACTACCCGTTATTCCCATTGCAATACCTACAGATGCTTGAGCTAAGGCGGGTGCATCATTAATGCCATCCCCTACCATTGCCACAGTTTGATATTGTTTTTGCAAACTACGAATCACATCTAGTTTATCTTCAGGTAAAAGTTCGGCATATACTCGCTCAATTCCCACTGCTTGGGCAAAACTATCAGCAGTTCGTTGGTTGTCTCCTGTAATCATGATAATTTCTGCAATTCCCATCTGCCGCAGACGCGCAATAGTTGAGGCTGCCTCTGGGCGTAGTATATCTGCAATCGCGATCGCACCTACGATCTCATATTCATTTTTGTTACTTTCCTGTGCTACCCAAACAACGGTTTTCCCTTCTCGTTCCAAGGATGCGACTAAATCTTTTAATTCTTCTGGTAACTGACTAACATATTGTTGTACAAAAGCTACATTCCCTACAATCACCTGTTGGTTGTTGACAATCCCTGTAATTCCTTGTCCAGGTATAGCTTGTACTTCAATTCCCCGCATTCCGCCTAAATCACCGGCTGCCTGGATAATAGCCTGAGCAATAGGATGTTCGGAATTAGACTCTAAAGCTGCTGCTATTTTTAATACATTTTTTTGCGAGTAATTACTATTAGCAATTACTTGAGATACTTGTACCTGTCCTGTTGTTAGAGTACCAGTTTTATCAAAAGCGATCGCCTGAACTTTGCCAATCTTTTCTAACTGCGCCCCATTTTTAAACAAAATCCCCTGTCTTGCACCATTAGCAATTCCCGAAAGTAATGTAGGCATAATTGCAGCCATCAGCGCACAAGGAGAAGCTACAACTAAAAAAGTTAAAGCGCGATAAATTGTAGTTTCCCAGTCCCAGCCCCAAATAAATGGAGGCAGAATAGCCAATAACACCCCAGCTATTACAATTACTCGCGCATACTTGCGTTCAAACAGTTCAATAAATTCTTGAGAAGGTGGTGCTTGGGTTTGTGCTTGTTCTACTAAGCGAATTACACGCTGAATCAAACTACTTGATGCTGGTTTATGTACTTGGAGTTTTAGCGCCCCGTACCCGTTAAGTGTACCTGCAAATACTTCATCACCTATAGTTTTCTCTATAGGTAAAGATTCACCAGTAATTGCAGCTTGATTAAGGGTACTGTAACCAGAAATAATCACTCCATCAGTAGGAATTAGTTCGCCTGGTTTGACAATAATTTCATCCCCCACCTTTAACTGGTTGATGGGCAGCATTTCTTCTTGTCCTTTAAATAAAACCCTGGCTGTGTCTGGTGTCAAACTCATTAAACTGCGAATACTACGCTCAGTCCGTCGCATGGCGTAGCCTTCTAGTGCGCCACTAATGGCAAAGATGAGAATTAAAATTGCCCCATCAATAATAAGATGATATTCCCTGCGCCATAAACCCAAGCCAGCTGCACCAAGGGCTGCCACAATCATCAACAAATCTACATCTAGTTCCTTTTCTTTAATTAGTGTTGTTAGTCCCTCACGGGCGCTTTCGTAACCACCAATCACATAAGCAGCAGGTAACAATAGCATTGCCCAGCCTAGCGAACCTAGATGCAAAGCAAACCACCCAAGAAACAACAAAAACCCACAAAATAGGGCTGCTAAGGTATCTGCATGTTCTTTGGTGAATTGGGTAAAACGCTGGGGGTAGAGCATGAGAGTTGATTGAGTTGGGACTTCTCTCAACCTAAACCTTAACATCAATGTTAATGTCAAGAGTGTAGGAGTTTAAATATGAGAACCTACATACTACTAAATTGCCATTTTTGTAACTTATGGCACTACATCATAAGGATAAAATTTTATGCTAAAGCGAATCTATATTGATAACTTTCGTGGCTTGGTAAATTTTGAACTGAATTTTGACTCAATTAACCTATTTATCGGTGCTAATGGTTCAGGAAAATCAACTGTTTTTGAATCTTTGAGAAAAATTCAAACCTTTTTAACTATTTCTTGTGGTGCAGGAGAAGTTTTTAAATATTCTGACTGCACACGCTGGCAGCCTTCACTAATTCAACGTTTTGAGCTAGAAATTTCTGGAAATGGTGGCGATTACAAATATGAACTTGCTATTGAACATAATATACAACATAATTGCCATGTTAAATATGAGCGTCTGTACTTCAAGAATAACCTTTTATTAAATATTGAGAACGGCAAGGTACAACTTGCTGATGATAATTCACATATATCTGAATTTCCTCTTACTACAACTCATTCTGCAATTTTGTTACTACTAGAAACTGGCAATACAAAACTGAAGTGGTTTCAAAATCGCATGGAACGATTAATTATTGTACAAATTATTCCTAGCTTCATGAAAAATGGTAGTTCAAAAGAACAAGTACAGCTTAATTGGAAAATGGAAAATTTTGTTTCTTGGTATCGTTATATTACTAAAAATAAACATAAATCAGAAGATTTAATTAATGTACTAAATTCCTTATTGGATGGTTTAGTAGGAATAAAGTTTGAATATTTAAGTGAAGAATTTGGAACTTTAAAGTTGCAATTTTCAGCCAATGAGGATCAGACAAGAATAATTGATTATCGTTTAAGTGAACTATCTGATGGGCAAAAAGCGCTTTTTGCTCTCTATACTTTCCTATATTGTACAGAATCAGAAGACTACACATTGTGTATAGATGAACCAGAAAATTTTTTAGCCCTAACAGAAATTCAGCCTTGGTTAATACAACTTTATGACTTTTGTAGTGAAGGAAAGCTACAAGCTTTGCTCATATCCCATCATCCTGAATTAATTAATTATCTTTTAGCATCACCTATGGGTTATTGGTTTGAACGTCAAATGAATGCTCCTGTACGAGTGAGAAAAATTAGTAATGAAGTTGCTGAAAATACTGGTTTACCAATTTCAGAACTAATTGCACGGGGATGGCTGTATGAGCCAGCGTAGGGTACAGATTGTGATTCTGTGTGAGGATAGGCAACAAGAGGCTTTTGCTCGTTATTTTTTGAAAAAGCGAGGGTTTATTCTAGATAGAAATATCAGAATCAAAATCTGTGTAAACAAAGCAAAAGGAGCAGGAGAGCAATTTGTTAGGGAAAATTATGCCACAGAGGTTAAAGCATTACGCAGCAAAAATTATCTTTTAGGAATGCTAGTAGTGTTAATTGATGCAGATAAAAAAACGGTGGAAGAAAGACTGAAGCAATTAGATGATGCATTGATAGCAGATTCACAACAAGTTCGCCAGCCTGATGAAGCCATAGCAATATTTGTACCAAAAAGAAATATTGAAACTTGGATACATTATTTACGTGGAGAAACTTTTGATGAAGAAACAAAATATGCAAAATTCACTAACAATGAGTCAGCTTGTAAGCCCCATGTAGAACACTTGGTAAACCAGTGTTACCAGGGTTTAGATAACAATGCACCGCCATCCCTTCAGATAGCTTGTAGAGAATTACAAAGAATTTTACCGTTGTTAGATAAATTATGAATGCTAGTTGTTTAACCATTAAAGAACTTAGTGACGCAGTAGGTGGCGGTTTAACTCCGCGGATGGTGAGGCACTACCATCAATTGGGGATACTACCACAACCAGTGCGATCGCCTAGCAATTATCGCCTTTACACACAAAAAGATGTGATCAGGTTGCAACGGATTGTGGCACTCAAACAGCAAGGGTTTCAACTCAACCATATTCGCCACATTTTGGAAGTGGAACCAGAAACAGATACAACCGTAAATTTGATGGGACAACTCCAACAACAATATCGAACAGTAATCCAGCAAATTGCTCAACTGCGACAAACTGCATCAGCCCTAGAAGGATTATTAGGACGCGATCGCCATTGTCAAGTTATGCAAGCTGAAGTACTGGCTCAACTCAAGTTAATAGAAGTAGAAACCCAAGTCGGATTGGGAGAACTAGATAAGTTGTGGAGTGGCTTGGATGCCGAAGTTCATAGTCATTCGGAAGCTTTTGCAGAATCTTTACAACACTTACTACCTGACTTGTCTGAGCGTTCTGAAATTGAACAACACTTGATATCGCAGCTGGTTTTAGCTTGTGGTGATGTGAGTTTAGTATCTTTTATCAAATTGAGTCAAGCAGCGATCGCTGCTAGCCGGGAAGCTCTCAAATCAAGCTGTGAAATTTTTGTAGATATCCCCACAGTTGGGGCAGCTTTAGATCAAACTAGATTAGTTCATTTAGGTTGTCAAGTTATAACTTTGATTGATAACCCTCATGTCACCACAGCCACAGAAGCAGAATTAGAATTTTGGCAGCGTCAAGAATGGCAAGAAAAATTACAGCAAGTCACTAAAGGTTGCATCTTAGTGGTTGGATATGCGCCTTCGGTGCTATTAGAAGTGTGTGCAGCTATTAATCAGCAACAAATTCAGCCAGCATTAGTAATTGGGATGCCAATTGGTTTTAGTCACGCTCCCGCAGCCAAGCGACAACTGATGCAACAAGATATACCATTTATTACCATTGAAGGTACTTTAGGCGGTGGTTTGTTAGCTGCTACTTCTTTAAATGCTTTAGTTGAATCATTAATTGAGAAACCAGATTGTCATTGTTATACCAGGAAATAGGCTTGATATCGTGTCAGGTTAAATACTTGTCATTAAGACCGCAGGGGGGCAGGGAGCAGGGAGAAAGAGGGTTTCATGCTTTTTGCACAGATGCGGGAATTATAACTAATTATGCGGACATGATATGACTCTTCAGACTTTGGCGTGAGTGCTAATTCGACAAGACTCTACATAAGTCAGTCTAACGTTATATTCAAGCCTATTTGTAAACCTATGTAACAATTTGAATAATTTATAAATCTAGTTATGAAAAGAAACTAGAGGTTCACAGGTTACTTAACCTATAAAGTGAGCCTCTGTTTCCAATTGTTATCTAATAGGACAATACTATGCAAACACAAAACATTCAACCCAAATCTTTTGAACTTGGCTCAATGAAGATGAAAAAGTTCGCTATTCGCGAGGCTGAAACAGTTAAAACAACTGCTCCAGCAGCTTATCCAATCTGGTTGTGCATTGGTTTGTAAATTTTAACTAGAAGTTGAGTGTGGGTCTGTATATCCTAGGTCGCAGATCCATACTTAAATCAATACCTTCGCCAAAGTAAAAAAAGCCTTGGTTCGTAGGTTGGGTTTCGTGCCTCAACTCAACTTACACAAAAATGGCGAAGGTATTGTTAAACATAACAGAGTTTTTGGCATTACTTAAGGATTCAGTTCTCATGAGTTATTGGGCAACTGACACATTAGTTGCAGTTTATCCGTTTACTCGACAACCTGATGGTAACGAAGTTGTAATTGGGCAATTAGATACTGCTGTTTTTTTAGTTATACCATCTGAAGCTTTAGAATTATTAGACTGCCTAGCTATAGGGATGACGGTAGGACAAGCTCAGTTATTCTATCAGCAAAAATATGACGAAGTTCCTGATATAGAGGATTTACTAAATCTCTTAGAATCTAAGGGTTTTGTCCGTCCCTTAATAGCAGGTAACTTTATGGAAATAACTGCTACAAACCCATCTCATCTCATCTCCAGACATAGAAAACCGAAGTCACTAAATTATCATTTTGTCAACTTTCCGCAATCACTAGCCCGTAAATTATTTAGCCGACCAATGCTGGTCAGCAGTGGGGTTTTGATTGGGTTGGCTATATGTGCAATTGCTGTAGATCCTGCAATTATTCCTGACTGGAATGCTTATTTTTTCCCAAAAAATTGGGCTTTGATGAGTTTGTTACTCATGGTCATGGGCTTTTTGAGGGTTTTTTTACACGAAATGGCTCATTTAATAGCAGCTAGATCTCTTGGTATCTTTTCACGCCTGGGAATTAGTCATCGTCTATGGATATTAGTAGCAGAAACGGACATGACTGGCATTTGGGCTGTACCAAGAAAGCAACGCTATTTACCATTACTAGCCGGGCCATTGCTAGATGCGATATCTAGCTCTGTTTTACTTTTGGTTTTTTTTGCTGATAATCGTGGTTGGATCTTACTACCTGGGCTAATTGGACAACTAGGCCAAGCTATATTGTTGACTTATTTGCTGGGGATACTTTGGCAATGTTATTTCTTTGTGCGGACTGACTTCTACTACGTAATTGCCAATTTCTTTAGGTGCAAGAACCTAATGAAAGATACAGAGATTTTCTTACATAATCAGTTGGGGCAAATAATTCACTCGATCCGCCAAGTAGACCAGTCTCACATCAAAGCCTCTGAAATGCGGGTGATTCGTGTTTATGCAATAGTCTGGTTACTAGGTCGTGCTTTGGCTTTTAGCTCTTTGTTATTTATTGGTGTCCCTGTGTTTTGGAACTACTGTTTAGCTTTTTTTACAGCTTTAGGTAGTGGTATTCAAATTCAACATTACAAGTTTATAGATGCGTTGATAATCGGATTGATTTTTATCCCGCAGCTAATTGGTTTTTGGCTGTGGATTACTAGTAGGCGTAAAGCTAAAGGATAAATATTTATGCAACAGCAACATCAGACTCTCATCCAACCCCTAATTACTACTGGTCAGGTAATTATACTTGAGGCAGAATCTGGTCGATCGCGTCGGCAAGTATTGCAACAATGGCTTCAGGATGCTCAAAATCATGGGGCAAGTACTTGGCTACTAACTTGCGATTTTGAAGAAGACGGCGTATGGGCTGGTCTCAAGGATTTGATTGCAGGATTATTACCTCAGATACAACAGCAAGCACCAGAGTTAATTATTAAACATAGTTACGAATTAACAATTATTTTACCAGCATTACGACGACAGATATCGGTGCAGAATGCCGCTTTGACGGATACTGCTATTTTTCAGGAAAAGGTGCGTAACTATCCTATTGACCGAGCTTATCGGATTGTTCATGGATTAATTAATTTACTTGATGCTTGGTACAAATATACCGATGGTTCTCCTTGGGTAATTGCTTGCGATCGCTTCCATCGCGCTGGTACTTTAGTAAGGATGTTTTTTACAGAATTAATCCGCCGTCGTGGTCAGCAACTAAATTTAACTTTGCTAATTGCTATTGATCCCGGATGTCAACAAACTACCACTAGTCAGTTTGATGCCAAAGTTGTCAAACAGTTTGTCTGTTTAGACCTACAGCCTGAACCAGAGGCTTCAGTATCGCCCCAAGAAATGACCAAATTGGCACAAAAATTAGAACAGCAAGTAGGAAGTGACTTGTTAGAGATAGAAATTCATTTGCCACAATTAATTCGTTATTGGCAACTGGCTGAACGGCCGGATAAAGCTGTGTTATGGCAAGCAAGGGCGCTGGGAATTTATAACCATCATGGCTTCTATCATGAAGCATTAGTTTATGCTCAAGTAGTCTCAGATCATCTAGAGTCTCTTTGTGGTCAGGATGAAGAAAGGCGTTGGAATCTAGTAGGTAATATTTTTGGTTGTAACACGGCTGCGGGAAATGTAACACAAGCCCAAAAAGTAGTCGAACAAGAGGCTTTAGCAAAAATAAAAGACCCTCGTCAACGTGTGCGGATATACTACGTCATGGCTATGCTATATGCTCGCTATTTGCCCAACCGAGATTTAACTAAAGCCGCAGAATATCTAGAAACAGCTCTAGCAGACTTGCCGGGGCTTGATTTACCAGATAAAGATAAATATTTTCTGACTTCGTTTACACTCAATGGGCTAGCTTTAGTTAGGCATCGCCAAGGGAAATCATTACAGGCAATAGAACTGTGTCGGCAAGCAATTAAATTGCTGAATACTTATTTGCACCCAGATCAACATCGGCTGCATCGCTCAGTTTTATTGTATAACATTGCTCAGGTCTTAGCTGTTACTGGCCCTTACCAAGAGGCGATCGCTCAATTCACTGATGCCATAGCAATGGACCCTAATTATTCTGAGTATTACAATGAGCGCGGCAATGTGTACTTGAAGATGGGTGATTTAGACAAAGCCTTAAAAGACTATCTCAAAGCTATCGAATTAAGTCCACCCTACCAAGAAGTATGGACGAACTTAGGACTGTGTTATCGACAAAGAGGGCAAATGGTTGAAGCGGTTCAAGCTTATTCTGTTGCTTTTGATTTGAATCCATATACAGTTCCATCTTTAATAGGTCGAGCCGAAGCATTGGAGGTTTTAGAGCAGCCTGAGGCAGCTTTAGTAGATTACAACACGGCAATAGCCTTGAATCCCAACCAACCTATGTTCTTTGCTAACCGTGCCAGACTGTATTATGAGATCGGACGCTTACCAGAGGCATTAGCTGACCTAAATCAAGCAATTGCCTTGTCACAGGATGATGCAGAATTATACCAAAACCGAGCAGTTGCTCTGATTGCTTTGGGTTACTTTGAAAATGCTGTAGATGATCTACAAACCTACCTACGATTGAATCCTAATGCTCAGGATCGCACTCAAATAGAGGGTCAGTTAGCAAGTTTACTAGATTTTAGTAAAGTATAAAAAGCAGCGTTTGTAACGACTGGTTGAGATCACTTAGAAAAGTGCAAATTAAGGAGAAATTCGTCATAACAAGCCTGAGAAAAGCCAAAATCTAGCTACTCCAAGGAAAAAGCAGATTTGACATCACAGTAAAAATATGAAATAAGACTCTATTAAGATCAAGCGATCGCACGGAGTGTAGCATCAACAGCGATCGCCTCAACGGTTACGAACAAGTGTGTGAGGAAAGCGGAAAATGTCTTATCATCTACTGTGGAAAACTCTAAGGCTAAGTCCATTGGTTTTAGGGGCAACTGTGTTTGTTTCGGCTAGTGCAATGGCTGCTGAAACTGCTGCAAACTCAACAAAACAGCCGCAGTTGTTATCCCAAGCTAAACCTGACGAAAATAACGTCTTAGAACAAGTTAAAAACTACAGCAGTGAAGCTCAAAACCAAAATTCACTGTCTCAAGTCACATCAGTTTCTCAGTTTTCTGACGTACAGCCAACTGACTGGGCATTTCAAGCGTTGCAATCTTTAGTCGAACGCTACGGTTGTATTGCTGGATACCCCAACGGTACTTATCGCGGCAACCGAGCATTAACCCGTTACGAATTTGCCGCTGGTTTGAATGCTTGTTTAGATCGAGTTAATGAACTGATTGCAACAGCAACTGGTGATTTGGTCACAAAACAAGATTTGGCAACTCTTCAGCGTTTACAAGAAGAATTTTCGGCTGAATTAGCGACTCTGCGCGGTAGAGTAGATTCTCTAGAAGTACGAACTGCTGAACTAGAAGCAAATCAGTTTTCCACGACAACAAAACTAGTAGGTGAGGCGATTTTCGCTGTCACTGACAGCTTTGGCGATAACGACACCAACAATACTGTTTTTCAAAATAGGGTACGTTTAGATTTACAAACTAGTTTCACAGGTCAAGACACTCTACACACCCGGATTGCTGCTGGTAATGCACCCGCATTAACTTTGCCGGGTGGTACATTTGAGGGAACCCAAACCTTTAACCTGTCTCCTGGCGATAACAATGCCATCATTGATTGGTTGTCATATTACTTCCCCCTAGGCAACTCTCAAGTTTACGTTGCCGCTACTGGAGGTATTCATAGCGATTACGTTCCCACCGTTAACCCATACTTTGAAGATTTTGATGGTGGTAACGGTGCTTTATCTACCTTTGCCTCCGAAAGCCCCATCTATCGGATTGGCGGCGGCGCAGGTATCGGCGTTAACTTAGGCTTTGGTGGTAGTAGTACCTTCAAACCTTCATTAACATTGGGCTATTTTGGATCTGAATCGAATAGTCCGGTTGCAGGTTCAGGTTTATTTGAGGGTAACTATGCAGCTTTGGGACAGTTAAATTTGAACGTAGGCGATCGCATTACCTTGGCTGCCACCTACGTACACGGTTATCATGGCAGAGGCAGCGCTTTATTTGATGCTGGCTCAGTCACTGGTTCTGTAGTTGGTACATCTCAAGCCAACTTTGTTGCTGGTGCCAACCCTAACGTTGTTGGTAGTGGCAACCCCTACAATAGTAATTCCTATGGTATAGAAGCTGCTTTTAGACCCAGCGACAAACTGTCAATTAGTGGCTTTGTACTGTATAGCGATATCACAGGTTTTGGTGCTGATGATAACGGTGAAGTGTGGAGCTACGGTGTTGGGGTAGCCTTGCCAGACTTTGGTAAGCAGGGCAACGTTTTAGGAATTTTCGCAGGCGCACAACCATATCTAGGAGGTGTCAGCGATTATAAACCATATCACGTTGAAGGATTCTACAAATATCGTGTGAGCGATAACATTTCTATTACCCCTGGCGTAATTTGGTTGACCAATCCTGGTCAAACTGGTGGCAACAATGAAGATGCAATCATTGGCACGCTAAGAACTACCTTCAATTTCTAAAGCACGTAGACAACCTTTAGGGAGCAGGGGAAGGCAGGGAGACAAGGGGATGGGGAGACAAGCAGACAAGGAGACGGTTGTTTCCCTAATTCTCCAATTCTCCTTGTTCCCAATTCCTCTTCTTCATCCTCCGGTCGCTGAGCGTCTTGTACTGAGTTTAGCCTGAGCGTAGCCGAAGGGCAAAGCCGAAGTGTGTCCCCCGCACCCTACTCCAAATTCAGCGTTGCATAAATGCGGGATGAATTGAGCTTATTCACCAATAGTAAACCTAGATTTTTTGCGCCTTTGCGCGGCAGTCGCTACAAGTCGGCGGCACTTCCTAATGTCACCAAATAGAAACTAAGAGTATTATTGATGCCAAACCCTAAAAAGACTATACCTTCGGTTTCAAACAGTCCAAATACTGCGCCTTGGGGCTTTACTCCTCAAAGCAAAATTTGGAACGGTCGTTTTGCAATGATTGGTTTTTTATCTGTCGTTTTACTGGAAGTTTTTTCTGGCAAAGGAGTTTTACACTTCTGGGGCATTCTATAGATTAACAGGTTAATTGTGCGGGAGTAAAAAGGAAGGCAGCGACATAGAATCGCTTGCCTTCTTTTATTTGAAGTTACTCAAATCAACAAAAGTTAGCACAGCACAGCGGAAATATTATCTACAGCAAGAATCTGGCTTAAAAAGTTTCAACAGAGCGATCGCGCTTCTTGGCAGTAAAAGATACCTACCTTTTTGCGATGCCTGCGGCAACCTGACAGAACACTCATTTTGAGATCAAAATATTTTTGAACCATACAAACAATAAATAAAAATTGATATTAAATAAATAGTGAATTTTTATTTTTTATTTAATAATCTTAAATGTCTTAACTATCTTAAATGTCTTAACTGTCCTTGTATTCTAATTTAAATTCAGAGACATTAAAAACTATGAACTAAAGTGTTACACATCCTAAGCAATTTGAAGTAACATCTACCCCAAACAACAAACAAAATAAATTTTAGTTGCAAGTATCAGCAAGCACTTATAAAGGTTATTTTAAGTCTTTACTAATTTTGCTTGCTGGAATTAGGTATGAAAATCTTTGTCCGATAAATGTTTGCTCGAAAAAGAAGTTCTATGATCTTTTACAGTCCATATTTTGACATTTCTATCAATGTTTAGTAATACAACAACATGGCATTGCTTAATTCCTACTTGGCAAGGAGGAAAGGAGATAATTCAACAAGGTTTACCCCACACTCAGTTAGCACCAACTTGGCAAATCCTACTACTAGGAAATGGTTCTTCAATGCGACATCTAACACTCATAACAGGTGAACGGATTGAAATCGATTTAATAGAAATGTCTGACATTGGTATGGACTTTGATGGTGCGCCAGAAGCTATTCAATTATTACCAGGACCACGGGTAAGACGACAGGTGTGGCTGCGTACTGCTTCCGGTCAGCGATTAGCTTACGCAACTTCGTGGCGGTCAGCCAATCATCTTGATTGGTATTTACAAAACCAGAACACACCCACTTGGACAAGTTTATCTGGGCGACATAGAGAGTTGTATCAAGAAATTTGGGGGATTCACTATGGAAAATCGGCTTTTTTAGAGTCAGCTTTTAGGCACACAGGAGCTTTTTGGGGACGTTATTACCTATTTTGGCATCAAGGACAACCGCTAACACTGATTTATGAGGTTTTCTCGCCTTACTTGAGAAAGTACCTTGGCTCGGAGAGCATTGTATCTCCATAAATATAAAAATATTGTATTTCTCTCAAACACTTAGTATTATTATTAATAACAATAATACTTTTTAAACTTTAAAAGGTATTGTTAATTGTTGTGTTTACAAGTTTTAAAATAATAAAATAAATGATATTTTTTAAAATTTTAATAACAATTGTGTGTGCAATGGTTTTTGACCACCAGTGGTAGCAAGTTATACCATTTCACGAAATTATTGATACAAATTACTTTTCTTACTCCCCCTGCCTTTGGTCACTGAGTTTCGACACTTCGACAGGCTCAGTGCGGCGCTGCGCGGCAGTTGAGCGTAGCCGAAACTCAACTACTGCGTAGTCGAAGTGCTGCTTCCCCTGCTTGCCCAAATGTATCAACTTTAAAGTGAAACGGTATTAGACCCGCCTCTATTTCCAGCGTGGTTTTCAGGCTTTATCCTTTCTTCAATAAGCTGTATATAAGTAAAGGTACGGGTTTAGGTTTATCTATTAGTTATAAGATTTTTACTGAAAAACATCAGGGCAAATTGCAGTGTGTTTCTTCCCTTGGTGAAGGCACAGAATTTATAATTACCATTCTCTTATATCAATCTCATAAATAGAGAAATACTTCGTGAACAACAAGATACCCGACTTCTTTGATAAGTCGGGTATCTGAGCCTCTCAATTTTTACAAATCAAATAAGATTATTTTAACTGGTTTAGCTATCACAAAAGCAACGAAAGCAGTATTTTTGAAATAGTTCTTGTATACCTGTAACTTTAAGTTTCAGTGTAATAGCTGAAGTTTGTACAAGTTGACTAAAACTTATGTCTTGAATAGTCATAAAGTTATAAAAATAGAGTAAAATACTTTTTTAATATGTAGATATTGGTTCATGTAAGTTTGTTCAATAAGAAACTACGTAATAATAGATAAACTATATTATACAAGTCATACTATATAAACAGGGAGTCAAAATAAAATGGTGTTTGATTGATCAATAGTAACGCTGCATTGATCTATGTGATCTCAAAAAAGCTGAAGAGTTTTTTAAAACTAAGTATTAAGGTGCATCTTAATTAATCCGAATCAACTCTTGTTGATAAACAAGCGTAATAAAATACACTAGCTACCTAATAGAAAGGTTGCAATGCAAATTCTGAAAGTTCTCACAAGAGTTTATCTTAATCCCACAGATTTAGATGATGCGATCGCTTTTTATGAAAACCTCTTTACAGAAAGTTGCTGGTTGTGGTTTCAATATTCCGAGGCTGGATTAGAACTCGCTGGTGTAGGTTCTATACTGTTAATTGCTGGTTCTGCTGAAGCACTCTCTCCCTTTGAGAATACAAAGGCTACATTCTTGGTTGATTCACTAAATGATTTTCGTGAGGCGTTGACTCAGCAAGGTGCAGTGATTTTAGCAGAACCGGATAAAGTTCCCACTGGTAGCAATATGCGAGCGATACATCCTGATGGAACAATTATTGAATACATTGAATTTGGTTGAGTAAACTATTCACCAATTACTAATGGTTTAAATTTTCCTTAAAAAAATTTTATTCATAAGCTTTGCTTTTGCATTTAGAAAAAAGAGATAAAAATCTGTTTTTGATTCTAGATTTTTTATAAGTAAATATGCTTAATCTATTCTTATTGATAATGTCTAAAATGCTTGTTGGACTTAGATTGTGCTAACTATTTCCCTAATTAAATGAACAACAGATGAGTGCTATTTTTTGAAATCTGTCTTTGGTTTAGGTGCAAGAACTTATAAACAATGATATGTTGAGAAATATGAAGAAAATTTTAAGCAACCTAGAGGAGTTAAAATAACCACTCTCAATTGCTTACAGTCTTTTATCCGTCTGCTCAAAACTGAGGTTTTCTTCCAACAGCGAACGCTGGTAAAAATTAAAAATGAGAAATAATCTATGAAGTTTTATTGCATGAATTGACATTGTGTATAATCTTTCAGGTTGATCTTAAAGACCTTAGCGCTTTATGACTGCGCTGATAAAAATAGATGCGTTGTATGTTTGGCGCACTATTGAGGTACAAACTAGCCTTGCAATGATTTAATCATAGGCTTCTCTAACAGTACCTCTTAATTCTGAGTGAATTAGAGGTATTTCGGCTGCGATAAATTTTTGGCAAACAAGAAACCAACTTCATTTTTCTATTTCAATGTAAAGGAACACAAGAATGAGCATCGTCCAAGCAGAATTTAAAGCTAATGAAACCAGCTTTCACGTCAAGGGATACGAAAAGATTGAGTACGACTTAGTTTATGTAGATGGAATTTTTGATATTAAAAATCAAGAACTTGCTGACACCTACAGAAATTTTGGACGTTGTTTAGCTGTTGTAGATGCTAAAGTTAACCGCTTCTACAGTCAGCAAATTGAAGAATATTTCCGGTACTACAACATTGACTTGACGCTTTTCCCGATTACGATTACCGAACCCAACAAGACCATTCAAACTTTTGAGAAAGTTATAGATGCATTTGCAGACTTCAAATTAGTTCGCAAAGAACCAGTCTTAGTAGTGGGTGGCGGTCTAATTACAGATGTTGTCGGTTTTGCTTGCTCTACTTACCGTCGCAGTAGCAATTACATTCGTATCCCTACAACTTTGATTGGTTTGATTGATGCTAGTGTTGCCATTAAGGTAGCGGTTAACCATAAAAAGTTGAAAAACCGCTTGGGTGCTTATCATGCTTCGCAAAAAGTTTTCTTAGACTTTTCCTTCCTTCGTACTTTACCAACAGACCAAGTGCGTAACGGTATGGCGGAATTGGTGAAAATCGCCGTCGTTGGTCATAAAGAAGTGTTTGAGTTGTTGGAAAAATACGGGGAAGAATTGCTTCTTACCCATTTCGGCAATATTGATGCTACTCCAGAGATCAAAGAAATAGCTCATCAGGTGACTTACAAAGCCATCAAAAAGATGTTGGAGTTAGAAGTACCCAATCTCCATGAGTTAGACCTAGATAGAGTGATTGCTTATGGACATAGCTGGAGTCCGACATTAGAACTTGCACCTGTTGTGCCGATGTTCCACGGACATGCAGTCAACATCGATATGGCCTTATCTGCAACGATCGCCGCATCTAGAGACTATATCACCACCCAAGAGCGCGATCGCATATTAGGATTGATGAGTCGTATTGGTCTAGCTTTAGATCATCCTTTGTTAGATGAAGAGCTTTTATGGCGGGCGACTGAATCTATCAGCCTGACTCGTGATGGTTTGCAAAGAGCCGCCATGCCAAAACCCATCGGTAGTTGCGCCTTTGCTAATGACTTGACCCGTGAAGAATTAGCAGCAGTTTTGCTGGAACACAAAGAACTCTGCACGAACTATCCCCGTGGTGGCGAGGGTGTAGATATGTACCCTGTAAACTATCAAACAGAATTAGTCGGGAGTACAAAATAATGTCTAGTACGATTGCCAAGCCGACAGCTAGACCTGTCACACCCCTGGGAATTTTAGCCAGAAAGCTAGAAACTATTGTTCAAGAGCTTAACCAACATCCAGACTTACCTGAGTCTTTAGTGACTCAAATCAAGCAAGCATGGCGTTTAGCAGCAGGTTTAGACCCTTACTTAGAAGAATGCACCACTCAAGAATCTGCTGCTTTAGCTGCATTGTCTGAAAAAACAGCCATAGAAGCGTGGGGTGAACACTTTACCCAAGGTTCAACCGTACGCCCTCTAGAACAAGAAATGCTATCTGGTCATATAGAAGGACAAACTTTAAAAATGTTTGTTCACATGATCAAAGCAAAAAAAATTCTAGAAATCGGCATGTTTACTGGTTATTCAGCCTTAGCAATGGCCGAAGCATTACCACATGATGGCTTACTAGTTGCTTGTGAGGTTGATCCTTTTGCAGCCCAAGTTGCTCAAGCGGCTTTTAAAGAATCTCCTGATGGTGGTAAAATTCGTGTAGAACTAGGTTCAGCTTTAGAAACTCTGAAAAAGTTGGCAGAGGCTAAAGAATCATTTGATTTGGTGTTTATTGATGCCGATAAAAAAGAGTACGTAGCCTATTTTCAGATGCTGTTGGATAGTAATTTGTTAGCACCAACAGGCTTTATCTGCGTCGATAACACACTCTTACAAGGAGAAGTCTATTTACCGACATCAGAACGCACCGTCAACGGCGAAGCGATCGCTCAATTTAATCGCACTGTAGCCCTTGATACACGGGTAGAACAAGTTTTATTGCCACTGCGCGATGGTTTGACTATTATTCGTAGACGATAATCGGTATATGGCACAATCTATTTCTCTTCCCTCATCGACTACAGAGTCTGTTTCTACAGAGACAAAAATAGCCGCAATTATCCAAAATATCGGTACTTTGGTGCTGCTGTTGCTAGCATTGCCAATTAATGCCGCCATCGTTGTCATATCTTTGTTGTGGGATATTATTTTGCGTCCTTTTCAGCGTTCAACTCAGGCCGCAAACCCTAAAAATATTCTCATTAGTGGCGGTAAAATGACCAAAGCTTTACAACTAGCTAGGTCATTCCACGCCGCCGGACACAGAGTCATTCTGTTGGAAACTGATAAATATTGGCTATCTGGTCATCAATTTTCCCAAGCGGTAGATAAATTTTATACAGTTCCTGCTCCCCAGAAAAACTCAGAAAGTTATATTCAGGCGCTAGAAAACATCATCAAACAAGAAAATATCGATGTTTATGTTCCTGTAACCAGCCCAGTCGGGAGTTATTACGACTCTTTAGCTAAACCAGTGTTATCGCAATACTGCGAAGTATTTCACTTTGACGCAGATGTCACCCAAATGTTGGATGATAAGTTTGCGTTAGCCCAAAAAGCGCGATCGCTTGGTTTATCAGTACCGAAATCCTTTAAAATTACTTCTGCTGAACAAGTCCTAAATTTTGACTTTTCAGGAGAATCTCGCAAGTACATCCTCAAAAGCATTGCTTACGATTCAGTGCGGCGTTTAGACTTAACCAAACTTCCCTGCGCCACCCCTGAAGAAACAGCAGCCTTTGTCAAAAGTTTACCAATTAGTCCTGAAAAGCCGTGGATTATGCAAGAATTTATCCCCGGTAAGGAATTTTGCACCCATAGCACCGTCCGGGATGGTGAATTGCGATTGCATTGTTGCTGTGAATCTTCAGCATTTCAAGTCAACTACGAAAATGTGGAAAATTCCCAAATTAGGGAATGGGTGCGGCATTTTGTCAAGGAACTGAAACTTACAGGCCAAATTTCCTTTGATTTTATTGTCAGCGAGGAGGGTACAGCTTACGTGATTGAGTGTAATCCCCGTACTCACTCAGCAATTACTACCTTTTACAATCATCCCGAAGTCGCAGCAGCTTACTTGGGGAATGAATTAACGGTTGAACCTTTACAGCCATTGGTGACAAGCAAGCCTACCTATTGGACTTATCACGAAGTTTGGCGTTTAACTAGTATCCGTTCTTTCAGCCAATTGAAAACATGGATGCAGAATATTTGGCGCGGGACTGATGCAATTTACCAACTAGATGATCCTTTACCGTTTTTAATGGTACATCACTGGCAAATTCCTTTACTGTTGCTGAATAATCTACGCCGTCTCAAAGGCTGGACAAGGATAGACTTCAATATCGGTAAGTTGGTGGAATTGGGAGGAGATTAATTACCTTACACAGAGGAACTCTTGCGTTCCTCTGCGTACCTTTGCGTTGAAAAATATTATATTAACTAATTGACCCACATTTCGCACTTCATTTTGTAATATATGTACGAGTGTAAAAAGTGACAATATTACTAAATATAAATATATGATTTTTTAGCAACAAATTATAGATAGTTTTAAAAAACACTAACAACTTGAAATTGGTAAGGTATTGACAGTAAATTCAGGAGAAAAGATGAGACAACGAGCCTAAATTAAATAAACATGAGTTTTATTGTTCAATTTAGCCTCTCGATTCTGGATTATAAAACAAGTAAAAATTATTTCTCGGTTTTATCTGTCAAGATTTTATAACTTAATCAAGATTTATATATCAATACCTTGGATCATGTTAAATAAACGTTAAGAATAACGCTCTTTTACTTTTAAGTAATTTACCATTAATAAATTTATTTACTACATTGTTGTGAATTGGCATTATTTACAACATTACTATTACAGCATTTTGTCTATTTATCTTCATCAAAAACGCCTCATAAATATTGACAATTCGTATATTATCTCAATACCATTGTGCATGGTATATAGATAATTTGTAAAAATAAAAAAGTAGTTCATTTAGAAAGTAACAACAAACAACAAATTAAAGAATTGGGGTAAAACTAATGAACGCCAAAATTATAGCTGCATTAGCAATTATGGCAGCTTTTGCCAGCTTAGGAAGCCCGGTTCACGCCCAGTCACCAGAAGCACCCGCTTTAAACATACAAAACTATCAATTAACTGGTGATTCTCTAGAAGGGGTTGGTAATAGAACAGCCCAGGATGATTTTACAAAATTCTTTGATGGTACAAATTCAAAAAGCAGCTCCATTAATGATGTAGAAAATAATATCACTCCAAATAGACTTCGTTTGAATGAGGCAATATCATTGCCAGATAATCAGATTATCTTGCAGCCGGCTCAATCTATGAACGGCAATGATGGAGTGCAAGTACAGTTAGATTTGGGAAATGAGTAATAGCCATCACGAAAGAACGTATTAGGCATGGGGCATGAAAAAGAGGAATTGGGGCAGAACAGAAGTGCGGTCTTGGGGAGCCAGTCCGCCCTTGCGGTTTCCCGACTTGAAGGAACTGGCGTGTCTCCCCAAGTAGAGCAACTTCGGGGTGCGGGGTGCAAGGGAGATGAAGAAAAATTACCTATTTCCCCCCTGCTCCCCTGCCTCTTCTTCCCCTGCATACCGAATATTCTTTAAAAACTAATTTTGTAACAGAATCTGTAACAGCAATATTATTTGAGCTTGTACTCGTTTAGATTAATAAAAAATCTACGGGTAATCCCTGAATTAAGGGTTAATGTTGTTTAAAGATATACGAGATTATCAAATTCTATTCCTCGGCTTGTTTCTGGTCTTAGGAATTGGTACAAGAGACTGGACACTACGATCGCCATTAATTGCAGTAGCGATCGCCACTTGTTTATTTACACAGTGGATATTGTCATTAGTCGTTAGTAAAGAACCAAAAATAGGACAGTTCACAAGTCTTCGCAGCGCTTTGATTACCGCATTGGGACTCAGTTTACTATTGCGGGCTGACCATTGGACAACAATGGTTTTGGCAGGAATAAGTGCGATCGCGAGTAAATTTCTTTTTCAAGTCGGTGATAAGCATTTCTTTAACCCTGCTAACTTTGGCATCATTTCCGCCTTGGTTCTAGCACCCGATGCTTGGGTTTCGCCGGGACAATGGGGTGAAGAATGGTGGTACGGGCTGTTATTTGCTGGGACTGGTGGCATGATTTTACAGCGAGTAGGACGCTGGGACACCACGGCAGCTTTTTTAGGCGCGTATTCTTTACTAGAAGCAATTCGTAATCTTTGGCTGGGTTGGACTTGGGATGTTTACTGCCATCGGTTGATGAGTGGTTCTTTGCTGCTGTTTGCTTTGTTTATGGTTACAGATCCCCGTTCAATTCCCAACGCCCGCCTTGGGCGTATTATTTGGGCTGTATGTATCGCCATTGTGACTTTTATCCTGCGGAATTATTTCTTTATTTCCACCGCAGTTTTTTGGGCATTATTTGTCCTTGCACCATTAACCATCCTGATAGATGTTTTGTGGTCAGCTCCGCAATTTTCTTGGCTAAAGCAAGAGGCAGGGGGGCAGAGGACAAACAAGCTTAACTTAAAAATCGAGGTATAAAATGAACCGTTTTAAATTGGTAATTCCATTATTGCTGGTTTTGGTTGCTGTGTTGTGCTTTGCACCTGCGGCTTGGGCGTTCTGTGGATTTTATGTTGCCAAGGCTGATACCAAACTTTATAACCAAGCTTCTCAGGTAATAATTGCGCGAGATGGCGATCGCACTGTTTTGACGATGGCAAACGACTTTCAAGGAGAAGTCAAAGATTTTGCAATGGTAGTACCTGTGCCGACAGTATTACAAAAAGAGCAAGTCCATGTCGCTGAATCCAAAATTATCGAACGTTTAGATGCTTTTAGTGCGCCGCGATTAGTAGAATATTTCGACTCTGACCCTTGTGCTGTAGACGATAGAGTATTTGAAGCCGCACCTGCACCGAGATCAGCAGCCAGTAATCAATTAGAGAGTAAAATAAGCGATCGCAGTTTGGGTGTCACAGTCGAAGCGCGTTTCAATGTTGGCGAATATGACATTGTGATCTTAAGTGCGAAAGAATCTGGTGGACTGGAAACTTGGCTCAACCGTAATGGTTACAAAATTCCTAGAGGAGCCAAACAGTTACTTAAACCTTATATTCGTTCTTCAATGAAATTCTTTGTGGCTAAAGTTAACTTAGATAAATTCGAGAAATCTGGCTATCAATTGCTGCGTCCACTACAAATTTCCTATCAGTCACCCAAGTTCATGTTACCGATTCGTTTGGGCATGATCAACGCTACCAAAGAACAAGACTTGCTTGTCTACATTCTCTCGCCTCAAGGACAAGCAGAAATCACCAACTACCGGACAGTTAAAATCCCGTCAAATACCAATATCCCAGTGTTTGTCAAAGATGAGTTTGGCGAGTTTTACAAATCGATGTTTCAAACTGTCTACACCAAAGAAGATAAAAAAGTTGCTTTTTTGGAATATGCCTGGGATATGAGTAGTTGCGATCCTTGTTCTGCGGAACCGTTGACTTCAGAGGAACTCAAGCAAGCAGGTGTATTTTGGCTGGATGGTAATTCTACAAGGAGTATACCGGCATCTCCTGGCTTTGGTCGTCCATTTCCGGTGAATAATAATGTCTTCATCACTCGATTGCATATCCGCTATACCCGCGATAAGTTCCCAGAAGACCCCATGTTTCAACAAACTTCCAACCGCGAGTCTTTCCAAGGACGTTATATTTTGCAACATCCTTTTACAGGTGAACTCAAGTGTCAAGCAGGTAGAGAATACAAACGATCTTTACCCAAGCGTTTTGAGCAAGAAGCACAAACTTTGGCTAAGTTAACCAATTGGAATATCCAGGAAATTCGCCAAAAAATGCGATTAAATGGAAGCAATCTGACAAATTCTTGGTGGAATAATTTTTTAGCTTGGCTAGGATTGTAAGCGAAAGTAAAAATATTTACTGCCCAATTCACTTCACCGTTATGCCGTCAAACTTTCTGGGAAGACTAGTCTTATTAGTAAATTATTATATTCCCAGACTACTATGGCAATTTCTTTATTGTCCGGGGATGTTAAGCAAACAAATGGTTCTGCTAACACTACCGTTTCGATTCTCGGCTATCTGATCATCAAAGAAATTTACTGTGAGGGTCGAACTTTAGTTCGTTGGGCAGTTCGCTACACTGACCAATTTTCCATTGCCATCACAAACTTTACAAAAATACTAACTAAGTCCCTTCTCTACAAAAGGCTGTGCCAATGGGAGGGGATTTCTTTATGTCGGTAGTTAACCTGAAAAAGATTCTTAACAAAAAAGAGTTACTGTCTCTGCTTGAGGATTTAGCATGTCAGTTCAATATTGCTATTGATGTTGAACTGGTAGACGGCACAAAACTAATCAGCATTGGAGAGCAAACTTCACAAAACCGATATCCCATCAAGGGGTCAGTAGACATTATCGGTTGGGTGGTTGGAGAAGAACAGGCAACTCTAATAGCAACTTTGCTCTCGTTTATAGCAAAACAGGAAGCTGAGAAAAAAGAACTCGCCAAAGAATTGCTAGAACGATATCAAGAAATTGATTTGTTTGAGGATATCTCGACTCAACTGACAACGAGTTTAGATAGGCGACAGATTGCCCAACTCGTGCTTCAGGAAATAAGTCAATTGATTGAATCGTCTGCGGGGATAATTTTGCTTTTGAGTCCGGATGCAGCTGCATTTGAAATTATTGCCGAATTTGGAATGTTGTTTGACAACGACAATCAACCGCAACCGAGTAAGGGAATTATTGGCCACATTGTGCAATCCAACCGGGCAGAAATCATCAATAATGTCCAAGCCGATCCTCGATTAAAGGGAGAAGAAAACTTAGGCGCTCTAATTTGTGTACCGTTGAGAGCCAAAGAGCGAGTATTGGGAGCGATCGCTATCGGCACATCCAAAACAGACTCATACACAGCCGAACACCTCAAACTCGTGAGTATCTTTGCCTCTCAAACAGCGATCGCCATTGAAAAAGCTTTGCTTTTCGAGCAAAGTACTCAAGCAGCCATTCAGGCTAAAGCCCAAACAACAAAGCTTCAGCAAGCTCTTCAAGATTTACAACTAGCACAAACTCAGTTAATCCAAAGCGAGAAAATGTCCAGTTTAGGACAACTTGTTGCCGGAGTTGCCCACGAAATCAACAATCCAGTTAACTTCATTTGCGGCAATTTGAAGTATGTTGCCGAGTATGCCAACGATTTATTGCATCTACTGCAAGACTATCAAAAATTTTTACCAGTGGCTCCGCCAGATCTGCAATCAGAGCTAGATGCCATTGATGTGGAATTTATTATGCAAGATCTGCCCAAGATGCTGGATTCAATGAAACTGGGCAGCGATCGCATTGTAGAAATTGTCAAATCTCTGAAAAATTTCTCCCGCCATGATGAAGCCCAAATGAAAACCGTCAACATCCACGATGGCATAGAAGGTACATTAATGATTCTGCACCATCGTCTAAAAGCAGCTACTAACCGTCCAGCGATTGAAATTGTTAAAGACTACGCAAAACTTCCCTTAATTGAATGCTATCCCGGACAGTTAAATCAAGTGTTTATGAACATCCTGGCTAATGCCATTGATGCTCTAGAGGAGGGAATGGACAATAAACAAATATCTACTCCCCAAATCTGCATTCACACTGAAGCGATCGATGAACACTGGGTTGTGATTCGCATTACTGACAATGGCCCAGGCATGAACGAAGAGATCATTCGACACATTTACGATCCCTTCTTTACTACAAAAGATATTGGCAAGGGAACCGGATTAGGTATGGCAATTAGCTACCAAATTGTTGTAGACAGACACGGGGGAGTTCTCAAATGTCATTCTCAACCAAGTAAAGGGACAGAGTTTTGGATTCAAATTCCGGTGAATTATTCAATGGTAGCTGCTGCTGAAGAAGAAATTAACAAGATTTCTATCTCTCCAACCTCTCCTATTGATGTTGATGTAGACTGCTTCATTCCATCAACAACTCCAACGCTCAAATCGACAGATTTACTTATCCGCCATACTCAACTGATTCGGCGACTTTCACAGCAGAGTCCAGACGTTGATGATACATCCCCCGATCAAATTTACCAAATGTTCCAACGCCATCCAATTTCATTAAAGCTTTACGCCACTTTGTTGTCCCAATACTGTTCAGTTAAGCATTTTTAACTTGGAATTGACCTTTAGGAAAAGATAAGCCAGCGCAGCGTCTTTGACAAAAGAAGAGGTTAAAGGGTTTTTCTGTTCCCGTTTCCTCGCTTAACCGAAAGGTATTGCTTGTTGTCCTCACCCTAAATACTTACACGACTAAGGAAATTACAACTATGTCTAACCAACTTGATCAATACAACCGTCAGCTATTTGAACAATGTCCCGTTGGTTTGGTACTTTGCCGAACAGATGGGACGCTAGTTCAGATCAATCCCGCCTATGCTGCCATTTTAGGGCGTACTGTCCCAGAAGTCTTAAACCTGAACTACTGGCAGATGAATCCTGAAAAATATGTTGCCAAGCAAACCATACTAGAAATCCTAGAACAGACTGGTCGCTATAGGTCTTATGAGCAGGAATATCTTCATAAAGACGGACACTTGGTTCCAGTCAAAATTTCTGAACGGATAATTGAGCAGGATGGAGAACGGCTAATTTACTCAAGTGTAGAGGACATCAGCGACATCAAGCTTAGCCAAAAAGAATATCAACACTCCGAAGCAATCTTAAAACAGAGCGAAGCCAGATACCGCTCTCTAGTGAAAACTAATACGCAAATTATCTGGGTCAGCACACCAGAAGGAATTTGCTTTGAATTGAAAGATTGGATAGCCTATACAGGGCAAACTTTAGCCGAAGCTGAAAACGGAGGTTGGATTGATGCTGTTCATCCCGATGATCGTGGTTACACCGGAGAAGCTTGGGGTATTGCTGTAGCAAACCTGAGCATGTATCAAATTGAATATCGAATACGCGGAAAGGATGGTAACTATCGCTACTTTTGGGTCTGGGGTGCCCCCGTCATTGAAGAAGATGGTAGCGTTCGTGAGTGGATTGGTACATGTACGGATATTCACGATCGCAAACTGGCAGAAGCTGAAAATCAACGACTAAAAGAACGATATCGCTCTTTAGTAACTGCTAGCTCCCAAATAGTCTGGGGGGCTGCACCGGAAGGATTAGGGATAAGCTGTGACATGCTTACCTGGATAGCTTATACAGGGCAGACTGAAGAAGAAGTCGATGGGTGGGGCTGGCTCAATGCGGTTCATCCTGATGACCGTTCCCACTCTACAGAAGTTTGGAATGCAGCTGTAGCAAACCAGAGTCTTTATCAAACCGAATATCGATTACTTGGTAAAGATGGTAATTATCGCTACTTCTCGGTCTGTGGCGCTCCTGTACTGAAAGAAGATGGCAGCATTAGAGAATGGATTGGCACTTGTACTAATATTCACGATCGCAAGCTGGCAGAAGCCGAAAATCAACGTTTATTAGATATGTTAAATCATTCCAGCGATGCCATTATTGTACGCGACATAACTGACAGAATCTCGTACTGGAATCAAGGTGCAGAAAGTCTCTACAATTTGACCCGTGAGCAAGTCAAAGACCAATGTATTTACACTTTTATCACTAAAACCTTTCCCAAGCCAAAAACAGAAATCATCGCCGATTTATTGCAGCAAGGTAATTGGGAAGGAGAAGTCGAACACCTCACCTGCAATGGCAAACTGCTCACAGTTCAGAGTCGTTGGACATTACAACGGGACTTCCTTGGTCAACCCTGCGCCATACTGGAAATTAATACTGACATTACTGCCCGCAAACAAGCAGAAGTCGCTCTGCGGCAACTAAATCAAGAACTGGAAGCCAGAGTTGCAGAACGGACGGCAGCATTGCAAAATACGCTCGCCGAAGCCCAAGGGTTAAATGCCATTTTGGACAACTTAGCCGATGGTCTTTTGGTAACAGATACCGCAGGAGAAATCACCCACTTCAATCCTGCCTTTTTAGCCATGCATGGATTACCAGACACTACCCTCAATGGACACTACCGGGAACTGCCAATATCCGGTTTAGCAGCCTTAATTGACCGAACTCAGTCTCATCCCCAAGAGGTGTTTGTGGCCGAAGTTGCTTTGGCGAAGGAACGTATTGGTCAAGCAGTAGCCACCGCTATATTCAAAAAAACGGCGGCCAACGAACCAGCCGCTTGCTTCGGTTCTGCTTTACTGATTCGAGATGTAACAGCGGAAAAAGAAATCGACAAGATGAAGACTGATTTCATTTCCACAGTTTCCCATGAACTGAGGACACCATTAACTTCTGTCCTCGGTTTTGCGTCCATTATTAAAGAAAAGCTAGAAACTGATGTGTTCCCGATGATTGCTGTCGAAGACCGCAAGCTGCAAAAAACAATCAAACGGGTGGCTGACAATCTCAATATTATTGTGTCTGAAGCAGAACGGTTAACATCTTTAATTAATGATGTCTTGGACATTGCCAAGATGGAAGCCGGTAAAGTGGAATGGCAAATGCAGCCCCTTGATCCTAGTGAGTTAGTTGATTGGGCAACCAATTCTACATGGGCGTTGTTTGAAACTAATGGTTTACAGTTAATTACTGAGATTGAACCCGGACTTCCTCAAATAGTAGGCGATCGCAATCGTCTACTGCAAGTCTTAATTAACCTAATTTCTAATGCCGTTAAATTTACCGAATCCGGTTCTGTAGTCTGTCGCGTTAAACAAAAGAATGACGGTGTTTGCATTAGCGTCATTGACACAGGTATTGGCATTACATTTGAAGATCAGCCGAAAGTGTTCGAGAAATTCCGTCAAGTTGGCGATACTCTCACCGATAAACCTAAAGGCACAGGACTAGGATTGCCCATCTGTAAACAAATTATCGATCATCATGGTGGTAGAATCTGGGTAGAAAGTGAAGCGGGTAAAGGCAGCACGTTTTCATTTATTATTCCCACCTACAAAAGTGACAACAAAACCAGTAGCAAACTGAACCTGGATGCATTGGTCAAACAACTTAAAGAACATGTCATTACCACAAACACTATACTGAACGAAAACCGCAAAACCATTTTAGTTGTTGATGATGATGCCAATATTCGAGAACTATTGCGTCAACAACTAGAAAATGAAGGTTACAAAGTCCGGGAAGCAAAAGATGGCGTGGACGCAATTCATCAAATCAAAATAGTTCGTCCCGATTTGATTCTTTTGGATGTGATGATGCCTCAAATCAATGGCTTCGATGTGGCAGCTGTCCTCAAAAATGATCCCCAAACGGCAGACATTCCCATCATCATTTTGTCAATTATTGAAAACAAAGAACGGGGCTATCACATTGGTATTGATCGCTATCTCACCAAACCTATCAATACAGAGCAACTCCTCAACGAAATTGGTTCCCTGCTTTACCAGGGTACTTCTAGTAAAAAGGTATTGGTTGTAGATAAAAATGCATCAACTTTAAAAACTATATCGGATGTATTACAAACTCAGGGCTATAACGTAATTGAAGCCTCTGATCCTCAAGAATGCATTAATAAAGCTCTCTCAGCCAAGCCTGACATGATTATCATTGATTCTATCTTCTCTCAAGAAGCCGAAATGGTGAAAACTCTTAGGTTTGAGAAAGAGTTAGAAAATGTCTTCTTTATTATGCTGTCCGATCAGTAACACTCGCTTCAACCTATGTTTTTTATCCTCAAACTTGGAGATTTTATGACTCAGAAAGTTTTGATTGTTGATGATGAACCCAACATCGTGATTTTGATGGAACAAGCCCTAGAAGCATTAGAAGATGAAGGTGTTGAACTTTTAACTGCTAGAAATGGCGAAGAAGCTCTCGAAATTATTAAAACAGAAAAACCAAACTTAGTTTTTCTTGATGTGATGATGCCTAAAATGAATGGTTTGAAAGTCTGCCACATTGTCAAACACGAACTGCAAATGATTGATATTTATATCGTGATTTTGACAGCTAAAGGACAAGAATTTGATAAGCAGAAAGGAATGGAGGTTGGTGCAGATTTATATCTAACTAAACCATTTCGTCCTAAAGAAGTGCTGGAAAAATCAATGCAGGTGTTAGGCTTGTGAGAAATGCACAATCTTAGGTAGTGTGGGAAAAGTAGATGGTGAGCCAACGCGTTACGGAAATTATTTTTCTGGGTAAATATTGTTTTTAGTTCCGAACTCTTTCTAGTTTTCAATCATTTAATTAATGCGATGAATCAATTCAAACCATTTTACACTTCTAGATAATTTCATTTTTTTACTATTTTCTTTTTTCGAGTAGTGATGGAAGAGAAAAAAGAAAATTAATGATGATATTGTTTGTTTATATTATAAAGTATGATATTTTAATATGGTGAATAGTGTTGATTGTAACGTTGTATATCGATACAAATATCCTAAGTATTTTTGGAAATACTTACAGATTCAATTCATAATAGTTTGGGGTTTAGGTATTTGGATATTATTAGAAACTAATTTACAAGCTGCTACAACACATGAAAGCTTAAATTTACTTTCAAAGTTATCAGAAAAAGTTACTTCTACTGATGAATTGAAAAAAGTTGATTTATTTGATTCCCAAGATAATGAGAGTTACCCAACAATACATTTAGATCAATTAAAGCAAAAACCTATTTTGATTGCTGCACCTGAAAACTTTAATCCAGGGCTACAATTACCTCCACCAATACCACCAGTATCGCCCAAAATCCCCGATAAATTAAACCCATCATCTACTTCTACGGAACTAGTTAAGCCATTTGCCGTTTTTGAAAATCTACAAATAGATTTTCAAAATGATAACGATAACTTTGGTCAACATAATTTATTAATTGAACCAACAGTTCAGTTTAAATTAAATAATGGCAACAAAATATTTTTCAAAACAGGTTTAGACTATTTCGAGCAAAGAGGTGTGGAATCAGTTACCAATATTCCTTTACAAATTGGTTGGCAAGGAAAAGTGGGTCAAGTAACGCTACAAGCAGCAGCAGGTGTTGATGTTTTTGACCGTTTACCTACAGCTATAAATTTCAATACTAAGGTTGAATCTTCTATTTTGCCACTAAAGGTTTCTGCTTCAGGTCGATTAGTTTCGGGTTTAATAATATCAGCAAACTTAGAACAAAGTTCTTATAAAGCGAATGCTCAAACTTTAGAAAATCAAATTACAACTTGGCGCTTTGGGCCTGATTTATATTGGCAGATTGACCGGGATACAAGCTTGTTTTCTTCGTTACGCTTGGGTAATTACAGCGATCGCAATTCTGAGATTCAGTCTTTTAGCAGACTAGAACGTAAGTTTGGACAATTTTCTGTAGCAGCTAATGTGTTCACATGGAGTTACGATCGCAATGTAGAACGTAGCAGTGGCTATTTTTCTCCACCAGATTTTTTAGTTTACAACGCTGAATTAGCTTGGGAAGGACAACTGTTCGATTTCTTGCGCTGTCGGCTATCTGCCAATTTAGGGCAGCAGCGACTTAATGGTGAATTTGATAACGCCAATACTTATCAAACTCGCTGTACAGCCAAATTTTCGCCCAACATAGAAGCAGATCTTGGCTATAGCCTGAGTAATGTACGGAATCAGGAGACGGCAGGAAGTACCTACAGCGGTAACTCTTTAACAGGACAGTTACGGGTGAAATTTTAAGTATCACTGTCTGTAACCGAATAAATCTCTCACAGCTAACAATAATGAGGTGATTTGAGAAAGTTTTCTCTATAAGCAAGTTGGGAAGCCGCTTACAGTTTGGGCTGGCGTTAAAAATTAGTATTATTCGTTGGCTGTTGACTGTCAACAGTCAACAGAACACGATATTAGACGTGCGACAGTTAAGCAAACAGTAATATCTGCACCCAATGGCCTTATTGTTGAAGATGTCTCATTCTCACCTTGTCATCTTTATTTTCTTAGAGCCATTCGATATGATGATTTTCTGATTTGCAGGATAAATCAGTTTGCGATCGCTTGTTGTTACTTTGTTATGAGCTACCGAGTATAATTGCGTTACTACTTTACTGTCCACGCCCTGGTTTACAATCTGCAAAGCCTAATGCTTCCGTATCCAGTAAACTGGCGATCGCCATTTCAATTACTGCTTCGATTGGATATTCAATTTTAGTAGCACGAGCAACCAGAGCTTCTCGAATCCTTTCAGGCAAACGTTCCAAAATTACTTCGGCATCGGAGGGAGACAGTTGCTCTTGAAATTTAGCTTGCATAACTTTACATCAATTATTTTTATATTAATATGGCAATAGAACCTTAATATTTTCTCTTATTTGTTTAGCTTCAGCGTCTTCAGGTCCACTTACTACAAGGAATATGGCTTTGGTATTTGTATCACATCCTACAAATATATTGTAATTTTCCTTAGTTGCATAAACACCCTTATTAACTGTAGTAACATTTTGCAGACCATAATTTTCCAGACTTTTTGTTAGAGAATTTATACATCTATTTTCAGGTATTGACATTGCACTGGAGTAAGTATGTACTCTAGGTGGAGCCAAGGATGTCGCTAATTTAGATTGTCCTACAAAATATGTAGTACTTAAAGTCAAGAGACTGCTAACAATTGCACCTATCGCTGTTAACACTTTCCACTTGGTTTCTATTGATGATTTTTGTTTTTCTAGGTTCAATTTATCTTTTTCTAACTGAAGCTTTTCTTCTTCTAATTTAGGTAAGTCCTTAGTCAGAGACAGTCTTACCAATAGCTCTTTGGGTTTGAGACTTCCTGACCAACGAATAATAGAACTTTCAATAGTAAAGCTTTTCGTATCAGCTTTTATTCCATCATAATAAAGAGCTTCGAGTTGTGCACCAGGAATAAGTAGAGCATCACACCGCCATCCTCCGACGGTTGAAACCCAATCTCCCTCACCAAGGCTGGTGTTGAATTCAATAGTCACTTTATTTATACTAATCCGATAAAAAGTCTTCACTTACTGATACCATGTCAAATACCTATTAACTGAAAAATTAATACTTTGTTTTAACATACAAGCCTAATTAGTAAATTCTTAATTATTTTTTAATCAAATTAAAGAAGAATATGCATAAATCTTACGTATATTTACTTAATTTTGTACGTAAGTTTCATATTTTCAGTGTATTTGTCGCTGATTTCACAAATTTTTCTAGTTAACATCCAAATGATATGCATACAGTGTAGAAGTTACTGGAATACAAAAATGTAAAAATAACGATTATTTCCACCCATGTTCTTAGATTTGGTTCGTAAAGAAAATCTCAAAAATACTCAAATTCTTGCTAGGTTTGAGTTTCAGCGAATAAGTACATTAATGGCTCAAATTCCTAAAAAGTATACAAGACGAGGACTTTACTGGAGTTTACAAATTAGCTCTTAATTGTGCTATTCGAGGTGTTCGATAAAGCTCAATTTTTGAAAATTCTAATATTTAATCCCTTATTGGTATATGCTATACAAGCACCATCAACAAAAACTGTGGAGATGGATTGCATTGTTCCTAGTTGGGACATTTTTGCAATTGTTGTTTTATATCCCGACACCAGTTTTGTCGCAAAATTCTAGTAGTTGTAGCAATATTACTGCCCCGCTCACGCCTGAAGAACAAACTTATGCTCGTGAGGCTTGGCAATATTTTGTGAAAAATTATCAGCCAGCAACAGGATTTACTAATTCTACTGGGGGTTATCCTTCCGGTACGCTCTGGGATATGGGGAATTACCTCATGGCGTTGAATGCGGCGCGATGGTTGAATCTGACTGACCAAGCAGACTTTGACTCTCGTTTGAATAAGTTTTTGACGAGTCTGAGCAGTCTTAAATTATTTGAAGATGCCTTACCGAATAAAGTTTACAATGCAGCTACCGGGCAGATGGTTGATTATGGTAATAATCCTATAGAAAGGGGTATTGGTTGGTCTGCTTTAGATATAGGTCGGATATTAGCGGCGTTTGATGTGATTCGTACTTGCCACCCACAATATAATGATTGGCTCAAAGGAATTGTAGCAAAATGGCAGGTAGGGCGATCGCTTAAAGATGAACAACTTTACGGTGCTACTGTTTTACCCGATGGCAAAACATTATTAGTGCAAGAAGGACGACTCGGTTACGAAGAATATGGCGCAAGAGGTTATCAGCTTTGGGGTTTTTCTGCACCCAAAGCTCTGGCTTTTGAACCATATAAAATGGTGGAAATTAACGGTGTGCAAATTCCTGTTGATACACGCGATTTCCAAAGCACTAACGCGAATAATTACATTGTTAGCGAATCTTATATCCTCGATGGCATCGAATTTGGCTTGCAAGGTGAATTAGCTGATTTTGCCGCTAGGGTTTTGGATGTGCAGAAGCGACGGTACGATGCTACAGGTCAGTTAACGGCGGTGACAGAAGACAACATCGACCAAGCACCTTATTTTCTTTACAACACTGTTTACGCTAACGGGCAAAATTGGGCAACAATTACAGACAACAACCAACCTTACCCGCAATTTCGCAGTTTGAGTACCAAGGCGGCTTTTGGTTGGCGGTATCTTTTCCCAGATAATGCTTATGCCCAAAAGATTTTTGATGCAGTTAAGGATCTTCGTAGTCCTGATGAAAGTGGTTACTATGCTGGCATTTATGAAGAATCGAAGCAACCAAACAAAGCTTTAACAGGCAATACCAACGGGTTAATTTTGGAGATTTTGTATTACAAAGCTAGAGGAAATCGCCCGTTAATTGCCTCTGCTGTTGCTAATACACCAGTTAAACCGCCGAGTAATAATACTGCGGCGACACCTGCACCAACACCGACAACTCAAACTCCAACTCCCGCTAATACTTCTAAAGTTGAAGAGGTAACAGTTGCACCCACTCCACCAACGAACACTTCTAAAGTTGAGGAAGTAACAGTTGCACCTATTCCTCCAGTGGATAGTCCAGAGTCATCTACCTTCAAACTAACTCGACCTTTAACAGTAGTGGAAAGGCGTTATGCAGAGGCAGCATGGAGATATTTTCAAGCAAATTATCATTCCAAGAGTGGACTAATTGACGATCGCAGCGATTTTAAAGGAGCAACTCTTTGGGGATTGGGAGATTATTTAGCCGCACTTCATGCAGCGCGATCGCTTGATATTATTTCTGCAAAGGAATTTGACCAGCGCACTCGCCATCTGTTAGGAGCTTTAGGTAAACTGCCCTTATTTGCTGGCGAATTACCTAATAGAGGTTATGATACGCGATCGCTCCAACCCGTTGATTACGGCGGTAACTCACTTCCCCAAGGTAACGGTTGGTCAGCCCTTGATTTAGGCAGAATGTTGGCAGCACTGTATAACTTAAAAAGCTATCATCCAGAGTACACCAAAGCAGTTGATCAAATTGTCTTAGATTGGTCATACCTGCGAGTCGTCCGGGATGGTATTTTATCCAGTGCTACTGTCACCAAAGATAAACAAGGGCGATACTTGACCCGCGTTAAGCCTGAAACCCGCTTAGGTTATGAAGAATATGCGGCGCGTGCTTTTCAATTATGGGGCTTTGATGTTGCAGGTTCTGCTGTTGGGGGTGAATATCAAACTGCATTGGTAGAAGGAGTGAAAGTTGCTATTCAACGCCAGCGCACAGATACCAATTCCCAAGTTAACCAATACACAGTTAGCAATCCTTTTTTACTTTACAGCTTAGAGTTTGGACTAGATCCAAAAATGCGATCGCTCTTTGAGCCAGTTTTTCAAGCGCAAGCCGAACGTTACCGTCGCACTAAAATTCTCACAGCCTCGGCTACTACCCTCATAGACCGCAAACCTTACACCGTCCACAGCGCCATTATCGGACAAGGTAAGCCTTGGTCAGCTTTAGGAGATGATGGGCAGACTGTAGCTAAAGGGCGAATGGTAAGTACAGCAGTAGCTTTTGCTTATCATGCGCTACTACCAGAGAATCAATACAGTCAAAAATTACTCCAAGGTGTAACTGACTTATATAACCCTTTAGCGGGTTTCTATGAAGGCTTTTATGAAACTACAGGCAAAACAGCAATTGGTTTTACAAACAGCACCAACAGTATGATTTTGCAATCTTTGTTGTATACAGTTATGAATCGCCAACCCTTAATTCGTCCAATTGCTGCGATGAAATCTCTGTGGTGGCAAACTATTACTCAAGGAGATTCAGGTCGTGGTCTACCAAGGGTGGCGAAATCAAAAGTTAGGTTAATTTCGGATAGTTACGGAAGTTACTGGGGGTCTAGTAGTGAAAATACCAGAGTCTCAAAATAGTAGGCTGTCAAAGAATAATTGACGAATACATTCTTGAAATTTATTTAACCACAAGGCACGGAGACACAAAGCGCTAGAAAAGAGCCAAATGTGAGGTTTTGTTTTAACTTCGTGCCATTCCTTGTTTTTTCCTTCCTTTAAGTAAACCTGTTATTTACAAATTGAACTAGGGAATACTTAGTTTTGACGATTGCAATAGCGATGACAGAGATAATCATGTGTGATTTTACCAATCGTGTAATATGAAATACCCCAAACATAGCGATCGCCTTAACCGCCTTGCAGCTTGTTTACAGCAGTTTGTCACTGATTACAAAAGCTAACTATAGAACCGTGTTTTACTTCTAACTACCAATTCCTGCTGTAAGTTTATTTTTGGTATCAAAATGACTTCTATATCTATTGATAATTCCGTCAACTTTTCTGGTAACAGTCGCTCAATACTCAAAAAAAGAACGCTGTTGTTTCGCTATCTAGCAGAAATCAATTTAATTTTTGGTATCTGGTATTTACAATGGCGCATCACTCATTCTATTAATTTTGATGCACTGTGGCTGTCGATTCCCTTGCTCATAGCAGAAATCTATAGCTATTTCGGCGGTGTGATGTTTGTTCTGGGATTGTGGCGACCTTTAGTTAGACAGGTGAAGTCACTTGATCAGATGACCCCACCCCTAGAGCGAACTGACTGGCCAACGGTAGATGTATTTATCACCTGCTATAACGAGCCACCAGAAATTGTAGAACAAACTGCTCAGGCGGCTTTAGGAATAGATTATCCTGCAACTAAGTTGCGCGTTTATGTGCTGGATGATGGCAATTCGGCGGCGATGCGAACTATGACAGAAAAGTTGTGTATTGCAGATTTGCACTCGCCACTACTACAACAAGAAGCAAATCAAATTGATGCAGAACGCTCTCGGTTAGTAGAACGCTTGCAAAGCTTGGAAAATCTGCAAGATCAGACTCAAGCTGCTGAACAATGGTTACAAGAATTATCATTAGTTCCAAGTCAGAATAAAACGGCTGCTGAACTATTTGTCCAAAGTCTGCGACAGTTGATTTTGTGGCTACCGCCAGAACATCAGAGTATTGCTGAACGCTTAAATACTGAACGACAAGCTTTAAAAACAGCTATTCACCGAAAAGAACTGGAATTGGTTGAACTGGCAAGATTTCGTTATATTGCTCGTCCTAAACCTGTTGGGGTTGCTCACCATGCAAAAGCAGGAAACCTCAATTATGCGATTTTCTCTGGAGAAACTGCGGGAGAATTTATTCTGACTTTAGATGCTGATCATATTCCTAAACCCCAATTTCTCAAGCGAGTTTTGCCTTATTTCTACACATACAATCTTTTTATTGGTAAATATGAGCAAAACCGCATTGGTTTTGTACAGACACCCCAAGATTTTTACAATATTCCTGCTGGTGATCCTTTTGGACATCGAGCCAGTTTATTTTATGGGCCGCTTCAACAAGGCAAAGATGGCATGAATGCTGCTTTTTATACAGGAACCAATGCGATTCTTAGACGGGAAGCATTGATTAATGTAGGACTACAATATTTTGCTGATGAGTTTACCAAAGATGAAAAACGATTAGATGAATTTCAATTAGTGGGTGGTGTATCCAGCAACAGTATTACAGAAGATATGAATACAGCTATGCGTCTACACGGCGCTGGTTGGAAATCTATTTATCACAATGAACTTTTAGCAGAAGGTTTAGCACCTGATGATTTAAGTTCTACTTTGAAACAGCGATTACGCTGGGCGCAAGGAACTATTCAAGTTTTACTGAGAGAAAATCCTCTCACCAAACCAGGGTTAACATTTTGGCAACGTCTACAATATTTTAAGACGATGTATAGTTATTTTTCTGGTTTTGCCACACTGATTTTTATCTCTTGCCCAATAATTTATTTTTTCACAGAAATTGTTCCAGTTAAAACCTACGGTTCTGATTTTGCCATACACTTTTTCCCAGCTTTTATCATCAACCGCCTAACATTTTTAGCAGCAACTTGGGGCATTCCGGCTAGGGAAGTTTGGCGTTCTGAGCAATATGCGATCGCTTTATTTCCGTTATTAATTCAAGCTGTTTGGAGTGTATTTACCGGACAAAAGCTCAACTTTCAAGTCACTCCTAAGCAGAGGCAATCTGGTATTTATCTCCGGCTTGTCTGGCCGCAATTGGTTATATTTGCCTTAACTATTTTAGGAATCTTGTGGAGCATTTACCGCTTTGCAATTGGTCATCTTCATAATCCTTGGATTCACCTCCTAAATAGTGCGTGGGCTATTTATAACTTACTGCTATTGTGGGTTATTATCCGCGCCTCGGTTTGGCAACCTGCAAAAGAATAGTTGTTGTTAGTCATTGATCAATCAATTTTTATGAACACACATCTCAACTTGAACCATATTAATCAGCAAACTGTTCTCACAGTTTATGCTCATGCTGATGATGAAGTTTTACCTGCTGCTGGGACTCTACGTTTGATGTCTCAAGCTGGATGGAATGTTCACTGTCTAATTTTGACTGAAGGTAATCTTTCTAGCTCATTGGTTAAGGGTACACGTCATCAAGAAGCAGAAGATGCTGGTAAAATCATTGGTGCAACTTATGAATTTTATGCTCTTGAGGAGTGTAACTTTTCTACACAAGCAGTAATTAAAGTTGTTGAAGAAGCTATTAAAAATAGTCACCCTGATTTGATTATTACTCACGCACCACAACCAGAGAAATATGGACATAGAGATCACGAAGTGTGTGCGATCGCAGTTTCTAATGTTGCTACCCGCAGAAACATTCCTTTGTGGTATTCAGCTCCTCCTGTCTTCTTACGCGGGTTTGAGCCAAACTTTTTTGTAGATATTACTTCAGTGATTGAAGAAAAAATAGCAGCTATTGGTTGTTACGAATCAGAAACTAACAAAACGTTTATGCAGCTTGACGCAATTCTCGTGTTATCTCGATTTTGGGCGCGGGAATTGGGACAAAAAGAAGGTTATTTTGAGGCTTTTGAAATTTCTCGGCAATGGGTTGATGCTAGTTTCTTTACTGCATTAGCTCAGAGTAAAAATAAACTAAAAAATTCGATGGTTTTTTAAACTTAATTTTCGGCTTGACCTTGCGGTTCTAATAAGCGAATGCCAAAATAGTAAAATGTAAATTATTGATAAATCAGGACGAATAAATTATGAATATGGCTGTCAAAGTAATCGAACCTCATGGAATTTTTGATGGGATTAGAGGTAATCAGTTACGTCGTGAAGTTAGTGAAATTTTAGATAGCGGCACTGAGATTTTGTTGATTGATATGAAAGAAGTTAAGTTCATCGATAGTTCTGGTTTAGGTGCTTTAGTGTCAGCCATGCAAATGACACGAACTGCCAACGCTAAACTCTTTATCTGCTCTATTAGTGACCAAGTTAAAATGTTGTTTGAATTGACTAAAATAGATAGAATTTTTCAAACTTTTGTAGATCAAGATGACTTTAATCGTCAAATAATGACAACTAAATAAGCTATTAGTTAATGTTCAATTTTTGTCTCTAAGTTTCACTAGCTTAACCAAAGTACAATTTAAGTAATGACAAGTCATCCTCAAGATTAGTTTGGTCATTTAATGACAAAATGTGTTCTAAAATTTGTTTTAGAACACAGTTATTTATCTTGTTTTCATTGATTAGTAAATCAATGAAAGGATTAAGTCCCCAAATTTTTCCATTTGGTTGATTGATTTCGTAAGTTCCATCACTAAAAATATAGAGAGTGCTATCTTTTTCAATCTCAAACACAGCATTTTGAAAGTGAATATCAGGCAAAAAGCCTATAGGTAAATCAAAAGAGTTTAGTTGTTTAACTTGCAAGCTGTTTGCAGATGTACCAGATAGCAGTAAAGCAGGGGGATGTCCGGCGCTAGCATAGATGAGTTGATGTTTGATGCGGTGATAAACTCCATACCAAATGGTGAAGTATTTATCACCGTGGTTTTTCATCTGGAAAGCATGATTAAGAGCTTTTAAGACTTCGCTAGGCTGGTAAAAATTAGTGTTGGGTAGAGATTGCGATCGCAAAACGTTCAATACAGACACAGATAGCAAAGCAGAACCTACCCCATGTCCAGATACATCCAACAGATAAATTACTAAATTCTCGTCATCCAACCAGTAATAATCGAAGCAATCACCCCCCAATTGTGCTGAGGGAACAAACAAGGCTTCTGTGGTTACTGATCCTGTAAGAGGCAAAGGTAAAAGCGATCGCACATAGTCAGCAGCCTCAGCTAATTCTGCTTCTAAAATTTGTTTTTGGGTTTGCAAATTTTGGTTAAGTGTTTCTAAAACTTGCTTTTGGCTTTGTAAATCTTGATTTAATTGATATAGTCTAAGTCCTGCTCTTACCCGTGCTTTTAATTCATTCATCTCTATTGGCTTAGAGATAAATTCATCGGCTCCAGCATCTAGTCCTTTAATTCTATCTGCTTCTTCTCCCAGCGCTGCTCCCTTAGCAGTCAGCAGAATAAAAAAAGTAGTTGCCAACTGTGGATCTGCTTTAATTTGGCGACACACTTCTAATCCATCTAACTGTGACATAATCCAATCACAAATAATCAATGCGGGACGTAGTAGTTTCGCTTGAGCAATTCCTTCTTCGCCATTGTTGACAACAGTAGTTTCATAACCCTGATTCTGGAGTGTTCTTTTGAGTACTGTCCTTACAATTGGGTCATCATCAATAACTAGAATTTTTACCATAAATTATATCTGAATAAATAGAAAGACAATTTAATAATTGATTAATTTCAACGGGAGCATCCCACTTTTTTGAATATCATTGCGAGCGAAGCGAAGCAATCGCAAAATCCTCCAACTAAGAGCGAGTCGATGCGATTGCTTCGTCGTTCCTCCTCGCAATGACAGTTATTATCTCATTGGAAAATAAAAACTGGGATGCACCCAATTTCAACTTACCCATAATTTCCAGAGTAATGTATAGTGAATATACTCAAATTAAATAAAATATTTTCCGCATATCATTGAAGCTAAATATTGCAGTAACGAAAAAGTGAATAATCAAATTAATTTAAAATTTAATACAGACTTAGCACTATTATCTAATGTTTTATCTTGGTTTGAGCAAATTAATCAACCACCTATACCTAACCAACAAATTTGGTGGCAATGTCAAACCTTACTAATAGAAGGCTTTACTAACATTGTTGAACACGGGCATAGAAATTTGCCTAGAGAAACTCCCATCGAAATAACAGTTTTGCGCTCAAATGAACACATAGAAATACATATATTATCTCAAAGTGAAGATTTTGATTTAGAGAAACAATTACAAGCAACATCTGCACTTGAAGAAAATCATCAAGAGAGGGGACGCGGGTTGAAAATTATGGCGGCGATCGCTGATAAATTGAGTTATGAACGAACAGCAGATAATCGTTACTGTTTATTTATTTATAAATATTATTAAAGCTACTTAGTATAAAAAACTCATTTTTAGTGAAAACAGTGTCTAGTTTTGCGTAAGTCCTCTCAATAACTACTGGTATCAAATTTGGTATGTAGCAGGCGATCGCCAGCAATTCCCTGACTCTATTCTTGGCGGTTAGTTAAAAAGAGAATTATTACAACTGAAATAGGATTGCTATAAAATTGTTTTGATCAGAATAATGCCAAAAAAAGCTACTATCACGATATAGGGTAATTATCTCAAGCATTATTATACGCAATACTAAAATATTCTTGCTTTCTTCGCCAAGAGTTTAACATGGTTGAATTTGATGAACAGCTACGCTGTTTAGCTGCCCAAGTCTGTGGGCATCCACCTGGAAGCCCTCAGCGTCAGAAGCTACTCACGCAAATCATCCGCTTGACTTCCAAAAGACTTTGGAGGGAAAATACACCTTATTATCAAGATGCATTACAACAAACTTGGTTATATTTTTGTCGTAACATTTGCGAAGGTTTGACAGGACAAAAATATGATCCTACTTATGGCAGTGTGATTACTTGGTTAAATGCTTACCTCAAACGCAGACTACAAGACTTTTATCTAAACCAGCACCGAGAACAAGCTACAATCGTTACTCCTAAGGTTCACCAATTTGGATCGAGTGGAAACAGTGAAATTATTGACCCTGTAGATAACCTGCCAGCTACTCCTCAAGTTCCCCCGATTTTAGAACATTTGGAGATATGGGTTAAAAAAGACTCAGATGGGGAACTAAGTAATACTCATATTAAAGGGCATCCAAAGGTAAATTGTCAGGTATTAATTCTCAAACGCTTACCCCCAGAAGTGAGTTGGAAAGAATTATCTCAAGAATTTGGCTTACCAATTCCTACATTAAGCAGTTTTTATCAGCGTCAGTGCTTACCGCGCTTACGAAAGTTTGCTGAATTGGAGGGTTTGTTATGACCAAGCCCTTTGGGCAGGGAACAAGCAACAGGCAACAGGCAACAGTACATTTACTATTGTATTTTTTGTTAGCTTTGCTGTGCGTCCTCGCTTCTCCTGTATTAGCAAAAGTTCCAGATGTGACCACCTCTTTATCCCAACAGAAAAATGTAAATATTACAAGTTTGCAACAAGGCAAAGTGTTATACGATGCTGGACGTTTTGCCGAAGCAGCGCAAGTATTACAGCAGGTAGCCCAAAAATACAGGCAACAAGGAGATGATCTGAGATTAGCTACTACCCTAAGCAACTTATCTCTTGCTTATCAACAATTGGGTGCATGGACTCAGGCGCAGCAGACAATTACAGAAAGCTTAAATTTGCTAAAAGGACAAGAAAAAAGCCAAAATTTCTTAGCTCAATCGCTGGATATTCAAGGTCGTCTGCAACTAGCGATGGGACAGACACAACAAGCATTAGCAACTTGGCAACAAACAGCGAAAATTTACCAGCAAACAGAAAATCATAGTGGCGTAGTGCGATCGCAGATCAATCAAGCACAAGCATGGCGAACTCAAGGATTTTACCGTCGGGCAGTTGAAATACTCGAAAAGACAACTCAAAAATTACAATCTCAACCAGATTCAGTAGAAAAGGCAGTAGGATGGCGATCGCTTGGTGATGCCCTTTTAGTTGCTGGAGATCAAAAAAACTCCCGCCTTGCCCTAGAACAAAGTCTAAAGATTGCTCAAAGTCTGCAATCTCGTACACAAATTGGCGCAAGTCTTTTTAGTTTGGGAAACAACGCACGGATACGTCAACAAGATCCAGAAGCGATCGCCTACTATCAAAAAACATTTCAAGTCTCACCCTCACCCATCACTAAAGTTCAAGCCCAACTCAATCAACTCAGCCTACTAATCCAGACAAAACAATTAGCAGAAATTGAACCTTTATTAACATCAATTCAATCTCAACTTGACCAACTTCCTCCCAGCCGTGCTGCCATCTACGCTCAGATTAACTATGCTCAAAGCTTGATGAAAGTCCTCAGTCCTGATGTTGAATTTTTGAGTCGCAAATCTGTTTCAGCAATCAGCACTCAGAACCTAGGAAAATTACTTGCTGCTAGCATCAAGCAATCTCGCAGTTTAGGCGATCAACGAGCCGAAGCTTACGGACTTTTGAGTTTGGGTCATTTATACGAGAAAACCCACCAGTGGTCAGAGGCACAAACTCTCACCGAACAGGCATTAATTTTGGCTCAAACAACTAATGCATCAGACATCGCCTATAGATTAGAGTGGCAGTTAGCTAGATTGCTAAAGGCACAAAAAGATATTAAAGGAGCGATCGCCGCTTATGATGCAGCTGTAGAAACTATTCATACTTTACGCAGTGACTTAGTAGCTATCAATCAAGACGTGCAATTTAACTTTCGAGACAGTGTCGAACCGATCTATCGACAGTCAGTAGAGTTATTACTCCAATCCCAGTCTGGAAAATTAGATGAAAAAATCTTAGATAAAGCACGCCAGCGGATTGAAGCCTTGCAGTTAGCAGAATTAGATAACTTCTTTCAAGAAGCTTGCTTACAAGGAAATAGCATCAGCCTTGATCAAATAGTAGATCAAGATAATCCCACTGCTGCCATCCTTTACCCGATTATTCTTCCCGACCAATTCCAGGTAATTGTCAAAATTCCTAACCAACCTCTACGGCATTACAGTACCAATATTTCCTACCAAGAAGTAGACAAAATTATCGCAAAAGTGCGAAAAACTCTGATCAATCCCACTGCTACTAACGCCGTCAAAATTCAATCGCAGCAAGTTTATAATTGGCTAATCAAACCCATTGAATCAGAATTATCAGCCAGTGGAGTGAAAACTCTTGTATTTGTGCTGGATGGAGCATTGCGTAATTTACCAATGTCATCACTTTATGATGGTCAGCAATTCTTAGTAGAAAAATATGCGATCGCCCTCAGCGTTGGTCTACAACTCCAAAATCCCAAACCCTTGGTGCGTCAGGAACTGAGAGCCTTAACTGCTGGTTTAACTCAGCCCCCTGCAAATTTTCCCAATTTTGCGCCATTGCCAGGCATTGAGTCTGAAGTTCAACTCATTGCCAGCGCCGGAGTCTCAACAACCAATTTGTTGAATCAAGATTTCACCCGCAAAGCATTAGAGAACGAAGTAAATACTTCCCCATTTAATGTTATCCATTTAGCAACTCATGGTCAGTTTAGTTCTCGTGCTGAAAACACCTTTATTTTGGCTGCCGACGGTCCCATAAATGTCACCCAATTCGATACTCTTCTTCGCAGTCGGGATGACACCCAACCAGGAGCAGTAGAACTGTTAGTTTTAAGCGCTTGCCAAACAGCAGCAGGAGATGATCGTGCAGCCCTTGGTTTGGCAGGAGCAGCAGTCAGAGCAGGGGCGCGCAGCACCTTGGCATCCCTGTGGCAAATTGATGATGAATCGACAGCCTTATTTGTAGGTGCTTTTTACAGAGAACTCAAGGATGGCAATATTACTAAAGCTGAAGCTCTGCGCCGCGCCCAACTGCAACTGCTAAAACATCCCAATTACCGCGCTCCCAGCTTTTGGTCTGCTTATGTGTTGATTGGAAATTGGTTGTAGTTGGGCATGGGGCATTGGGCATAGGGCATGAAAACTTTTTGGGTTCAGTAAGTCTTTGATATTCGCTCGTGATACCGTTTCACTTTAAAGTTGATACATTTGGGCAAGCAGGGGAGGCAGTGCGGTCTTGGGGGTTCCCCCCAGGAGCAACTGCCGTGAAGCAGGGGAAGCAGCACTTCGGCTACGCGGTAGTTGAGCGCAGTCGAAACTCAGTGACCGGAGGCAGGGGGAGTAAGAAAAGTAATTTGTATCAATAATTTCGTGAAATGGTATGAGTCTTGGATAATTAGAAAAAACAAATAAACATTAAAAAAAATCAACAAGTTTACAACCTTCTTCCCCAATGCCTTATCAATGCATATTTTTATAATTTTGTGGCATAAATTTATTGAATGCCGCCGATATGTATATAGCAGCATTAATTAAGAGGTATTGATATATGAATAACACCACCTATGATCTAGATAATTTCGCTTTACCTCTACCGATTTCTCAAGCAGCACGCAAAATTGCTCAACAGTTTGCCAATCAACAGCCAACTCCCGAAAAAGCGCAACAAGTTCGCCTGAATACTCTAGCTGTATCGGTGGTAAATGATTATTTGCAAATGATGGAAATTCCTACTGCTATTGGAGCCAGTGATAGTTGGAATCCTATTATGCAATTAAGTACCAATGTGGCTGATTTAGAGATTCCTTCGATTGGTCGTCTGGAGTGTCGCCCTGTAAGTTTGCACGATCAAGTATGTCTAGTTCCCCCAGAAACTTGGGAAGAACGAGTGGGTTATGTTGTGGTGCAAATTGACGAATCTCTGCAAGAAGCAAAACTACTAGGATTTAGCCGTAATGTCACTACAGAAACATTGCCATTGAGCCAACTACAACCGCTAGAAGCATTAATTGATCGCTTGGAACAACTAAGAACTTCACCACTCAAGACTCTGGTGAATTTGAGTCAGTGGTTTGCTAATCAATGTGATGCTGGCTGGCAAACTGTTGAATCTTTGTGGGACTTAGTGGAATCTCAACCAGCTTACGCCTTTCGTAGTGCAGTAACTCCTGAAGCAACATTTCTCAATCAGTCAGAAGCAATTACCAGAAGAGCAAAACTAATTGATTTGGGTATTACAATCATTGACCAACCTGTAATGTTGATTGTAGAAATCAACCCTGAAGCTAATCAACAAACTAATATTTGTTTACAGTTACACTCCACAGGTAATCAACTTTACTTACCAACAAAAGTAAAACTGATTGTTTTGGATGAGTCGGGAGCAGTATT